>JAOXSF010000194.1 GCA_025800125.1 Marinobacterium sp.
CTGATACTGGATACAGATATGAAAAAAGCACCCGCAGGTGCTTTTTTCTTCACGCTCAGGTCTGTCAGCCAGCAATATAGCTTAGTGGTATCAATGTACTCCACAGAATAACCGTGGTTGCAATCAGGCCCACCAACACACAGAGACCAACAGTCAGTACAGAGGTAGAGAACATAAACGCACGCTCTTCCGGTATCTGCATAATGATTGGTACTCCGACATAGAGCAGGTAGACGCTATAGCACAGTGCAACCAGACCAACAAATACGTTGAACCAGAGCACCGGATATAGTCCAGCCAGACCCGACAGAAACAGTGGAGTAGCGGTAAAAGTCGTCAGCACCAGACACTCGTCCATGCTGACATTGCCGCCATAGGTTTTTTCCATCCAGTGAATACAGCCGCCGATAAATCCAACTGCCACCCACATGGCAAAGTAGAAAGCGATCGCAGCCGGTATAGCACTGGAAACATCCAGTTTTACATATTCAGACCCAGCCACACTCCAGCCAATCTGAGTCGTTCCAATATAGAGTGACACTGCCGGTATGGCGGCCAGCAGGCTGATCTGAGCAAGAAAGATATGCCAAGTGGTGTAACGCTCTTTACGCAGCGCACCCCATTCAGCTTTGGGATGATAGAGCATCCCCATCATATGTTGCAGAAACATCGCAGTTCCCCCTTCCGGTGACGCCGTCTCCCTCCGGCATTACCAGAGATTCTGGTTAGTCATGTACTGCTTTCTCCATTTCCGTTCTGGAACTTAGATACCTGAAATACGTTTTCTATCCCTGCCAGGGCAACAGATAGTGATCTGCCAGCAACACCGCAAACAGTAACATGATGTAGGTAATACTGTAGCGAAACAGCTGCATGGCAATTGTTTTATCACGACTGCGATAAACCCTGGCAGCCTCATACAGAAACCTCAGATTCAGTACCACAATTCCCACCAAGTAAACCAGCCCGCTCATACCAGTCAGAAATGGCAGAGCAGTGGTAGCCACCATCAGCAGGCTGTAGAGCACAATCTGCAGTCGGGTAAAGCGTTCACCATGAGTCACTGGCAGCATTGGCACCCCAGCTTTGCAGTATTCCTCTTTACGGGCCAGACAAAGTGCCCAGAAATGCGGCGGCGTCCAAGCGAAGATAATCAGCATCAGCAGCAGACCATTGGCATCCAGGCTACCACTGACCGCCGTCCACCCCAGCAGTGGCGGTGCAGCCCCGGCAACACCGCCAATCACAATATTCTGTGGCGTCGCATGTTTGAGCCAGACGGTATAAACCACTGCATAACCGATCAGTGATGCCAGTGTCAGCCAGGCAGTCAGCGAATTGACCAGCACCACCAGCAAGCCGATGCCCGCCGTACCCAGCACCGCAGCAAATGTCAGTGCCTGAGCGCTGCTCAATGTACCTTTAGGTAGCGGGCGGTAGCGGGTGCGAGCCATCTTCTCGTCAAAGCGTCGATCCAGTACATGGTTCACGGCTGCTGCCGCACCAGCGGCCATACCGATACCCAGTAATCCGGCAATCATGACAACCACCGAAGGCAGACCCGGTGTCGCCAGACACATACCCACCAGTGCGGTCAGCAACATCACCAGCACTACTTTGGGTTTGCACAGTTCCAGATAGGCTCGCCACTGCAATGCTCCCTGTATGATGGATGTTGCAGATAGAGATTCAGTTGAGAGTGATTCGCTCTGACGCATGTAGCACCTCCTGTGGACAGTCCGCACTTCGGTCATGGAGCCAGAGCAGACTGAGCAGCAACACCACCGCCCCGGCATGATGGGCGGTCGCCAATGCCAGCGGCAACGCCCAGATAATATTTGCAACACCCAGCAACACTTGTAGCAGGGTTGCGCTGACCACCAACCCCAGCCAGGGATACAGTGGTTTCACCGCTTTCAGCCGCCAACACAACCACAGCAGCCAGGCCACAAGCACCACTGCCATCCAGCGGTGTACCACCTGAATGGCCGCTCGCGCTTCTATCGGTTTCAGACCACCTTCATAGTTGGGGCCAATCTCCACCGACAGATCAAAGCCCTGCTGATAATCGAGACCTATCTGCTGCTCGCTGTTGCATTGCAACCAGTCGGTGCAGGCCCAACCTGCGTAGTTGGCGCTGGTCCAACCACCCAGAGTCAGTTGCAGAAATAGCAACCCAATCGCGATCCGGATCAGGCCTGAAGACGTGGATCCATTACCCACTTTGGCCTGCTGTAGTCGCAACAGGCGGTGCCTGAATAGCACCAGCAAAGTCAGCGTGGTCAGCCCGCCCAGTAGATGCAGGGTGACCACCTGTGGCAACAGTTTCAGGGTGACCGTCCACATGCCGAACAGTGCCTGCACCGTCACCAGTGCCAGTAACCCGAACGCCAGCTGTACAGGTACGTCCCTGATCTGCTGTCGCTGACGCCAGCTACACCAGGCGATTGCCGCAATCAGTAATCCAAGTGAACCAGCTGCATAGCGATGGATCATCTCCAGCCAGCCTTTGGTCTGATCCAGCTGCCATTGCGGGTAGCGGGCCTGCGCCTGTGCCAGCGCCTCACTGCTGGCAGGCAGTACCAGCTCACCGTAGCAGCCAGGCCAGTCTGGACAACCCAGTCCGGCATCGTTCAACCGTGTCCAGCCACCAAGCAATACCACCACCAGCACCAGCATCAATGCCGCGTTGGCCAGCCTGATCAAACGTTGCAGGGCATGATTATCAGACGGTGCCGTTATGCTGTTTGCCATCGGATATCCTCCGGTTGTTCACTGATCGGGATTAGCCGATACGGGATACCTTCAACAGGCGACGCAGATCTTTCAGCAGATCCTGTGGGGGCTGTTCCAGTCGGTAGCGTAAAACCAGGTTGCCGTGGGGGTCTGCCAGCCAGATGCCTGCCCCTTGCTGTTCCAGCTGCTGACGAGCGCTTTCCTCTGTACGCGCACCCTCAAGGGAGAGCCATTGCACCCGCTGTTGGTTTTTACCTAACGCACGATGTAGCTGTACCAGCTGTGTCTGCCACCAGGCACAACGCTCTGTGCAATGCTGTGGCACCGCCAGTACGATCTGCCACAGCCCGGTTGCCGCCAGAGGATTACCCTGGCCATCTTTAACTGCCCACTGTTCAAGAGTCTGGCCAGTCTGCAGCAACTCCCCTTTCTGACTGCCCTGGCCGGACCAAAGCCCACTATCACTGGCAGCGGAAAAATACAGGAACATCGCCAGCAGCAGCGGGCCGCCACCCACTAGCCAGATCATCCAGAAGGTCATACGGTTCAGAGGGGCACGGCCTGTCACAGCTTTACTCATCATCCAGCTCTCCTGTTCAACATTGCCTGCACATCTATCAGGCTTTCCATTTATCAAATCAGTTCAGGTCTGTTGGCAATTTTTCTTTATCGGTTTTCACCACATGGGCCAGCCAGAAAGTCAGCAGCAGCCAAACAAAAGCCAGCGCAAACCACTGCACCGCATAACCCAGATGACGCTTAGCAGGCATAACCACCGGTTGCCAGTCCGACGGCTGACCGCTAAGCAGTTCGATGTCTGGCCGCAGCAACCAGGGTGAAACCGGTTGCCCCAGTGCGGCTTCTATCGCTGTCAGGTCCAGCTGCTGTATGCGCCAGGGCCAGCGACCATGCCAACGATCTTCTGCCAGCTGCAGACCCGGTTCGGGCCGATCAAGGCGACCACTCAGCGCCAGCTGACCAGGCGGTAACGCCACCTCAGGCAATTGACTGCGATCATCACCCGCCGCAACCCAGCCCAGACTGACCAGCAATGCAGGCTGCTGCCCAGTTGCCAAATGCTGTTCGGTTGCCAAAGTCAGCCCAATCACCTCATACCCGGCCACACCTTCACGTACCCGGTTATCCAGTAGCAGCCAGCGTTGCGGGTCGAACCTGGCGTTCAGTTCAACCCGGTCGAAGCGTTGCAGCCCTTCACTGCCGAAGGGGCGCACGCGATCAGATTGCTGCCACTGCAACTGCAGCAGGCTTTTCTGGTTATGGCGTTCCAGCTGCCAGAACCCCAGTGCCAGCAGCAATGCAATGATCAGCACCGCCTGCAGCCAGATCATCAGGTTGGTCAGAACAACCTTGAACAGCGTGCCAGAGCGGTCTTTACTCAGAGCATCATCAGCGCCAGGCGCTGGTGTCCGGTCATCCTGCTGATGGAGCGCTGCCATGATCAAACTCCTGTTACTTGTGCTGTTTCTCGGGGCTGTTATCAGCCTGTTCAGTGGTCTCTTTTTTCTGATCCGCGACCGGGGCCAATCGTTCCGTCTGGTTAATTCTCTCTACCTTCGGGTCGGCTTCTGTGTGGCTCTGCTGCTGATACTGGTATGGGGTTTCTACAGTGGCGAACTGGGCAGCAGCGCCCCCTGGCTACAGTCTCGATAAGCTACATCTCGTCAAACTACAGCCTCGTTAATCGGGCTGATCAGAATACGTAGACAAAGATAAACAGCCCGATCCACACCACATCAACGAAGTGCCAGTACCAGGCGGTGGCTTCAAAGCCAAAATGATGCTTCGGTGAAAAATGACCGCTCAGCACCCGCAACCAGATAATGATCAGCATCAGCGTGCCCAGGGTGACATGCAGGCCATGGAAACCGGTCAGCATAAAGAAGGTGGCACCGTAGATACCGGAGTTAAGTGTCAGCCCCAGTTCCTGATAGGCCTCTACATACTCACTGAGCTGAAACAGCAGGAACACCACACCCAGCAAGATGGTGGTGCCCAGCCAGAGAATGGTGCGAGGGCGGTTATCCAGTTTCAGGGCGTGGTGGGCAAAGGTCAGGGTAAAGCTGGAGGTCACCAGAATCGCGGTATTGAGCAACGGCAGATGCCAGGGGTTGATCACCCCGTCAGAGCCAGGAAACTGCTTCATATCAGGCGTCGTCAGAAGCGGCCACTGCGCTTCAAAGCCGGGCCAGAGCAGCTGGCTGACACCTTTCTCGCCCTCCCCGCCCAGCCAGGGCACCGCCAGCGTACGGACATAGAACAGCGCGCCGAAAAAGGCGGCGAAAAACATGATTTCGGAAAAAATAAACCAGCTCATGCCCCAGCGGAATGAGCGATCCATCTGGGCGTTATAGAGCCCACCACGACTTTCCGAAATCACATTGCCAAACCAGCCGATCAGAATCATCGCCATGCAGAATGTCCCGGCCAGCAACAGACTCAGCCCCAGCCCGCCACCCTGGTCTGCCAGCCCGTTAATCAGGTGGGCAGCACCGTACGCCATCAGGAACAGCGCAACGGAGGCGTAGATCGGCCAGCGACTCTGCGCCGGTACATAGTAGGCACTCTGACTCATGATTCAGCCCTCATGGTTGGGGTTTACGGGTTATAGCACCACCCGCCGTTTTGCCTGTTCCAGATTCAACGCCGTACGTTGCGCCGGGGTTATATCAAACAGGGTGTAAGACAGGGTGATGGTGTGAATATGGGCAGGCAATGCCGGGTCAACCACAAACAGCAATGGCATCTGGCGGGATTCCTGCGCCTGCAGCGGTTGCTGCTCAAAGCAGAAGCAATTGATCTTGTGCAGATACTGCGCTGCCTCTGCCGGAGACACTGACGGCACCGCCTGACCCAGCATCCAGCGGCCAGTCGGGTTGTGCACATGATAGGCTGTCAGCTGATCTTCACCGGGATGCACCACCAGCTCGTTACGTTCAGCGTGGAACCGCCAGGGCATGGTTTCGTTATTTACCGCAATCATCTGCACCCGTACCGTTCGGGCCTGATCAACGGTCAGCGTCACCGGCCCGGTGCGGGTGACCTTGCCATTCAGGCCGGTAACTTCACAGAACACGTCATACAGCGGCACCAGCGCAAAGCCGAAGCCAAACATCAGTACCGAAGCCAGCACCAGCTGATAGACGGTTTTTCGATGGGCACCTCCGTTGTGGCGTTTTATTTCCTGATCAGGATCATGCGGTTTCATGACGCCCCCCTATTTAACTTCAGGTGGCTCTGCAAAAGTGTGATAGGGCGCGGGTGATGGCACGGTCCACTCCAGCCCCTGAGGCTGGTCCCAGACCTGCGCCGGCGCTCTGTCCCCACCGCGAATGGTTTTGATCACCAACACCAGGAATATCAGCTGCGAGAAGCCGAAGATAAAGGCACCGATGGAAGCCACCATATTGAAGTCTGCAAACTGCAGTGCGTAATCAGGGATACGGCGTGGCATTCCCGCCAGACCAATAAAATGCATCGGAAAGAAGGTGAGATTGACGCCAATAAAGCTGCACCAGAAATGCCACTTGCCCAGCGTCTCGTTGTAATAATTGCCCGTCCATTTCGGCAACCAGTAGTAAACCCCGGCCATAATGGCGAACACCGCCCCTGGCACCAGCACATAGTGGAAGTGCGCCACTACAAAGTAGGTGTCGTGGTACTGGAAGTCTGCTGGCGCAATCGCCAGCATCAGGCCGGAGAAACCACCGATAGTAAACAGCACCACAAAAGCCAGCGAAAACAGCATCGGCGTCTCAAAGGTCATCGAGCCGCGAAACATGGTGGCGATCCAGTTGAACACCTTCACCCCGGTCGGCACTGCGATCAGCATGGTGGCGAACATAAAGAAGATCTCACCCATCAGCGGCAGGCCAACGGTGAACATATGGTGCGCCCAGACAATAAAGGACAGAAAGGCGATGGACGCGGTGGCATACACCATGGAGGCGTAGCCAAACAACCGCTTGCGGGCAAAGGTGGGGATGATCTCGCTGACAATACCAAAAGCCGGCAGGATCATGATGTACACCTCGGGGTGGCCAAAAAACCAGAAGATATGCTGGAACAGCACCGGGTCACCGCCACCGGCGGCATTAAAGAAGCTGGTGCCGAAGTGAATATCCATCAGCATCATGGTGACCACACCGGCCAGTACCGGCATCACCGCAATCAGCAGAAAAGCCGTGATCAGCCAGGTCCAGACAAACAGTGGCAGTTTCATCATGGTCATGCCGGGGGCACGCATATTGAGGATGGTGGCGATAACATTGATCGCCCCCATGATCGAGCTGATCCCCATCATATGCACGGCAAAGATAAAGAAGGTCACGCTGGGCGGTGCATAGGTGGTCGAAAGCGGTGCGTAGAAGGTCCAGCCGAAATTCGGCCCGCCACCTTCCATAAACAGCGTGCTGATCATCATGGCGAAGGCGAACGGCAGAATCCAGAAGCTCCAGTTGTTCATCCGTGGCAACGCCATATCCGGCGCGCCCACCATCAACGGCAGCATCCAGTTGGCCAGCCCGACAAAGGCTGGCATTACCGCACCGAATACCATGATCAGCCCGTGCATGGTGGTCATCTGGTTAAAAAAGTCGGGCTGGATCAGCTGCAGTCCCGGTTGAAACAGCTCAGCACGGATCATCAGCGCCATACAGCCGCCGGTCAGGAACATCAGAAAGCTGAACCAGAGATACAGCGTACCAATATCTTTATGGTTGGTGGTGAAGAACCAGCGGCTCAGCCCTCGGGCCGGGCCATGTTCGGTATGCTCGCACTCCACATTACGGGTCAGCGTATTCATCCTTCAGCCCCTCCATCGATCATCTTCTGGATAGTGGCAGGCTCAACCTTGTCGCCAACATTGTTACCCCAGGCGTTGCGCTCCCAGGTAATAACAGCAGCCAGATCAACTGCGCTGAGCTGATCCCGATAAGCCTGCATGGCAGTACCGCTTTTACCGTTCAGCACGATATCGATATGAGCGTTGATATCACCCAGCGCAATCGGGCTGTCTTTCAATGCCGGGAAGACATTGGCCAGCCCCATACCATTCACCTGGTGACAGGCGGCGCAGGCCGTTTTGTAGACCTCTTCGCCCCGTGTCATCAACTGCTCCATCGACATGCTCTGACTGGCAGCGGCTTTGACTGCCAGCTGTTTCGCTCTGGTCTGCGCCAGCCACTGCTCGTACTCCTGCTGAGGTTTGACTACCACCACAATGGGCATAAAGCCATGGTCCTTGCCGCACAGTTCAGCGCACTGGCCGCGATAGACACCAGGCTCCGGTACATTAGTCCAGGCTTCGTTAATAAAACCAGGGATAGCATCTTTTTTGACAGCAAAATCCGGTACCCACCAGCTGTGGATAACATCCGCCGCGGTCACCAGAAAACGCACCTTTTTCCCGGCGGGGATAACCAGCGGGTTATCCACTTCCAGCAGGTAGTGACGGCCCTTGCGCTGTTTATTTTCGATCTCTTCCCGTGGCGTACTCATACTGGAGAAGAAATCGATATCCTCACCCAGGTACTGATAGCGCCATTTCCACTGATAACCGGTGATCTGAATATCAACCTCCGCCTCGCTGGCGTCATACATCTTGACCAGCGTCGCCGTCGCAGGCACTGCCATACCGATCAGAATGACAAAGGGGATCAGCGTCCAGATCACTTCAACCAGGGTGTTTTCATGGAAATGGTGGGCACGGGCACCGCGGGATTTACGGTGGTGGAAGATCGACCAGAACATCACACCAAACACCACCACGGCGATGGCAACGCAGATCCAGAAGATCAGCATATGGAGGTCGAATACCGCGTGGCTGATCTCGGTGACGCCACGGGGCATATTGAGTTGCCAGTCCGCACGAGCAGAACCGGCGCTGCAGGCGAACGCCAGCAGCAGAAGCTGTGCTATTACTCTCATCGCAGGCCTCTCCCTTTTACGGGCCATTAAAGCCTGCTCGAAAACCTTTCACACGGGCGCTGTCTTCGATAGCCACACAGCTGCTCAACCAGTCTGGCTACCAATACTGCGGCAACGTCGGAGGTGACGGGTTTCGACCAGGCTCTGTCTGTGCCTGAGTTCCCTCCCATCCTGTCATCCAGCGTTATCTGACGCCTTACATCAATCGTACATCTGTCAGCAACCGGATATCCGACCAGTCCACTTGGTTTAGAGAAGTATAGCAGTCGTTCAGAAAAGCAACGTCAGCAAAAGGAGAAATCGCGCGGGGTAGTAATTGTGGGGGACAGGGGAAGATTACATAGTAGCCGGGCGGGCCTTTCAGGCCCCGGCCAGGCTCAGTGCAAGTTGTACCATCAGCATCACAAACACAATAAAAGCGCCGGTAACAACCAGCCCTGTCAGCAGCCACTGCCAGCGGATACCTGGCGTCTGACCGGTATTGAAATCACGCTGGCGGTTCTGTTCACTCTGGACACCAAACAGCGCAGCAAAGGCACTGCGTAACATCTGCCAGAAGGAAGGGCCATCGGGGGAAGGCATGGGCATCACCTGCATAGCTGTACAACATACCTGAAGGTATAGCCCCTGCCCCGTTATTTCGCCAGCAGCTCAGCCGGAAGCTGGTCGCTGTCCTTCAACGGACGGCGATACAACAGACGGCTCTGCACGTTTCGCCGAGCCTGCCCCCCGACGGATACCTGTACGACGTTTCAATGAGCCCCAGGCCCTATAGCCCAGCATTGCCACCAGCAGACTGCCATACAGCACCGCATCAAAGTAGCTGTCGCGGATCAGCCAGATCACATGCACCAGCACCAGCAGACTGATCGGATATACCAGTTTATGCAGCTGGCTCCAGCGTTTTTTCAACCGCCGCTGCCAACCCTTTGTCGACGTAATACCTAACGGGATCAGCAACAACAACGCCAGCGCGCCAACAATAATATAGGGCCGTTCAGTCAGCGCTGTCTGTAGCAGGTCCAGCCGCCAGCCGACAATAAAGGTGGCGAAAGCCAGCAGGTGCATCACCGCATAGAACAGCGCATAAAGGCCGATCATGCGCCGGTAGCGTTGCAGGCTGGTCCAGCCCAGTGCCTTGCGCAGCGGGGTAATCGCCAGCGAGCCCCAGAGCAGGTAGAGCGCCCACAGCCCCAGGAAGTCGGTGATCTCTTTGGCCGGGTCAGCACCCAGAGCAAAACTCCAGGCCTGCCAACCGATCCAGACCAGCGGCACCAGTGCAGCCAGAAATACCAGCCACCACTCCAGCAGTCGGATAACAGGACGATTGCGAAAACGGGTCGGGATCATAGCACTGGCCTTTGCTTTCTATCGGGTTATTTATCTATCAGAACGCTGTCTATCAAAGCGTTATCTATCAGCGCGATTGTTATGTCTGTCATAACTGATTTCTACAGGTCAGAACCATTTTTTCAGATTCATATCGCTGTACAGATGCGCCACTTCATCGGCGTAACCATTAAACGGTTTGGTATCGATGATATTGGGGCGGAACAGCGATGATGGCAGACGACGTTCGGTGGCCTGGCTCCAGCGCGGGTGGCTGACCGCCGGGTTCACATTGGCAAAGAAGCCATACTCATGGGAGGCCGCTTCGTTCCAGGTGGTGCGTGGCATCTGCTCGGTAAAACGGATACGGACAATGGATTTCACCCATTTAAAGCCATATTTCCACGGCAAAACCAGCCGCAGTGGTGCACCATTCTGCGGTGGCAGTGCATTGCCGTACATACCCACCGCCATAAAGGCCAGCGGGTGCATCGCTTCATCCATCCGCAACGCTTCCACATAGGGCCAGTCCAGGCTGCTGAAGACAGACCTCAGCCCCGGCATCTGTTTCGGGTCATTCAGGGTGGTGAACTCGACATATTTTGCCCGTGAGTTGGGCTGAAAGCGTTTCAACAGCTCTGGCAACGGCACACCAACAAACGGCAGCACCATCGACCAGGCTTCAACACAGCGCAGCCGAACGATACGTTCTTCCAGCTGATGGGGACGAATCAGATCTTCCAGCGCCAGCGTGCCCGGTTTATCACACTCACCGGTCACTTCAACGGACCAGGGGTCCGTGACAAAATTCTGGGCATTTTTAGCCGGGTCACCCTTACCAGTGCCGAACTCATAGAAGTTGTTATGACGAATGGCGTGACGGTATGGTGCAATCTTTTCATCAGTGGACATGCCTGCATTACTGACACCAGCGCGTAGTTGCTGCTGCAACCAGTCGGGGCCTGGGTAGACAGGTACACCTTTTTCAAATTCAGGTTCAGGCAGCGCCAGTGCAGAACCACTGACTGCCAGCGCAGCGGTACCCACCAGCCCTTTCATAAACTGACGGCGGTTGAGGTACACCGATTCAGGGGTAATTTCAGAAGAACGGATCAGTTCAGTTTTTTTGATCAGCATGGGCGCATCCGTGGTCAGTCACTCGATATTGCACAGTTAGAGAGACCAGGCCAGGAAAAATTCCCGGCAGGACACACAATTTTTAAGTGTAGGCTATGCCTGAAATGAAGATGAAAAAAAAACGGTACAAGAAATTACCTGGTACCGTTTTTTCTGAGACAACGTTACCCGTTTATCAACGACGGGCCTTGCGCCAACCCCAGAGAATCGGGCCAGACACTGCATATACAAGGAACAACAACCACAGGAACAAAGGCGGGCTGATAGAAACAACACCAAACAGCAGTGCTATCGCGGCCAACAGCAAAAACGGCACTTTGCCTTTAAAATCAACATCCTTAAAGCTGTAGTACAGCACGTTACTGACCATCAGCACACCCGCCAGCGCCACATAAGCCGCCACCAGATACGCATAACCACTGCCATCAACATCAAATTCAGTTGCTGCCCATACCAGTCCTGCCACAGATGCAGCAGCCGCTGGACTTGGCAAGCCGATAAAGTAACGCTTGTCGACAGAACCAATCTGCGTATTGAAACGTGCCAGGCGCAGTGCAGCACCTGCCACATAGATAAAGGCAGCAAACCAGCCAAATTTGCCAATATCGTCCAGTACCCAGTTAAATGCCACCAGCGACGGTGCCACACCAAACGAAACCATATCCGCCAGCGAATCATACTCAGCACCAAACTTACTGCTGGTATTGGTCATACGGGCAACACGACCATCCAGCCCATCCAGCACCATCGCCACAAAGACAGCCACCGCTGCACTTTCAAAATTGCCCTGCATACTTGCTACAACGGCATAAAAACCGGAAAACAGCGCAGCAGTGGTAAACAGGTTTGGCAGCAGGTAGATACCACGGCGCGGCTTGTGGCCTGCATCCGCCCCGGATTGCTTCTGTTCTTGCGTCATCAGAGTAACCAGTTAAATAATTTGTAGTTCATTCTACTGACTGCTCTGACAAAGGTCATCCGTCATGGACAGCCATCTACGCCCTCACCACCGCCTGCTGCAGATACTCGTTAAACGCGCTCGCGGTCAGAGGGCGACTATAATGATAGCCCTGAGCAAAGTCACAGCCCAGTGCCAGCAAGCGGTCTTCCTGCTGGGGGTTTTCAACCCCTTCAGCGACCACTTTCAGCGCCAGACCATGTGCCATATTGATAATATTACTGACCAGCGTGTCGCGACGGCTACCCGGTGTCATATCAGCTACAAAACTGCGATCAATCTTCAGGGTATCGAAGGCAAAACTTTCCAGATAGGCCAGTGACGAGTAGCCAGTACCGAAGTCATCAATAGCAATCTGTACCCCCAGGCTGCGCAGTTGATGGAAAATACGCCGGGTTTCAGCACTGTGACTGAGCAACAACCCTTCGGTCACCTCTATCTGCAGGTACTCCGGTGACAGGCCACTGTGCTGTAACGCCCTCTCGACAAGATCGGGTAAGTCACTACTGAACTGACGCGGTGAAACATTGACCGCTATTTTCAGCGCAATACCCTGCTGTTGCCAGGCGCTGGCCTGACGACAGGCTTCCTGCAACACCCAGTTGCCGATACTGACAATCTGCCCGGTACTCTCAGCCACTGGAATAAACTGTACCGGGGAAACAAACCCCAGCTCAGGATTACGCCAGCGTAACAGGGCCTCAGCACCTTGCAGCTCACCACTATTAAAATCAATCACGGGCTGATAATTCAGCTCCAGCTCCTGACGCTCCAGTACACCATGCAGCTGACGCTCAATTTCCAGCCGCCGCAGTACCTGATGATTCATCTGATTATTGAAGAAGCTGTAACCACTGCGCCCTTCCCGCTTAGCTTTGGCCATCGCAGTACTGGCACAGCGCAACAGACCTGGCAGATCACTACCATCCAGCGGGTACAGCGCCAGGCCCATACTGGCGGTAATCGTCAGTTCTCGCTCTGAAGTGGCAAACGGGCTTTCGAAGATCTTCTGCAAGCGTTCTGCCAGCGCTTCGACTTCCGTTGAACTGCGAATATCAGACACCATCAACAGGAACTCATCAGCGGCAAATCGAGTCAGGCAATGGTTACGACCACATTCAGACTGCAATCGCTGTGATACTGCCTGCAACAGCTGATCTCCACAACGGTAACCCAGTGCATCATTAATGGCCCGGAACTCATCCAGATTAATGGATAGCAACACCGCACGGGTATCCGTATCGCGGGCCTGACTGAGCAGCTGCTCCATCTGTATCTGCGCCTGTTCCCGCTCTGGCAGTCCGGTCAGCGGATCAAAGCTGCGCTGATGCAATAGCAGATCATGGGCTTCCTGTACGGAACGGTCTTCCAGTAACAATGTCTGATGTTGCAGATTATGCTGTTCATCACGCACGGCACTAAGACGGGCAGAAACCGGTGTAACAGTACCATCCTGGCGCTTCAGCTTCAGTGTCCCCTGCCACGCCTGACCAATCAGCAGCTTCCAGTCCAGCCAGCGCACATCAGGCCCCTGCTCGGCACAGAACAGTCCGGTAACAGCAGACATCTCTATGAGCTGTTGCTGACTGTATCCGGTCAGCTGCTGCACACTGGGGTTGGCATATTCCAGCCTTCCCTGTGCATCCAGCACCAGCACAGCAACCGGTGAAGCGCTGATCACTTCATCAAGCAGCCGGTGGCGACGGGTGTTCTGGTACTGGCCAGTCAGATCCTGAATCGAGCATACACGTACTCGACGCCCAGCCATCTGGCAGCTGCTGACATTGATCGTCATTGGAAACTTTGAGCCATCCAGCCGTCGCCCCTCTCCCTGCCAGCTATGCTCCAGCTCCTGCTCCAGGTGCTGGCGGGCACGATCACGATCCGCCCGGCTGATCAGGTCCAGCACCTGCATCCGGCGCAGCTCTTTGAGCGGATAACCAAACAATGCCTCCGCCTGTGGATTACAGTCCAGCAAACCACCCTGATGGTGAATCAGCACCGCATCGGTGCCCTGTTCTGACAGACGACGAAAACGCTCTTCCGTATCCAGTAGTTGCTGTTCCAGTTGTTGCTCTGCTGACAGATCACGCAACCGCCCTTCCAGGCCAAGATAACGGTAGTAACTGTCTGCTCGCGCACAGAGTGACAGCTCAACCCGGCGCAGCTCGCCATTGCTGCACAACAGTGCAATTTCACACCGATACACCGTATCACGGGGCAGGCAACGCACCTGATGGCAAACTTCCTCATAGGCATGACTATCAGCAAACAGATAGCTCAAGGGCCGCCCTGTCAGCCGCGATGCGCTGTAGCCACAAAGCTCATCTGCATAGCCGGAAACCCAGTCCAGGCAATGCATGGTATCCGTTGAAAAAAACAGTTCAGGCAGGTTGTCCAGCAGCACTTGCGAGATCACGTAGATAACTCCCGGTTCAGGGCAGGGTTACGGGCTCGATCCAACAAAACTTGATCGAACGATCAATTCACAATGCTAACAAAAAAAGTCCGGGAATACAGGGCGGTAACGCGACGTATGTAAATCGCTGGAATATGAATAACTATGTGTGTGAACAGCAACCACGCAAGCAGATGCCACATCAGCAGAAACGATATGGCACATACACAAAAACCGGCCAGATGGCCGGTTTTTATAACAGTCAATCTGCCCTTCTACGACGAGGGCTTACAGCTGCCCGACAAAGTCAGGCAATGCTTCTTAGTTCTTTTCTTTGTCTACCAGCTGGTTAGCTGTGATCCATGGCATCATGGCACGCAGCTTCTCACCAGTCTGCTCGATCGGGTGCGCAGCGTTGTTGCGACGACGTGCAGTCATGGATGGGTAGTTAGTCTGGCCTTCAGTGATGAACATCTTCGCGTACTCACCGTCCTGGATACGTTTCAGGGCGTTGCGCATCGCTTCGCGAGACTGTTCGTTGATTACTTCAGTACCGGTTACGTACTCACCGTACTCCGCATTGTTGGAGATGGAGTAGTTCATGTTGGCGATGCCGCCTTCGTACATCAGGTCTACGATCAGTTTCAGTTCGTGCAGACACTCGAAGTAAGCCATCTCTGGCGCGTAGCCAGCTTCAGTCAGGGTCTCGAAGCCCATCTTGACCAGCTCTACACAGCCACCACACAGTACAGCCTGCTCACCAAACAGATCAGTTTCAGTCTCATCTTTGAAAGTTGTTTCGATGATACCGGTACGACCGCCACCTACGCCGGATGCGTAAGACAGTGCAACATTTTTAGCGTTGCCGGATGCGTCCTGGAAGATCGCGATCAGGTCAGGGATACCGCCGCCTTTTACGAACTCGGAACGTACAGTGTGGCCAGGTGCCTTAGGTGCAACCATGATTACGTCCAGGTCAGCGCGTGGCTCGATCTGGTTGTAGTGGATGGAGAAACCGTGAGCAAATGCCAGAGTAGCGCCCTGCTTGATGTTTGGCTCGATCTCTTCTTTGTACAGCTGGCCCTGGAACTCGTCCGGAGTCAGGATCATTACTACGTCTGCCGCTGCAACCGCTTCAGCTACGTCAGCAACCTTCAGGCCATGTGCTTCAGCTTTAGCGCGGGAAGAGGAACCCGCACGCAGGCCAACAGTCACATCAACGCCGGAATCGTTCAGGTTGCACGCATGTGCGTGGCCCTGAGAACCGTAACCGATGATGGATACTTTTTTGCCCTGGATGATAGAGAGGTCACAATCTTTATCGTAGTAAACCTGCATGACGTAAGTCCTGTAAAAAGCGTTAATAATCAGCGCGAATCAACTCGATTCGATGGCGCTACTTTAGGGGAAAACAGGTATTGCGTAAAATGATATATACGCAATGCAGTATCCCACTTTTTGCAATATTTGCTCTAGCTGGAGGCTCACTCTGGATACCCGTACTCTGCAACAGTTTCTGATTCTGGCTGACACTCTGCATTTTGGCCGCGCCAGTGAACAATGCTATGTCAGCCCTTCAGCCCTCAGCCGCAGTATCAAACAGCTGGAGGAAGGGCTGGGCTGTGAACTCTTTACCCGCGATAACCGCAGTGTACGACTGACCGCCGATGGCGAGCTGTTCCAGAGCTACGCCCGTGATGCACTGGACCAGTGGGACGCCATCCGCCAGCAACTGATGCAACGCAGTGGCATCCTGCGCGGTGAGATCAGCGTCTACTGCTCAGTTACCGCCAGCTACAGCTTTCTATTCGATATTCTGCATGAGTTCCGCGCCCGCCACCCTGGCATCGAAATCAAATTGCACACTGGAGACCCGGACACCGCCATCAGCCGGGTGCAGAACGGGCTGGAGGAAATTACCATCGCCGCTAAACCAGCGATCAAACCTCAGGGTATGGAGTTTCAGCATATCGCTGAATCACCGCTGGTATTTATCGCACCCAAAGAACCCGGCGCACTCGCAGCACAGCTGACTGCTCCCATCGACTGGGCCAGTATACCGATGATTCTGTCTGAAGAGGGTGTATCCCGTGATGAGGTAAACGGCTGGTTTACCCGCAAAAAATTACGCCCGACTATCTATGCCCAGGTGGCAGGTAATGAAGCCATTGTCAGTATGGTCAGTCTGGGTTTTGGTGTCGGCGTGGTACCACAGATCGTACTGGAGAACAGTCCACTGGCCGATAAGGTGACAATTATGGAAGTACGCCCGGCGTTGAAACCCTATAACGTCGGACTTTTTGTACTGGAGAAAAAACTGAAAAGCCCGTTAATACGGGCTTTCTGGGATCAGGTTTCACAAAGCCACCCGGCTAACGGCCCAGCCTGATCGTATGACCAGGCTCAATCCAGCAACGCGACCAGCGCGGGTAATCGAGCGGGCCGTCCGCGTTCATTCAGTGCCGCGCCAACTACCAACGCCTCCACACAGACAGCTTCATCCGCCAGCCGGATTACCCGCTGACGAAAGCCTAGTCGCACCCGCCCGGCCGGTTCCAGGCTGACTTCGACCGCATAATGGTCACCGCTGGTCAGAGAGGCTTTGTAATCCAGTTCAGAACGCACGACCACCAGATTAATCTGCTGACGCGCCAGTTCGGCAAAATCAATACCGTGGCTGAGCAGAAATTCATGGCGGGCATGCTCCAGGTAATTGAAATAGACCCCGTTGTTCACAATGCCCTGCATATCCAGTTCATAGTCACGCACACGATCTTCATGGCGAAAAACAGTTGTCATTAATTATCACCCATAACAATTAAACAGTATCAAAAGATAAAGTCAGGCTTCGCCCTTCTGAACATTTGTTCAGCCGGGTTGGCATTATTGCGACACAACACAGTCATAACAGAATACAACCACACATAGCGATAACAGGAAACGCGGTTACAACACAGCGTGGTTACAATATAGCGCGGTTACAATACAAAGCGCATTGTCATGTCGAGAACCATCGTGATGGCCAGAGCAGCTACACTTTACAGGCCCGACGCGTCCAGCATACGCACTTATTATCCAATATGATGGTTCAGAATTCTGTCTGTACAGTTATCAATACCGTCCGTACCCTGTAGCAGGTACAGACCACCCCTGACACACAACGTACAATTGCCCGCGCAGGGCACCGGTACAACCCGCATAGCTAACATAAACAATGCTGCCACTCTGACGCACAAAGTACAGCACGATAGGGAGTCCCATGCCCAATAGCCCGACACTGACCGTTACTCATATCAGCGCCCAGGCAATCCGGTTGCCACTTGGCAGACCTTACCGCACCGCAGCCGGTACTGTGACTCAGGTGCCACTGATATTGATTGAACTGCACAGCGCGCGCGGCGTAACCGGCCGCAGTATCCTGTTCGCCTACAGCGATATGACGCTGCTACCACTGCTAACCCTGGTGCGTAATATGAGCCCGGTGGAACCGATCAGTGCTGCCACACTGGAAAAGCAGCTGGAACAAAGTAGCCGTATGGTGGGTAGCCAAGGCCTGGTAGGCATGGCGATGGCGGGAATTGATATGGCGTTGTGGGATGCACTGGCCAAGCGTCATCAATGTACTCTGGTGGAACTGCTCGGTGGCGAGCACCAGCGCCTGCCGGTTTACGCCAGCATCGGGCTGGAAGGGGCAAGCAGCAGTGCCCGTCATGCAGCCGAACTGGCCGCCCGAGGTTTCCACGGCATCAAACTCTGCGTTGGTTACCACAACGCCCAACAGGATATAAATGTCATCCAGGCGGTGCGTCAGGCTGTTGGCCCGGATATTGAACTGATGGTTGATTACAACCAGTGCCTGAACCCACGCGAGGCGCTACAACGGGTGCGTTTACTGGCGGACAGCGGTCTGAGCTGGATAGAAGAACCACTGCAGGCACAGGCCTTTGCCCAGCAGGCCCGGTTACGGGAATCATCTCCGGTACCATTACAGTGCGGCGAAAACTGGTGGCATATCAACGAAGTTGAGCAGGCACTGCACCATGGCAGCAGTGACTATATGATGCTCAGCGCCATGAAATGTGGAGGCATCAGTGGCTGGTTGCGCATTGCTGAATTACTGCGTCAGCACGAAGTGCCACTGTCCAGTAACCTCTGGCCAGAACTCAGCGCCCAGTTGCTCAGCCTCAGTCCAACAGCTCACTGGCTGCAATATTCTGACTGGTGGACAGTGCTTCTCAAGCAACCATTACAGATTGAGCAGGGTTGCAGCCTTGCCAGTACAACACCTGGCGCAGGTATGGACTGGGATAACAGTATTGCAGAACGCTACCGTATTGCCTGACACAGACCGGACAGGCGGCTGCACAGAGTCAGGAGATGATATGCGGCAATGAACCCACTCAGCCAAGGGCGCATACTGAGGTCAAAACCACCTAAAAGCAGGGATATTTATTTATGGAATTCAGTTCAACTCTCACTGACAAGCTGAGAGCCGCGATCCAGTCCAGACTCAACATTGATGGTGAACAGCTACGTGTCGAACTGCACGGCGCTTTACCGAAACAGGATGTTGCGTCAATGTACTACAGCGAAGTCCTGCTGGATTTTGTCGCTACCTCAGATACACAAAGCTGTGATCTGAGTTTCATTGAGCAAGCCTTTGGCCCGATGTTTGGTGAACTGAACTACAAACAGTACCCGGCTTCACTGTATGACGAGCTGGTACCACCGGTACTGCTGCACGCTCGTGTACATATTCAGACCGGTTCTCGTGAATACTGTGTGTTCATTCCCTGTCGTACGCTGGTACTGCTGGAAGCGCTGAGCAAGTAATACGCAACAGCCGTGTTCTGGCAGATCGCCATAAAAAATGCCCCGACCATAATAACCGGGGCATTTTTTGTTGACTCATTTTTTCGGCTCAAAGTATTTCATTTGCTGATTCAGAGCAGCACCTGCACAATCATGCGGCAGACACGATTGCACAATACCACCTGAACCCCCCTTACAGGCTCAGTACTTTTTCACCACGCGCGATACCGGATACACCGGAACGCACCACTTCCATCAGGGTGACACCGTTGAGCGCATTGATAAAAGCATCCAGTTTGTCACTGGAGCCCACCAACTGCACGGTAAAGGTGTTTGGTGTTGCATCAATTACCTGACCGCGGAAAATCTCAGCCGTCCGGGTAATCTCATCACGGGCGCTGCTGCTGCTGGCCTTGAGTTTGATCATCATCAGCTCACGTTCAATATGATCACCTTCAGTCAGATCAACCACCTTGACCACATCAATCAGCTTGTTCAGCTGCTTGGTGATCTGCTCAACAACACGGTCAGAACCCAGTGTTGTCACCGTCAGGCGGGACAGTGTGCCATCGTCTGTTGGTGCAACGGTCAGCGTTTCGATGTTGAAGTTACGCTGTGAAAACAGGCCCACTACGCGAGACAGTGCACCGGGTTCGTTTTCCAGCAATACAGAGATGATATGACGCATTATGTTCTCTCCGTTTTACTCAGCCACATATCACGCATCGCACCACGAGGTACCTGCATCGGATAAACATGCTCGAACGGATCAACCGCAATATCCATAAACACCAGGCGATCCTTCATGGCGAAGGCTTCAGTCATGGCACCTTCCAGATCTGCGAATTTATCCACCTTCATGCCTACATGGCCATAGGACTCAACCAGCTTGCAGAAGTCCGGCAGAGACTTCATGTAGGACTGACTGTGACGAGACTCGTAGTTCATGTCCTGCCACTGACGCACCATGCCCAGCGACTGGTTGTTCAGACAGATAACTTTTACGGGCAGATCATACTGCTTACAGGTGGACAGCTCCTGGATGTTCATCTGGATACTGCCTTCACCGGTCACACAGGCAACATCGGCATCCGGGAAGTTCATCTTCACACCCATCGCTGCTGGCAGACCAAAGCCCATGGTGCCCAGACCACCGGAGTTGATCCAGCGATTCGGCTTGTTGAACTTGTAGTACTGCGCCGCAAACATCTGGTGCTGACCTACATCAGAGCAGACAAAGGCATCACCACCGGTGACTTTGCTCAGCATTTCGATAACCTGCTGAGGCTTCATCAAACCATCTTCATTGATGGTGTAACGACCACCGTGACGGGCACGCCATTCTTCAATCTGCTGCCACCACAGTTTGTTCGCTTCAGCATCTGGCTGATTTTTAGCGCCTTTTACCAGCTGAATCATCTCTTTGATGATGTCGCGGGCCGGGCCAACAATCGGGATGTCAGCGGTTACTGTTTTGGAGATAGACGCCGGGTCGATGTCGACATGGATAATCTTGGCAGTCGGACAGAACTTGTCGACACCATTGGTTACGCGGTCATCGAAACGGGCACCGATTGCCAGTACTACATCGGCATGGTGCATCGCCATATTTGCTTCATAGCTGCCATGCATACCCAGCATACCGACAAACTGACGGTCAGTACCCGGGTAGCCACCCAGGCCCATCAGGGTATTAGTTACCGGGTAGTTCAGGCTGCGCGCCAGCTCAGTCAGTTCTTCATGGGCGTTCCCCATGATGATGCCACCACCGGTGTAGATCACCGGGCGTTTTGCGCCCAGCAGTAATTCAACTGCCTTTTTGATCTGACCACTGTGGCCACGGCTGACCGGGTTGTAAGAACGCATTTTTACGTTCTTCGGATACTCATATTCGTAACGCTCAGTTGGCGTTGTCATATCCTTGGGAATATCAACAACAACCGGACCTGGACGGCCCGTCTGTGCAATATGGAAGGCTTTCTTGATGATCGTCGGGATGTCTTCCGGGCGCTGCACGCTGAAGCTGTGCTTTACAACCGGACGGGAGATACCAACCATGTCGGTCTCCTGGAAGGCATCTTCACCAATCAGGAATGACATAACCTGACCGGTAATAACAACCATCGGAATCGAATCCATGTACGCGGTCGCAATACCTGTTACCGCGTTTGTCGCACCCGGACCGGAGGTTACCAGTGCCACACCAGCTTTGCCGGTAGCACGGGCATACGCATCCGCCATATGAGTTGCAGCCTGCTCATGACGCACCAGCACATGTTCCACTTCATCCTGCTGGAAAATGGCATCGTAGACGTGCAGTAGCGCACCGCCCGGATACCCGTAGATGTGCTTTACACCCTCATCTCTAAGGGCGCGTATAACCATTTCTGCGCCTGATAATAATTCCACTGTTATAACCCTCTTTGTTACCAGCGGGGGCAACCGCCAGTAAAACAGTTCTCAGTTTCTGCAACGGTGAACGACGAACCTGACGCCCTGCGAGGGTGACGCACGGCGCACAAACTTCACTTTCCGGAAAAGAAATACAAAAGCGGCTTTCGTTCGGGTGCTTGCCAGCGTTGAGGATCGCTCAAGTGGCAGACCTGCTCTGAACGGTAGGACAGTTCCAATGTCCGTATCCGCAGGCAGCCGGGGTAACCGACATACCTCAGGTCGAAAAGTAAGGCGGCCATTTTTGCATCCTGACAATTTTTGATCAACCAGTTATTGCAGCGCAAAAAGGCCAGAAAGCTACCACTTAGGTCGAACAGCCACAGTACACCACTGATTCGTCAGTGGATTCACCCTGCCCTGGGGCGTTATCCACTTAGCCATTGCATCACCAGCAATGGATTCAATCACCGTAAACCGGGTAAGATGACAGACAGATAACCTGCGCCGCTGATCGTGGATCAGGTCACCCACGGAGTTACTGCCTGATCACTGGCATCAAATATACTGGTGCCATATTCGCTGTTATCAGATACACGATTGCACAGCACCACAGGTCAGCAGCCTCCAGCAACCCTGCCGGTACCACCGGTTATATGCAGAATCATGAGTTTTCAGATCAGGAGAACAGGCTATGAGCGTGGCAGAAAACAAAAACAGGGAACGCGTTATCAACGAGCTGGCGGGATTCATCCGCAAGGTGCTGGTTGAGCCGGAAATCTGCGCCACTGCGCTGGATATCGCCCGCAAGCATATTAATGAGGAAAACGCCGATGCATTGATTGCAGAGGAGTTATCAGCGTCTACCAACGTCAAGATTCCTCTGGAACATAGCGACGCAGACGCCCTGTTCCTGCAGGTGCTCAAAGATGTCGTCAAGGACGAGCAGGCGCTGTATTGATACTGCGCCCAGATCCAGCTGCTGCAGCCTTCCTGCAGCAGCACCCCACCGGTTATCCCGCCAGCTGAACCGTACAGGCTCCCAGCCTGGCAAACTGGTCATTCAATTGCTGCTGCAATGACGCAGTTGGTGCCACAGCTCCTACCACCAGTACACCACTGCCACATAACGACCCCTGAGCCGTCGCAAAACGCAATTCATTACGCCAGATGGGCAAGTCGTTCTGTATTCCCTCGGCTCCCACGGCCAGCAATGCTTCCAGTTGTGTCAGATATGGCATTTCGCGCTGGTCACTGAAACGGGGATACCACAGCATCAAGGCACAGTCCTGCCGCTGCAATACCAGGCTCAGCAGTGATAGCGCACGGTCGAAGTCATAAAGATCAGCATAAGGCGGGTCAACCATCAACAGACAATCGGACTCCAGCAAATGTACCACACTGGAAAAACCGTCCCCGGTGCGTACATCTACCACTGGCAGCGCTTCACGCAACTGGTCCGCCGTTTCCATATCCAGCTCAAACAGCGTCAGCGCCTCATCACCAAGACTGTGCCGGGCAAACCAGGGCGAACCCGGATAGTACACGGGCATGGTAACCTGGCCATTCAGCACCTGTACCTGCTGCGCCCAGTGATCACTAAGTCCGCCTGTCAACTGTGGCCATAGCTGCGCCAGCCCCTGCTGCCAGCGCCCACTCTGTGCCAGGCTGTAACACCCAGCACCGGCATGGGTTTCCAGGTAACGTACCGGCCTGAGTTGTGCCAGCAGATAACAGAGCCATTGATGCTTATGACAATCTGCCAGCCCGCCTGCATAACGGCTGTGCATATATGTGCAACCGCTGTGGCCCTTATCCTGACTGGAACGCATTGCAATATCTCCCTGTTGTTAACCTCATACCTGCCCCCTTGATACTTGCAACACCCCTGGTGGCGGTAACCATTCTGATAGCCATACCGGTAATTACCCTGATCATATCAATGATAACCCTGGAAGCCATTGCAACAGACGCCTGTAACAGGCACCTGCAACAGACATCGAGGCCAGCGCAGATGTATTTATACGCAGCAGATGTCCTGACGAAAATGATTACCTGAAAACAGGTACAACATAATGATTCTGAACAGATTTAAGCCCCATCCATATGGGTATATATACCTACTCATAAAGATATAACTTACTGTTTTAAAAAAGAGATTTGTCAGCCGCTCAAAAATACCGTTCAATGCCCGTGCAGAACGACAGATCAATATAAAGAGACTTACATAAGAGATCTGCGGAACTGGTCAGCGTCACACTCCTGCACGCTCTGCCCGCTCCCTGAAGATCCGCCATGATTCCACACCAGGAGGAACTTCCATGCGCTGGCAACCCGCTTTTGTCCGGCAACTGATGCTTGTCATAATGACAGCCCTGATTGGCATGGTGCTGGCAAGCACTATCGCCCTGTGGGGCCTGAATCTGCAAAATGAGAGCGCCCGCCGTCTGGCCGAGCTTTCATTCTACAGCGAAAGCCTGACCCGGCTGAAACTGGATATTATCAACCGCGAAGCTGCTGTATTGAAACTGTCCCCCGAACAGGCCAGCAGCTGGCACCAACAGAGCCAGAAACAGCAGCAACAGATGGAGCAGCAACTGAGTCAGGTGGTTCTCACAGATTCACGGGCAAAGCAGCAGCTGACCAGCATCCAGCAACAGTTTTCGCACTGGAACCAGGCCACCACCCGCTGGGCCGATAGCCGCATTCAGCTGGGGCTTAACAGTCAGCATGGCATCCGTGGTGATCTGACACGCAATGCCGATGCACTGAAAAAAGCGCTGGGGATGTTTACCTCGATGGTGGAAGCTTTTCAGCGCATGCGTGCCGCCGAGTTCAAATATATGGAGCATCCCTCTGACAACAATCGCAAGGCGTTGCTTGATGGCTTTGCTGCCTTGCGAGGCATGATCGTCGAGCTGTCTTTTGAAGACCACTTCGGCGAACCACTGAATAACTACGAACAAGCGATGACCAGAGTTATTGCCGCCAGCACAGAGGCTTCACAACAGGACCACCAGCATGAGCAGCAACGCAGCACACTGAGCCGCACCATTGAGGACAGCTACAGTTATCTGCAGAAAACACTACTGGTACAGGCACGCCAGACTGCCGATGCAGACACCCAGAAAGCACGCCTGTTTCTGATTCTGGCAGGTGTTGCCTCTGTACTACTGGTGATGGCACTGATTCTATGGATTGGTCTGGGTAGCCGTCGTCGCCTGCGCATTCTGACCCGCTACCTGGAGCAGGTCAGTGCGGGTAATCTGAGTCAACAGGTTGAGGTGGATGATCAGCGTGACGATGAGTTTGATCAGCTCAGTCGGGCTGCCAACAGCATGAGTCAGCAACTCAACGCCCTGGTTGGCGAAGTACGCAGCCAGAATGAACAGCTACGTCAGATGTCCGCCCAGATGAAGCATCACAGCAGCGGCATTGCTGACGCCAACCGCGCAGTCTCTGGTCAGTCCAGCAGTATGGCCGCGGCCACCGAGGAGATCAGCGTCACTGCGGATCAGATGCACATCACCTCACAACAGCTCCAGCAAACCTCGGAGGATGCTCTGTTGCAGGCACGTGAAGGCGGCCAGGACATCAGCCAGGCGCTATCATCGCTGACCAGTACCACAGAGGTCGTAGCTGACGCCGCACAGCGTATTGAAACACTGAACCATGAATCAGAACGTATTGATCTGGTACTGGATATGATCAACGAGCTGGCAGGACAGACCAACCTGCTGGCACTGAACGCCGCCATAGAAGCAGCCCGTGCAGGTGAAGCAGGCCGTGGCTTTGCCGTGGTCGCTGACGAAGTGCGGGAACTGGCCGATAAAACGGTCAAGGCAACATCGCAGATTGATGCCATTGTCAGCACCATTCAACAGGAATCTCGTCAGGCAAGCCGTACCATGCAGGCAGCACTGGAACAGACCCGTCAGGTACAGCAACAGGGGGAACAGGCGGTGGTCGCTGTCGATGCGATAGAACGTGGCGCGGGCCAGGCCTGTGAGGCAGCTCGTCAGATCAACGATGCTATCGGCCAGGTGGCCAGTACCACACGGGACATGGCCTCGCGTATGGATGAAATCGCAGGCGCTGTGGAAAACAACAGCAATGCCGTCAGCGAAATCTCCCAGTCCAGTCGTCAGGTACATGAACGGGCCGATCAACTGAATGAACTGACAGCCCGTTTCAGGCTATAGGCTATAGCAGTCATCAGGCGGTAAAAAGCCCGCCTGAGTTTGCTCAGGCGGGCTTTTTGTCTCACAGACACTGCATACGGTGTATGCAGAATACAACTTACAAAGCAGCTTTAACGAACACTGGCAATATATTTGGACAGATGTGCCAGCTTGTCCGGGTCATCATCAACAAACTGTACTTTCACATGAACAAACGGTGAGTCAGAACGACGCTCCGCCGCCTGGGACTGATAGATAAAGCCGTTTACACGCGCTACGCTATCACCGGACAGCTGCTCGATATCAACCACGACCTGATCCAGCACCTGTGGCAACTGACCATCGTTTTTTACCACGATCATCACTTCCTGCAAGCTCAGGTCTTTAATCGCACAGCGATACGTGCCCTGGCTGGTACGCAATTGTGCCAAACCTTTAGCATTTGGCGTGGCTCGCGCAGCAGAGCGGTCAGCCACTGGTGGTTTCTTAGAAGGCGCTGGTGCTGGCGTCGCTGCAGCTTTGACTTTCGCCTGCTCACGGCGGCGTTTTTCAGCTTCAATCAGTGCCAGGCCACGCTGCTTCATTGCCGGGTCCAGCTTGTCTGCTTTCGCCAGCAGCTTCAGCATTTTTTCAACCAGGTGGTCAGCGTTGAATGGCTTACCCAGATAATCGTTTACACCGGCCTTAATCGCCTGGAGCACATAGTCGCGCTCGCCACGACTGGTTACCATCAGGAAAGCAACGTCCTTATGCGGCGGATGTTTACGTGTCCACTGCAGCAATTCCAGCCCACTGACTTCCGGCATCTCCCAGTCACACAGGATAATGTCGAAAACGGACGCCGACATCAGTTTCTGGGCCTCTTGGCCGTTTAAAGCCATCTCCAGTTCAAAATCGGGAAAGGCCTGGCTGACAATCTTTCTTACTCGCTCCAGAATAAATTTTGCATCATCAACTACCAGTACTCGAACGTTGCTCATTTCTGCTCTCTTAAAAGCGTCAAAATATTCAATATGTATGCGTGTTACTGTCCCATAAACCACGCACTTTCTGAAGCTTTTTTCTGGCGTCTACCACTAATATCAGGGGGCGAAAATCAAACAGGTTTACTGGATCAAACGTTCAGCGCTCAGTTTTAATCGCACAGATACAGACAGTTCCTGTGCACGACGGTCAAAGACAGCGGCAATACAGGCAGAAAAATAAACGTTTGAAAACAGAACCGGCGTACCTGAAGGTATAGAAAGACTGGCGAGCCCTGTCGGAAAACAGTGCCACTAAAACGGGCGCTAAAGAAAACAGGCCCGCAAAAACGCGAGCCTGCATCAGCAACAACCGGATAATAGCAGTTTATTTAACTACGGTTTATTTAACGAGCCGTCCCAGCGCGCTGATTGCGAGCGTGGAATACATAACCAACCAGCTTCACCAGCACCTGTGCGGCCATGAAGGGCAAGCGCGCGCACCGGCCTCCCGCAGATACCCCTACCGGGGCGCATTTACAACAATGCAGACAGACACCTAGCGGAACACAAAGCTACCTGCTTCCACATCAATTACCACTTCGTGACCCGGCGCAAATTTGTCCGCCAGGATCGCCTGTGCCAGTGGGTTCTCAACATACTGCTGGATCGCCCGCTTGAGTGGACGAGCACCATAGATCGGCTCAAAGCCGACATTCACCAGCTTGTCCAGTGCAGTCAGCGTCAGCGTCAGGCGCAAGTCACGCTCAGCCAGGCGAGCACGCAGACGCTGCAACTGAATACCCGCAATACCAGCTACCTGTTTTTTGCTCAGGCTATGGAACACCACCACTTCGTCAATACGATTGATCACTTCCGGCCGGAAATGGCCTCCCACCGCTTCCATCACCGCCTTGTTCATCAACTCATAGTCATCATCATCACTGAAGTTCTGAATCAGGTCAGAACCCAGGTTAGAGGTCATCACCACAATGGTATTACGGAAATCTACCGTACGTCCCTGGCCATCCGTCAGGCGGCCATCTTCCAGCACCTGTAGTAAAATATTGAACACATCCGGATGCGCCTTTTCTACCTCATCCAGCAACAGTACAGAATAAGGTTTACGGCGGACGGCTTCAGTCAGATAACCACCTTCCTCATAACCGACATAACCCGGCGGTGCACCAATCAGACGGGCAACAGAGTGCTTCTCCATAAACTCTGACATATCAATACGCACCATTGCCTCTTCAGTATCAAACAGGAAACTGGCCAGCGCTTTGCAAAGTTCGGTTTTACCGACACCGGTCGGGCCCAGAAACAGGAATGAGCCATTCGGACGATTCGGATCAGCCAGACCGGCACGGGAACGGCGTACCGCATTGGATACCGCTACCACCGCTTCCTCCTGACCAATCACCCGTTCATGCAACGCCTCTTCCATACGCAGCAGTTTTTCACGTTCGCCTTCCAGCATCTTGCTGACCGGAATACCCGTCCAGCGTGCAACCACTTCACCCACTTCCTCCTCGGTGACCTTATTACGCAGTAGCTGGTTGGTTGTTTCACCTTTCGCTTCCGCCTCCGCAACAGCGGCCAGCTCTTTCTCCAGTACCGGGATCACCCCGTACTGCAATTCAGACATACGGCTAAGATCACTACTACGCTGGGCCTGCTCCATTTCGATACGGGCCTGATCCAGCTTCTCTTTTACCTGCTGGGAACCCTGCAATGCCAGCTTTTCAGCCTTCCAGATCTCCTCCAGATCGGCAAACTCACGCTCTACATCAACAATGGTTTTTTCCAGCTTGGCCAGTCGCTTTTTCGCTGCGGTGTCTTTCTCTTTCTTTAGCGCTTCGCGCTCCATCTTCAGCTGAATCAGGCGACGCTCAAGACGGTCCATATCTTCGGGTTTGGAGTCGATTTCCATACGGATACGTGAAGCCGCTTCATCAATCAGATCAATCGCCTTATCTGGCAACTGCCGATCAGTGATATACCGCTGGCTCAGTTTCGCCGCTGCGATAATGGCCGAATCGGTAATATCCACCCCGTGGTGAACTTCATAGCGTTCTTTCAGGCCTCGCAGAATGGCAACGGTAGATTGCTCATCCGGCTCATCCACCTGCACTTTCTGAAAACGCCGTTCCAGTGCCGCATCTTTTTCAACATATTGACGATACTCATCCAGCGTTGTGGCACCCACACAATGCAACTCACCACGGGCCAGCGCAGGTTTAAGCATATTGCCCGCATCCATCGCGCCCTCACCCTTACCAGCACCAACCATCGTATGTAGTTCATCAATAAACAGGATAATCTGCCCTTCCTGTTTCGACAGTTCATTGAGTACCGCTTTCAGACGTTCTTCAAATTCACCACGAAATTTGGCACCGGCGATCAGCGCCCCCATATCCAGCGACAACACCTGCTTATGCTTCAAACCTTCCGGTACTTCACCGTTCACAATGCGCTGGGCCAGCCCCTCAACAATGGCAGTCTTACCCACGCCAGGCTCGCCAATCAGCACCGGGTTATTTTTGGTACGGCGTTGTAACACCTGAATGGTACGGCGAATCTCATCATCACGGCCAATAACCGGGTCCAGCTTGCCCGCTTCAGCACGCTCGTTCAGGTTGATACAGTAGGCATCCAGCGCCTGGCGATTGGACTCGGCATTCTGATCATTCACAGACTCACCGCCACGTACCTGTGCAATCGCCACTTCCAGCCGATGTTTGTCCACACCAGCCTGTTTGAGCAACTCACCCGCTTCACAGCGACCATCGAGCATCGCCAGAATCAACAACTCGCTGGCAATAAACTGATCGTTACGCTTCTGCGCCAGTTTGTCACACAGATTCAGCAGACGGCCCGACTCTTTCGACCAGAGGATATTGCCATCCGGGTTAGCAACAACGGGCAGGTACTCCAGATGGTTTCGCAGTAAATCCTGCAACAACGCTATATCGGCACCGGCCTGGACCAGTAATGGCTTGATGGTGCCGTTCTGCTGTTCCAGCAAGGCGGCCAGCATATGGCCAGGCTCAATATAATTATGATCACGGCCCACCGCGAGTGACTGCGCATCGGCCAGTGCTTCCTGAAGTTTTGCAGTAAACTTATCCGGTCTCATTTCACGCTCTCCTGATAAACACGCTGCCTGTCGGCCAGCGTAACTGGCAGGCCTTGTCTGAAGCCCCTGCCCTCTTATTTCACAAACATGGGGCCAGCCATATCCTGCTTCAAGAGCCACATATCAGACTCGTTATTACAAATTTAAATACACGCTCACCAACAACCCGGTAAAATGCCTGCCAATTATGCAGGGAGAAGCGCCTGTGACGCAGATAACCGATACAACACGACAGTTAACTGAACAGACCTTGGCAGAGCAGCTGAAAATTACTGATCGAGAAATTGAAGACCGCAAACAACTGCTCGGATTTACCCGTGAAGACGCTGAAGTACTTGCCAGTCTGCGCGGCTATATCCGAACCCATCTCGATGAAATTGTAGACGCATTCTATAAACGCCAGAAAATGAACAGTGAGTTTGCACTGCTGATTGGAGACAGCGAAACATTCCGCCGTCTGCATGCCTCCATGCACACCTATATTCGTGACCTGTTTGAAGGCTATTACGACGCTGATTATGTCAACCGTCGTTTGCGGATTGGCAAAGTACACAAGCGCATCGGCGTTTCTCCCAAGCTGTATCTCGCCGCAATGGTGCAGCTGGAAAGCATCCTGCAGGCAACGATTGAACAGGCCAAAGGGAACAATCGCACTAACTGTCAGCAGTGTCGCGCTGCCTCGCAGGCCCTGCATAAACTGTTAATGTTCGATGTACAGTTTGTCTTTGATACCTATATTCACAGCTTGATTTCAGAAGTGGAAACAACCCGTTCCAAGGTGGAGGAATACGCCTCCAGCCTGGAAGACACCGTCGCCAGCCGTACCCGGGAACTTGAACGACTGTCACGTCAGGACCCCCTCACCGGACTGGAAAACCAGCGCTCTTTCTATGATCACCTGCGCCGCGAGCTAGCCCGCGCAGAGCGCCAGCAGCAACCGCTAACATTGTTGTATCTTGATCTGAATCGCTTCAAACAGCTCAATGACAGCTATGGCCACAAACGTGGGGATGAAGTACTGCAACTAACTGGACAAAGCATGCAGTCAGCCGCTCGTGTCAGTGATATATGCTGCCGGTATGGCGGAGATGAGTTCTGTGTACTGCTGCCCGAAACCAGCCATGGTGATGCGATCAACTATGCGCAACGCATGATCGAGCATTTTAGTCAGGGGGATTGTGGCGAAGTCACTTTCAGTATTGGCCTGGCCCAGACAGGCCCGGACAGTTTCGTCCATGGTGACACCCTGGTACGCCAGGCAGACAAGTCCATGTATCGCGCCAAGGCACAGGCTCATCTTGATGGTAACCACCATATAGACCGCAATGGCAATACGCTGGTCAGTATTCCAGGAAAACGTATTGAAACGACAGGAGAAAAAAAGCCTCCTGCAACGCCAGAAACATCTGACCCATCAATACAGATAATCAGTATTCACGACTGAATTTATTCCTATCACGAGCGTTCAGAGTAACCCGATCATTCACAGCGAGCAGAACCGGCATCAATCCAGATCAACGTAGCCATACGACCGGTACGTGTTTCACGACGATAGGAAAAAAAGCGGGCCTGGTCGTGGACGGTGCAAAAACCACCACCGTGCACGGCGGTTACCCCAGCATTGTGCAAGCGTAAACGGGCCAGCATGTAGATGTCAGCCAGCCACTTAGCAGAACGTCCAGCAACGGGCCTGAAAGCTGCGCCCGCCTCAGGCTGCCGTTCACAGAACTGCTGACGTACTTCTGCACCCACTTCAAAGGCATCCAGCCCGATTGCCGGGCCCAGCCAGACAATCACCTGTGACGGGTCATCAAATATCTGCAGGGTCTGTTCCAGCACGCCATTACAAAGCCCACGCCAGCCAGCATGGGCGACTGCCACCCGACTTCCCTGGCGGTCAGTAAAGCAGACTGGCAAGCAATCAGCAGTCATCACAATACAAGGCTGTCCCGGCTCGCTACTCCAGCAGGCATCAGCAACACGCACTTCACCATCAGGCTGCGCTTCCACCACATCAACACCGTGGACCTGCTGTAACCACTGAGCAGGCGTATCCAGCTGTAAATACCGCAGTAAGCTCTGACGATTTTGCGCCACCGCCTGCGGACAATCCTCAACATGATCGCCCAGATTCAGCGTATCAAAGGGTGCCACACTGACACCACCCTGACGGGTAGTAGTCAGTGCGCGAACATGGGCTGGCGCGGGCCAGTCAGCTTCAATCAGTTTCACCGCTTCAGTCCTCAGTGAACGCCAGAGTCTATCCAGGATATATAGACGTTCAGTAATTACAGATCATTCGCTTACCAACCCTGAGCTTACAAGCCCTGGAACTTACCAACCCTGGAACTTACAAACCCTACCTCTGGAACAAGGAGCATCTGGGGGCTTTATAAATCATAATCCTCGACGCTGGTCAGATCGTCTTCCAGCGCACCGAGTAGCTGCAGGAAATCTTCAGGCAGCTCAGCCTCCCAGCTCATCAGTTCACCCGTCGCCGGGTGGAACAGTTCCAGTTTACGAGCATGCAGCGCCTGACGACGGAACCCTTTTAACACCTGTTGCAACTCATCGGAAGCTCCCTTTGGCAGGCGGAAACGGCCACCATAAAGCTGATCACCAACCAGCGGATAACCGATATATGACATATGTACGCGAATCTGGTGGGTACGACCGGTTTCCAGCTTCAGGCGCAGGTAACTGTGAGCGCGGAACTTCTTCAGCAGCCGGTAGTGTGTAACCGCCTCCTTACCCATTGGAGAAACCGCCATTTTCTGACGGTTGCGGGTACTACGCGCCATCGGCTCATCTACCATACCGCCACCGGTCATTACCTTATGCGTAATCGCTTCATATTCACGACCCATGCTGCGTTCCTGCAACTGTGCAACCAGATCAGTCTGCGCCTGGATCGTCTTGGCCACCACCATCAGACCCGTGGTATCCATATCCAGGCGGTGTACGATACCGGCACGGGGCACCTGGGCAATATCCGGGCAATGGTGCAGCAACGCATTAAGCAATGTCCCCGTGCGATGACCCACCGCAGGATGCACCACCAGCCCGGCAGGCTTATTCACCACCAGAATATCATCGTCTTCATAGACAATATCCAGCGGAATATCTTCGGCTTCATGCTGGTCGATCACTTCCAGTTCAGCTTCAACCTGAACAATCTCCCCTCCCAGCATCTTGTCACGACTACGGCGTACCTCACCATCAACGGTCAGAGAGCCGTCCTTGATCCAGCCCTGCAGGCGGGAGCGGGAGTAGTCAGGGAAAAGTTGTGCTACGACCTGATCGAGTCGTTTACCAATCAGATCGTCAGCGACCTGCGCTTGCAGTTGAACCTGTTCAGACATCAGAGAGCTTTCTATCGTGCAGAGAAGTTGGGTTGAATATGGGGAATATGCTTAAATACGGCCCATATTTTTCAATGTCCGATCAGTATAACCGTTCGGGCCAGGGACTACATCGGGATTAACAGAATGCGTTTAAGTAAAGCGGTCGGTATCGCAACTATCAGCCTGGCAATGGCAGGCTGTTCACTGTTTGGCGGCAAAGAAACGGAAGAGCCAGACCTGCCAGAACAGCAACTCTACCAGGAAGCACTCAGCGCGCTGGAAGCTCAGGCCTACGCCCGCGCTGTTGAAAAACTGCAACGTCTGGAAGCGCGCTACCCGTTCGGTCGCTACTCAGAGCAGGCCCAGCTGGAACTGATCTATGCCTACTACCAGAATTACGAGCCAGAAGCTGCCCGTTCTGCTGCCAATCGCTTTATCCGTCTGCACCCGAACCATGAAAATATTGATTATGCCTACTATCTGAAAGGCCTGACAGCGTTCGAGCAGGAAACTACTTTCATTACCCGCTACCTGCCTCTGGATGAAAACACCCGTGACCCGGGTGCCGCACTGGCTTCATTTGAAAGCTTTGCCACCTTGCTGGAACGCTACCCGGACAGCCCTTATGCTCCAGATGCCCGCAAGCGTATGGTACACCTGAAGAACCGTCTGGCGGCCTATGAGGTAGAAGTGGCCCGTTATTACCTCAAGCGCGGGGCCTGGGTTGCTGCCGCCAACCGTGGCCGTTACGTTGTTGAAAACCTGCAACAAACACCTGCCACACCAGACGCACTGGCGGCAATGGTAGAGGCCTACACTAATCTGGATATGCCAAAACTGGCAGCGTCTGCCCGTGACGTACTGGCCTCAAACTACCCTGACTATCAGTATCATCCGGTGGGTATCGAGAGTAAAACCCTGCTGGATGCCGCCACGTTTGGCCTGCTTGGCAAAAGCGAACGTCCGGCTCCACCACCACCCGGTACCAGCAGTAACAGCGGTGCCAGTCAGGCAGAACGCTCTACACTCAACCGTCTGACATTTGGCCTGCTGGATAATGATGACGAAGCACCCACGCAGAGCGAACAAACAGTACAACCCGTCGCTATAAAAGCACAACCGGCGGAAGAATCAGCCACAGCTGAACGTTCAGTATTGAACAAACTGACCTTCGGACTGTTTGACTGAACAATACCCGGATTTCAGCACTGACAGGCCGCGCTGAAATAGCGGCAAAGAAAGCGAGAATCAGTGCACAGTTATAAAAAAACCGCTCGTTAATGAGCGGTTTTTTTATACTTTGGCTTTATTACCTTAACCATTATTACCTTAACCGTTGTCACGGTCAGAAAATTTCATCCGGTTTAAGATTCAGAATATCACCAGAAGCACCACCACTGTTCAGATTCAACCGGTTGATGGCCGGAATATCTTCACCCTTCTGGATGATAATTTCGACACGCCGGTTACGCGCCCGGTTATTACGGGTGTTATTTGGCACCAGCGGTTTGACACTGGCCAGACCACTAACCGTAAAGCGCTTCTGATCCATACGTGTATCACTGAACAGCTCATGGGCAACAGCCAGCGCACGGGCAGCAGAAAGATCCCAGTTGGATTCAAAGTTACGACCCGAGTACGGAATATTATCGGTGTGGCCTTCAATGCTGACCTTACCGCGCACCCGCAACAGCATGTCTCGAATTTTAGCAATCACCGGAATATATTCGAACTTCAGCTCAGCAGAGCCGGAACCAAACGACCCTTTCTCCTTGACGCGAATAATAATCTTGCGCTCATCCGTTTCAACTTCGACACTGCCCTGGCCGATTTCCTGGCTCAGTGCAGCCACAAATTCCACGGCCTCACGTTCGGCTTCCTGTTTCTGCTGCTCCAGCTGTTCCTGAATTTTCTCCTCAAATTCGCCAGCATTATTGTCCTTGGTATCGGCTTCGCCAACCTTGGAACGAATATCCAGCGTATTGAGGTTATTATTCACAGTCATCTGGCGTACTTCGTTCAGCGGCGTCGGTTCAGGACGACCCGGGCTGAACTCCTGGGCGATAATGGACGTACCCTTCGGAATATCCTCTACCTTGATCTGGTTCTGTACACCAAAGGCTTCACGCATGGAACCTGCCAGCTGTTTGAACTTCAGTACGTCCATCTCCGAGAAGGAGAGCAGCAGTACGAAGAAACACATCAGCAGGGCCATAAGGTCTGCAAAGGTTGCCAGCCATCCGGGGGCTCCGGGCTCACACTCCGGACAATTATTTTCTTCTTCGTCGCTCATCACTCACCCCTGTCAGCGTTTACTCTTCAGAGCCACGCTTTTTCTCTGGCAGGTAGTTTTTCAGCATCTGCTCGATCACACGCGGGTTCTGGCCCGCCTGAATAGCCAGCAGACCATCAATGATCAGAGCCTGGTTCAGCTCTTCCTCATCTTTACGGTTGGACAGCTTGTCAGCAAGAGGCAACGCAATGATGGTTGCAATCAGAGCACCGTACAGGGTTGTCAGCAGTGCGACCGCCATCGCCGGACCGATCGATTTAGGATCACTCATGTTGGACAGCATCTGTACCAGACCAACCAGTGTCCCGATCATCCCCATCGCTGGTGCTACATCACCCAGCGCCTTGAAAATCTTAATACTGGCGTTATGACGGTCTGACGTCTGCTGCATCTCTTTACGCAGCAGGGTACGCACCACATCCGGGTCATGGCCATCCACCAGCAGCTGAATACCACGCTGCATGAAATCAGAGCTGACCTGCTTATCTTCCAGCGACAGCAGACCACCTTTACGTGCTGCATCAGCCATTTCAACGGTTTCAGCAATGATGTCTTCAGGCGCAATGGACTTGAACATGAACGCCTTGCCTGCCACCTTGCCAATTGCAAGATACTGAGGCAGCGTAAACTTGGTCAGAGCCGCAAACAGCGAACCACCCACTACGATCAACAGTGACGGCGGGTTTACGAAGATCATGACATCTCCACCCATCACCATCGCGGCAACTACAAGGCCAAAGGCCCCGAGAATACCTACCAGCGTCGCTATATCCACGCATATCTCCTTTCAGTTCAGTCGCCTGATGCAGTCGTTCCGAATATAAAACAGCGCACCATGATATAAAAATATTGGCGGCTAATCATCCACCAATCTGTCATAAAACAACCGTTTTGCTCACCCAAATTGACCCAGGGCAGCCGCTCCGGTAACGTCTGCGCCTTTCTATATTTAATAACCGGGCAGGTAGCATGTCTGACAATAAACAGCCTGTGGACTTTGAACAATCCCTCAGTCGACTGGAAACACTGGTTGAACAGCTGGAACAGGGTGATCTGCCACTGGAGAGTGCCCTGCATTCTTTTGAAGAGGGTGTACGCCTGACCCGTGAATGCCAGCACATACTTGATCAGGCCGAACAGAAAGTACAGCTGCTGGTCGAGAACGGTGACCAGCTCAGTACAGTGCCTTTTACTGACGAACAACAGCTTACTGACAAACAGCCATCATAACATTCTGACTGAACAGCCTGGCGCAGTAACAAGCCCGTGATCAGTAGTCAAATAAAAACAGCTAATACAAAAAACAGTCAAGTAATAAACCGTTAAGTAATAAACAGCCAAGTAATAAACAGCAAAGAGAGCAGCCCGTGGATCTCAGACGCCTTCTGGCCAGCTACAAGGACCGTACCGAACAACAACTGAGCCAGCGTATGGCACACAGCAGTATCGACCCGACATTACAACAGGCGATGCAGTACGGCCTGTTTAATGGTGGAAAACGGGTACGCCCAACGCTGGTCTACCTGGTCAATCAGCTGCTGGACGGTGACCTGCACAACGCTGACGCACCCGCCTGTGCGCTGGAAGCCATTCACAGCTATTCTCTTATCCATGATGATCTGCCCGCCATGGATGATGATGATCTGCGCCGTGGAAAACCCACCTGTCATATCAAGTTTGATGAAGCGACAGCCATTCTGGCGGGGGATGCTCTGCTGACGCTGGCCTTCGAACTGATCAGCGATACTCGCGAAGACACTCTGACACCACAATTGAAACTGCGGATGGTTAACCGTCTGGCCCTTGCCGCTGGCGACAAAGGCATGGTCACCGGTCAGAGCTTTGATGTCCGCCATGAAGGTCAGATGCTGACGCTGGAGCAACTACAGGCGATGCATCGTCACAAAACCGGTGCCCTGCTGTGCGTTGCCATTGAACTGGGTGCACTCAGTGCAGGCTGTGAGAATGATCAGATTCTGCAACCGCTGCGTAACTATGGTGAGGCAATCGGGCTGGCATTCCAGGTACGTGACGATATTCTGGATATAGAAGGCGACACAGCAACCCTGGGCAAACCTCAGGGCTCTGATCAGGCCGCCAGCAAACCGACTTACCCGGCCCTGCTGGGTCTGACGGGTGCGCACCAGAAGCTCGAACAACTGCGCCAGGATGCGCATAATGCCCTGACCGGCTTTGGCAACGAAGCGGAACCACTGCGACAGCTGGCAGACTATATTGCTACCCGCAGCCACTAGTAACACGTGGTTACCCAGCTACCCGACGATAACATGCCATCTCCACAGGGCGTGGCCTGCTGGCGCTGTCAGCCTGCTGGAGCTTTCCATCTGCGATAGCACTGTCAGCTTGTTGTAACACCACCGGATTACAGACCTGCAAAGATGTTTCAGACCCTGCCCGAACACCGTCCGGCAACCCCCTTGCTGGACCGCATTGATGACCCCGCAGCATTGCGTCAGTTATCACCCGAACAACTGCCGGAACTGGCAGAGCAACTGCGTGCTTTCCTGCTGTACAGTGTCGGCCAGACCGGCGGCCACTTTGGCGCCGGGCTCGGGGTAGTTGAACTGACCATCGCCCTGCATTACCTGCTGAACACCCCACAGGACAAACTGATCTGGGACGTTGGCCACCAGAGCTACCCACACAAAATTCTGACCGGCCGCCGACAGCAGATGCTCAGTATGCGTCAGGCTAAAGGCCTGGCACCCTTTCCCCGTCGCGCAGAAAGCCTCTTTGATGCCTTCGGTACCGGCCATTCCAGCACCTCGATCAGCGCCGCACTGGGCATGGCGCTTGCCGCACGGCTACAGGGCCGCCAACAGAAAACCGTTGCCATTATCGGCGACGGCGCGATGACCGCGGGCATGGCCTTTGAAGCACTGAACCACGCCACACATACGGGTGGTGACCTGCTGGTAATCCTGAATGATAACGAGATGTCGATCTCGGAAAACGAAGGCGGCCTGGCCAGTTATCTGCGTAATAACCTGAAAAACCGCAGTGCCGGTGAACAGACCGCAGCCCTGTTCGGCACCCTTGATTTTGACCATATAGGCCCGGTAGACGGTAACGATCTGGAGCAGTTACTGCCTGCATTGCAGCGAGCTCTGGCTAATAACCGGCCACAGTTTCTGCATATAGTTACCCGTAAAGGCTGCGGTTTTGCCCCCGCAGAAGCAGACCCGATTGGCTACCACGCCATCACCAAAATGGAACCAGGCGGCAAACCGGTGGTAAAGAAAAAACCCACCTTTGCCAATATTTTTGGCCAGTGGATATGTACTGCGGCCCACGAAGATCAGCGCTTGGTCGCTATTACGCCCGCCATGCGCGAAGGCTCTGATCTGGTCGCATTTTCGAAACAGTTTCCTGAACGTTACTTCGACGTTGCCATTGCCGAGCAGCACGCGGTAACTCTGGCCGCGGGTTTTGCCTGTGAAGGGATGAAACCGGTGGTGGCGATCTATTCCACTTTCCTGCAACGGGGCTATGATCAGCTGATCCACGATATTGCTATTCAGGAACTGGACGTCATGTTCGCCATCGACCGTGCCGGGCTGGTCGGTGAAGATGGCGCTACCCATGCGGGGCTGTTTGACCTTGCCTTTCTGCGCTGCCTGCCCGGTCTGGTTATCATGACGCCCGCTGACGAGCAGGAACTACGCCATATGCTGCATACCGGCCAGCATCACCAGGGCACGGTTGCAATCCGCTATCCACGGGGCAGCGGCAACGCAGCCATCACCAATGCTACCTTGCAGCAACTGGAAATAGGTAAAAGTCGCCTGATACGCAATGGCCAGCGTATCGCCATTCTCAATTTCGGCCCGCTGCTACCCGAAGCAGAAACAGCCGCAACACAGCTGAATGCCACACTGGTCGATATGCGTTTTGTTAAGCCCCTGGACACGACACGCATTGATGAGCTGGCCCACAGTCACAGCCTGCTGGTAACGCTGGAAGATCACGCCATACAGGGCGGTGCGGGCTCAGCTGTCAGTGAATACCTGCATCAGCAACAGCTGGACTGCCAACTGTTAACACTGGGCATTCCAGATCAGTGGATAGAGCATGCCGGACGTAACCGCCAGCTGAGTGAGTGCGGGCTAAAGGCAAAACAACTGATCAGGCTGTTAACTGCCAAAGCCAACAATACTTCTCGGTAAATTTCGGTAAAATTACAAATATATTCTGACCAAAAAAAGGTCAGAATATATTTGTATTAACTGATTATTTGTAATACACGCATGCAACACCCTCACAACTCCCCGCATAAATTAACCACTATCAATAGCGACAGCATATTTAGTTATCGACCAATCACTCAACAAAAACACCGCAAGACAGTAGAAATCGACGAGTAATATCAGGTTAAGATCAGAGTAAGATAAGCTGTAATTTCATGTAATAGACATAAAATTACGAACGTTATAAGGTGTGGCCGCTCTATTTTCTGTCCGCATAAGACTGCACTTTCTGACCGTTTAAACACTGCCGCGCTATTGATATTACAGGTAATAAGTTATGCCACTTCCAGACAGCTCACAATACAAACCAAATAGCCATACCATAAAAAAGCTGATTGTTATTGATCGCAGTCTGGCAGACGCAGATCAGATAGCTGCACAGCGAACGCCAGATAGTACTGTACTCTGGCTGAACAACACTCAAGACGGCCTGCAACAGATTACCGATACGCTAGCCCATTATAGCGGTATCGAAAGCCTGCATATTTTCTCCCATGGTAGCCCTGCAACCTTGCAACTGGGCAGCAGCTCGCTGACGGAAGAAAGCATAACCCGACAATACCAGGCCCAGCTAAACCAGTGGCAGCAGGCTCTCACCCCGGAAGCTGATATTCTGCTGTATGGCTGTAATGTTGCAGAGGGGGAGCAAGGTCAAGCGTTTGTTGAAGCACTCAGCCAAGTGACAGGGGCAGATATTGCCGCGTCTGATGATCTTACTGGCCATAGCAAGTATGGTGGTAACTGGGAGCTTGAGTATCAGACAGGCAAGATCGAAAACACTCTGACAGCGGTAACAGCACTTCAGCGTGACTATAACCACCAACTTCCTATTTCTGCTACAGAGATAACAGGGCTTGACGGTACAAAACTGGAAACCAATGACGGCTCTACTTATGCATCAGGGGATGGTAGTTATCTTAACATTTCCGGTTCCGCAGCTCTGAAAGCAAATGCAAACGGTGCTATCTATGCTGAAACATCAGAAGCTGAAGGGTACTTTGATATAATAGCAGACCAAAGCGATGTAACGACCTTTGATCTTGATGATATAAACATAACATTTTCTGATAGTGGCGATGCTTTAGTTCACTTTATTAGTATAAAAAAGCTTGATGTAACAGGATCACCAATTAGCGGAACAGAAGTACTACGTGGTAACACACTCAAACTAGGTTCATTCGGCATAAGCAACCCATTATCAATATTTAGTGTTTTAGAAAACAGTCCACACATATCAAAATCAAACTTAAATAGCTTTAAAGATATTTATGGAGTTCGTCTCAGATTCATAGGAGAGAATGTAAACTTTGGAGACCTGGAAATTCAGAGCCTCACACTGAATAATCGGAAAGCACCCAATAACGACCCAGTAATCACACTACCGTCAGCCCCGACTGTCTTAGAAGACGCCAGCGATATCGCCATTGCCGATGATATTCAGATCACCGATGACAACGCGAGTGATATACAGGCCATCACTCTGACTATGACCGGCGGTACGGCAAATGTTGTCACGACAACCGGGCTGACTGAGCTCAGCGGTAATAACAGTGCCTTAATATCGTTTAAAGGTTCGCTTACCGATGTTAACAACGCACTGGATTCCCTGACTTTCACCCCCGACTATGAAGTAAGTGGCACTGATGCCGGTTCCGTCAGAATTCAAACTGATGATGGTAACGGTGGTAACGATGATAAAACCGTTACATTTGATATTACTGCGGTTAACGATCGCCCTTCCCTTTCAATATGGCTTCGACACCCAACCTATACGGAAGGCGGCCGCCCTGTACAGATATTCAACCATGCCGACGCATCAACCTGGGAGGATGACCAGACATTCAAAGAATTAAAGCTGACAATTACCAACGTCAGTGATGGCAACCTTGAAAAGCTGCATCTGATTGACACTAACCCCGGTAGCCCTTCAATCGCTCTGGTAGATGAAGAGACAGGTAATATTAACGACGATGGCTCAATTTATTATTCAGTTGCAGTAACGAATAACGTAGCAACCGTACGTATCATGCTGGATGCGAGCAGAACTACTGTAAACGACTTTGAAAACATTATTAATACCCTGATGTACATTAATAATTCTGAGAACCCGACACCGGGTGAACGTATTATTACGATAGCTGAAATTATTGATAGCGGTGGTGATGCTAACGGCGGTGAAGATACAACACCCATTGGTTCAAGCTCAACAGTCACCGTCGTAGCAGTAAATGTTCTTCCGACTGCCAGTGATAAAACCCTTGCCCTGCCAAAAAACAGTGCAACAGCCATTACCTATGATGATATCGGCTTTAACGATGTCGATGGCGATGCGCTGCACCATATTACCCTGACAAGCGCTCCGGGGCAGGGCACTCTGTGGGTTGACACTGATGACGATGGTACGGTCAATGGTGCAGAGCAAGCATTAACCGACAACGCGACGGTTATGGCTGCCGATATTGACAATAACAAACTCAAATTCCGGCCCGCCACAGACGCTCTCGGTGCAGCCTATGCTCAGGTGAGCTTTACTGTCAATGATGGTACAGCTGACGCATCCAGCGCGAACACCTGGACACTGGATGTGGTTTCTGCCCCGGAGCTTGATCTCAATGGCGCTGCATCAGGCCATCAGATGAGCGACCTTACCTATACCGAGCAGTACCCAAGTACTGACCCGATCAGCATTACTGCTGACGATGCCAGCATCATTGATGATGATGCCAATCTCAGTGGTATGGCCATCAAAATTATTGATGGCGTACAACCCGGTGATGATCTTTCTATAAGCCGTAGCGTCCGCGGAGATGAATACTTTTCTGGCGGCAGGATGACACTCGGTGATATAGAAATAACAATTAACGACCCAACGACCGAGATGACGTTGTCTGGCACAGCCAGCAAAGCCGACTACATCGCCATATTGAAAGGTGTGCAATTCAACACGGATGACTCTGCCGTGGGGGGCGATGCGCGCATTATTGAAGTCACCGCTACAGACGAAAACGGTAATACAGGGCCCGCCTCTACAGCGACCATTACCGTTAACGGGGTTAATAGCAGCAATGGCATCAGCTCATCCGTACTCAATGACGGGTTTACCGAATTCACGGTAACGGAAGACAGTACCTCGGAAGGCGCAGTAACCCGGGGCTCTACGTATATGTATGTCGTTGACAATGATGGAGAATACGAAGATGAACTCACCCTGTCTGCAACCCTGTCAGATGCAGCAGCAGGTACATTATCCAGTACCGGGATATCTGAACAGGCCCAGCAAGCGCTCCAGACACTGCTTGGCAGTGGCAACTATGTCTCTAGTAGCGACTATATCAGCGCCATTGTAACGCCTCAGGCCGAAGGCATTCTGGGCAGTTTCAACAGCCAGACAGGTATCTGGTCTTATACAGGCTCACCTTTGATGGCCAAGGTCGCCCTGGCACGACTGGTGTTCACGCCTGCGGAAAATTACGATCAGGACGTAACACTCACATTTCAGGCAACAGACGGCGGCGAAGACGGCATACAACCCAGCGCCGAACGATCACTTACGATTCATATAACCCCCGTTAACGATGCACCTGAACTGGATGCCACCGGTGCGACTCCAGGTTTTACAGCAAACGGACAAGCCATCAACCTGTTCAGCAATACCGACATTGATACCATCGAAGCTGGCCAGAACCTGACACAGTTAACACTGACAGTTACTCAGGTCAGTGATGATGAATATCTGGTGATTGATGGCCACTCTCTGGGTATAAGTAACACAGCGACAGGGGTTGCGCTGGGCGATTATAGTGCTGACGTTAACCTCAGCAGCACGACAGCCACCATTACCCTGGATCTCTCTTCCGGTGCCAACGGTATCGCAGATATCCAGACACTGATTGATGGCCTGCAATACCGTAATGACACCTCAACCGTAACCGAGGGCAATCGGGTCATCACGCTTACCTCATTGAAAGATGATGGCGGTACAGCCAACAGTGGCAGCGATACGGTCAGTGGCCTGACGATTGCCGCTACCGTTGCCGTCAGCAATAACAATGCACCCACTGGCGCAGATAAAACCCTGAGTCTCAGCGAAGATGGTCGCTATACCCTGAAAACCTCTGATTTTGGCTTCTCTGATACCGACGCCAGCGACACACTGCACCAGGTTCGTATTGACTCTCTGCCCACCAGAGGCGGACTGCTGCTCAATGGAGCCACTGTTAAGGCCGGTACCGCTGTCCTCTACGCTCAACTGGAAGCTGGACTGCTGTCTTTTGTCCCCTCCGCTGACAGCAACGGCTATTCCAGCCTGACCTTCAGCGTACATGACGGTCATGAATTCTCTGCCCAGCCCAGCACCCTCCATTTCAGTATCAGCGCACTCAATGACAGCCCGACCGGTACAGTAGAGATCGCAGGGTCACCCACGCAGGGACAAACGTTAACTGCCAGTCAGACGCTGGCCGATGTCGACGGTATCGGCGAGGTTGCCTACCAGTGGCTGCGTGATGGCCAGGTGATTGAAGGCGCTACCACCGACAGCTACACCCTGAACCAGCATGATGTCGGCGCTCAGATCAGCGTGCAGGCCAGCTATACCGATCTGCCAGGGACACGGGAATCTGTAGTGTCAGCCACAACATCCACTGTAGAAAACAGTAACGACGCACCTGAAGGCACCATACAGATCGAAGGCACGCCTGAACAGGGTCAGACTCTGACCCTCACCAGTACACTGACCGATGCCGATGGCATCGGCACACTCAGTTATCAGTGGCTGCGGGATGGCATACCCGTTGACGGTGCAACAGCCGACCGTTATACCCTGACTCAGAGTGATGTCGGCACACAACTGAGTGTGCAGGTTAACTATACCGATCTGTTCGGCAGCCCGGAGTCTGTTATCTCTGCAATTACCAACCAGATTGCCAATATCAATGATCGCCCAACCGGAGCCATTACGATTAATGGTGTCCCGACCGAGGGCCAGACTCTCTCTGTCAGGCACTCGCTGGCAGATCCTGATGGCATGGGTGACGTACACTACCAGTGGCTACGTGATGGACGGGCGATTGAAGGTGCTACCACCGATAACTACACCCTGACCCAGGTGGATGTTGGCTCCCGGATCAGTGTACAGGCCAGCTATACCGACCTGTCAGGTAGCGCTGAGTCACTGTCTGTAGCATTGACACAGGCCGTTAACAACCTCAACAATCAGCCAGCCGGGCATGTCTCACTGCACGGTACAGCGACGCAAGGTCAGGTGCTCACCGTTCACAACACCCTGACCGATGCCGACGGCATGGGCCCGATTCATTACCAGTGGCTGCGTGATGGCCAGGTGATTGAAGGTGCTACCACCAACAGCTACACCCTGACTCAGCATGATGTCGGCGCTCAGATCAGCGTGCAGGCTCGCTATACTGACCAGCAGGGTACACAGGAAACAGTTACCGCCACCGCCACCGGTTCGGTTACCGACATCAACGACACCCCGCAGGGGGGGCTGCAAATCAGCGGCACCACCGAACAGGGTCAGCAGCTGACCGTCACCCACACCCTGACCGATGCCGATGGCATGGGCCCGATTCATTACCAGTGGCTGCGTGATGGCCAGGTGA
>JAOXSF010000003.1 GCA_025800125.1 Marinobacterium sp.
AGTGGTGGCCGCTACGGCCAAAGCCTGCTTGCACTTCGTCGGCAATCAGTACACCACCGGCTTTACGTACTTGTGCGGCGGCTTTTTCCAGAAAACCGGCAGGTACATTTAACAGCCCCTCATTGGCAAAATCGGGACAGACCAGCATCCCGGCCAGTTTGACACCTTCGGCGGTAAATTCGTCAATCGCCTGTTGCACTGCATCGGCCAGTGCATCAGCCAGCTGGCTGTCATCAACACCGGCCAGGCCTCGGTAACTGTCTGGGGCAGGAAAGCCCTTAACCCGTTTGCTGTGCTGTGCTTCCGGCATAAAGCCAGTGCCTGTTTCTGCCACGGCGGCGGTATTACCGTGGTAGGCGAAGTCGGTCACAATAATGCCTTCACCGCCGGTACAGTGGCGAGCCATACGCAGCGCTAGCTCGTTGGCTTCGCTACCGGTGCAGGTCAGCATCGCCATCGACAGGCTCGTATCAAAGGTAGCGCTGAGGCGCTCAATGTAGTCAACAATGTTGTTATGCAGGTAACGGGTGTGAATATTCAGTGTTGAGGCCTGCTGGTGCAGCGCTTCAACCACGCGCGGGTTACAGTGGCCGACATGGGGCACGTTGTTGTACACATCCAGATAGCGCTGGCCCTGCTGGTCATACAGCCATACTCCTTCACCCCGTACCAGCTGTAAGGGCTGGTCATAAAATAGCGGGGCACTTTTGCCCATGACGTTGTAACGGCGTTGCAGCAGCTGCTGATTAACGGTCATTGCGCTTTCCTCTGTGAAGATCAAACAAATACCGTTGCAGTATCTGTTGCCCGGTGGTTAGCCCGGTATCGGTCAGAGGGTTGAGGTGGTCAGTTAGCGGGGATATGCCGATAAGCAAAGCGGTTACGTGGATAACAGAACTGCTATGTAGATAGAAAATAGCTACGTAGATAAAAATGGTTACGTAGATAAAAAGACGGCTGCATAGATCAAAGACGGTTATATAGATAGCCGCCGCATGATCAGGCTAACCAGCTCGGTACGGCGGCTGACGCCGGTTTTGCTGAAAATGTGATGCAGGTGAGTTTTCACCGTTGCCAGACTGAGCCCCAGCTCATTGGCAATGGCTTTATTACTACTGCCACTGAGCAACCGTTCAAGTACATCCAGCTCCCGTTCGGTCAGCTGATAGTCGGCACGAATACAGGCGCGCTGCTGTTGCCGTACCGGCAGGTAGATGGTGTTCAGACTGTATTCCATAAAGGGTTGCAGTTGCTGGAGCAGTTGCAGTTCGTCAGCCAGAAAAGGCCCCAGTGTCTGCTGGCGTAAAATGCTTAGTACAGCGGTAATTTCACCCTGCTGACGAAAGAACATATCCGCCACATAACGGTGATTATGGGGCTGCATAAACTGCTGATAGTAGCGTGTCTGTTTCAGCAGATGGGGCTGCATCTGGGAATCCAGGGTAACGACAGTCAGTGCTTTATCACTGAAACGGGCAGGGTTGAGCGGGTCCAGCTGGCTGAAATGGCGGGTGTAGTCCTGCTCAATAGAAGGGCTGAGGTTATAAAACACCGCCCCTCGATGCTGCATATCTGGCTCAATCAGAAAGAAAATTGCACCGCTTAGCGGAAGCAGCGTATCAATCAGTGTCAGGCTCTGTTGCTGAAAGCCATGCAGGGCGTTATCCGTCATGGCCACGCCCCAACCGGTAGATCAGCAGTGCCAGCAGGCTGGCAACCAGCAGGGTAACTGGCAGCAAGCGAACATCCAGTTCAATCACGCGGGGCGTGAGCTGGGCGATGGCGGAACCTGCCAGCAGTTGAATAAACCCCAGCAAACCAGATGCTGTGGCCACTGCACCGGGGGTAGAGGCAATCGCCGCAGACTGGGCAGCTGGCTGGCTAAGCCCACGGCCAAAAGTAAACAGCGCCATACTGGCGAACAGCCCCGGCCAGCTGACGCCCTGCCAGTGGAAGCTGGCCAGCATAGTCAGTGCTGCCAGCATCGACAGGCTATGCCCCAGTATCATCATTCTGTTGACACCCAGCCGGGCTGAAATACGGCCTGCGGTCATACTGCCAAGGAAGAAACCGCCCGCCACCAGTAGAAACCAGTTGCCGTAGTCTGCCGAGCTGCCGCCCAGCCACTGGTTGGCGACAAAGGGCGCGCTGGTAATAAAAGCAAAAAAGCAGGCGGCAATCAGTGTGCTGGACAGCGAAAAGCAGAGGTATTGCCGGTTACGTAATACCTGTGGATAGCGTTTAAACAGCGCTTTGAGACCGTTGTCGCCGTCGCTTTTGCGGCTGGTTTCCGGCAACCACCAGATTGCCGCCAGCCAGACGGTAGAGCCCATCGCCATTGATAACCAGAATACCGACTGCCAGCCACTGGCAAGGTTCAGGTAACCCCCCAGCGCCGGAGCAAGCGCCTGAGCGGAGGCGATGCCCAGTGTAATATAGCCAAGCAAGCCTGCCGCCTGGTCACGGCCATGCTGGTCCAGCAGAATACTGCGTGCCAGCAACATACCAGTACAACCGCCCAGAGCCTGTAACACCCGCCCCAGCAACAGTTGCCAGACCTCCACCGCCAACGCGCCCAGCAGGCAGCCCGCAATATGCAGGGCAAAGCCCCACAATAGTACCGGGCGACGGCCATAGCGGTCAGCCAGCGGCCCGCTGACCAGCTGGCCAAACGCCAGCGACAGCAGGTAAAGGGTAAACCCCAGCTGGATGGTAAAGGGTGTGCTGGCGAAGTGCTCCACCATGGTGGGCATCACCGGGGCAAAGATATTCAGCGCCAGCGGGCTGGCCATCGCCATCGCCAGCAACATGGTAAAAGGCGGGGTACGTTGTGACATACTTAGTCTGGTTTCTGCTATTGCTTTTATTTACAGGAGGCGGGGAACCCGTTGATGCGCATGGCACCTGCAAAACAGGACGATGCAAACCCGGGCGTACCGTCCAGGTGTCCATCGTCCCGAAGCAGGGCTGCGGGAGGCCTTAAATGCCGCCCATCATCATATATTTGATTTCCACATAATCGTCGATACCGTATTTGGAACCTTCACGGCCAGTACCAGACTGCTTGATACCACCAAACGGTGCCACGGCGGTAGAGATGATACCTTCATTAATACCAACCATGCCGTATTCCAGCCCTTCACCTACACGCCAGGCGCGGCCGAGGTCTTTAGTGTAGAGGTAGGCGGCAAGGCCGAATTCGGTATCGTTGGCCATGTGCAGCGCTTCAGCTTCTGTATTGAAACGGAATACGGGTGCCAGTGGGCCGAAGGTCTCTTCGCGGGCCACAGCCATTTCCGGGGTCACATCACGGATAATGGTGGGCTCGAAGAAGCTGCCGCCCAGGCTGTGACGCTGGCCGCCTGTTGTGAGACGGGCACCTTTTTCTACCGCGTCTTGCAGGTGTTCTTCCACTTTGGCAACGGCTGCTTCGTTGATCAGCGGCCCCTGGGTGGTTTCGGTGTCCATACCGTTACCTACTTTCAGCTGCTCGACGGCGGCGGTCAGTTTTTCTACAAAGGCGTCATAGACACCATCTTGTACCAGCATACGGTTGGTGCAGACACAGGTCTGGCCTGCATTACGGTACTTGGAGGCCAGCGCACCCTCGACGGCGGCGTCGAGATCGGCATCATCAAAAACGATAAAAGGCGCGTTGCCGCCCAGTTCCAGCGAGACTTTTTTCACCGTGTCGGCGCACTGGCGCATCAGCAACTGGCCGATACCGGTAGAGCCGGTAAAGCTCAGTTTACGTACAGTATCGCTGGCGGTCAGCTCGCCGCCAATCTCGCTGGAATTACCGGTGACGACGTTGAAAATACCCGCTGGTACGCCTGCTTGTTCTGCCAGCACCGCCAGCGCCAGCGCAGAGAATGGCGTTTCCATGGCCGGTTTTACGATAAATGGACAGCCCGCAACAATCGCCGGGGCGCATTTACGGGTGATCATCGCTGCCGGGAAGTTCCATGGCGTAATCGCTGCCACGACACCAATTGGCTGCTTGATAACAATTACGCGGGCACCGTTTTTGTGGGTCGGAATCACATCGCCGTAAATACGTTTGCCTTCTTCGGCAAACCATTCCAGGAAGCTGGCTGCATAAAGAATCTCGCCTTTGGCTTCTGCCAGTGGTTTACCCTGTTCCAGCGTCAGAATTTCAGCCAGCGCATCGGCATTTTCGACCATCAATTCATACCAGCGACGAATAATGGTGCTGCGTTCCTGTGCGGTGCGGCCAGCCCATGCCTGTTGGGCCTGTTCAGCACCGCTGATCGCCTGGCGTACCTGGTCAACGCTCAGTACGGGCACGATGCCCAGCTGCTCGCCGGTCGCCGGGTTGGTGACGGGTTTGGTCTGGCCGCTGGTGGCGTCGCACCATTGGCCATTAATGTATGCCTGCTGGCGGAAAAGTGTGTTATTCATTGGTATGGCGCTGTTCATGGTTGTGGCGCTTTTCATAGTCATAAGGTCTCATATAGGGGGCGGTTATCAGGGTGAGCGATGTGATGCAGAATTCGCTCAGCCTGAGCGCGAAACAGTCGAGCGGCGGTGTCAGTTCAGGTCCAGCGCATTCAGCCCGGCCTCTGCGCAGGCAATATCCTGTGCCTCGCTGGCACCAGACACGCCAATAGCCCCGATACGCTCGCCGTTATACTCAATTGGTAATCCACCGCCAAAGGTGATCAGCCCCGGTTGTTTTGACAGGCCGTCCAGAAGGGCGGGTTTGTCTGCCAGTCGTTGCTGCCAGTCGGCGGTGGCAAAGCCGAATGCGGCAGCGGTAGCGGCTTTGTTACGGGCAATATCGGTGCAGTAGGCTGGAGTATTGTTGATACGCTGCATCGCCAGTGGGTTGCCATGGCGGTCCAGTACCCAGACACAGATGGTCAGTTGTTGTGTCATGGCAAAGTCGCAAGCAGCCTGAGCGGCGCAGGCGGCGCGCTGCCAGTCCAGCAGGGTTTCTGTTTTTAGCATGCTAAAAGCTCAACAGGGGCAAGCCCTTACAGGAAAGCGGTCGGGCAGGGGGGAGCCCCTGCCACTGACAGATCAGAGAGAGAAGACGACGTTGACCTGGCCGGTGCCAGAGCTTGGGAAGTATTCGCCGATCACTTCACCTTTGCCTTTGTACTGGTCCCAGCCCAGTGCGCCAAACAGCATAGCGGTGTCGTGCATACCGCCTTCGCCGCTGCAATATTGCGCGTATTCCGGCAGCATCTTCAGGAAGGTGTCAATTTCACCCTGCTGCCACAGGTCCAGCACGCGCAGGTCAACCTGACGGTTGAACTCTTTGGAGATGGTGAAAGTGCCGTTGTTCGCTTCGTAATCGTCGTTGTCCCAGATGCGGTGGGACAGCGAACCAGAGGCCAGCAACATGACTTTGCTGTCGCTTGCTTCAATCGCTTCGCGGATCGCTTCACCCAGTTTGCGGGAAGACTCCAGGCTATGAACCGTACACCAGCCAGCAATGGAGACGACTTTCAGATCTGACTCCGGGTTCATATAACGCATCGGAACCAGGGTGCCGTATTCCAGAGTCAGGGAGTCAACTTCATGGGAGAGGGTGAAAACGCCTTTTTCAGTGGCTTTTTCTGCAATCAGGTGGCCCAGCGCCGGGTTACCGTCGTAGGCGTAGGTCATATTCTGGATAAAGTGTGGGAATTCATGGCTGGTGAAGGAACCTTCAAAGTGCTTACCAGCATTGACATGGTAGCCCGCGTTTACCAGCCAGTGGGTGTCCAGCACCACTACGGTGTCGGCACCTGCTTCACGGGCACGGCGTGCAATCTCTTTGTGGCCATCAATCGCTTGCTGTCGGCAACCTTCCAGCTTGCCTGGTTGTTCAGACAGCAGCATGGTTGGGACATGGGTAATTTTGGCAGCCAGTACGATTTCGCCCATCTTGAAAAACCTCTTTTATTATCTTCCTGATTGTATCGGGTAGAGCCTGTTGCTGTATTTGCCGGCCAGAACAGCAGCACCAGAATTGTTGTTAACATGTTAAGTAATTGCTGGCAGGTTAGTTAACATATTACTTAATGTCAACCTCTAAGCGGCTTGCTGGCCATATGCAGCAACAGCGTGACCATTGTAGTCATGGCCCGGCGTACCGGGCCTGGTAACGATCAGGCTTCAGCCTGTTCAAAACCGATGCGCAAAGCGCGGGTCAGTTTTTCAACTTCGTCGTTGCCGATGGTCAGTGGTGGAGACAGGATAATCTTGGTGCCAACAGGGCGAACAATAGCGCCTTCACGCAGGGCAATAGCCGCAACACGGTTAGCGTAACCTTCCATCGGGTTGATTGGCTCACGGCTGGTTTTGTCCTGTACCAGATCGATGGCGATCATCAGGCCTTTACCGCGTAGCTCACCTACGGCCGGGAAGTCGCCAAGGGCATCGCGCAGTTGTGACAACAGTGCTTCACCCTGTACCGCAGCGTTGTGTGGCAGGTTTTCATCCTGAACGATTTTCAGCGAGGCCAGTGCTGCTGCACAGGCAACCGGGTGGCCAGAGTAGGTGTAACCGTGCATTACTGCACCGCTGAAGTTCGGGCAGCTTTCAATGGCATCGGCAACACGCTGGTTTACAACGGTTGCGCCCAGCGGTACATAACCGGAGTTGATGCCTTTTGCGAAGCACTGAATATCCGCTGCAACGCCCCAGCCCCGGACACCAAACATATTGCCAGAACGGCCAAAACCGGTGACCACTTCGTCAGCAATCAGCAGTACGCCGTATTTGTCACAGACTTCGCGAATCAATGGCCAGTAGTTTGCCGGTGGCACAATAACACCGCCTGCACCCTGAATAGGCTCTGCGATGAAGGCGGCGATGGTTTCCGGGCCCTGGAAGTTAATTTCTGCTTCCAGCTGTGCGGCACAGAGACGGCCCAGTTGTTCCGGGTCTTCACAGTTCCACGGGTTGCGGTAGAGCCATGGTGTATCAATATGGATACAGCCGGGCAGCATAGGCTCGTAGTTGGTGCGGAATACGGTATTGCCGTTCACAGAAGCGCCGCCAAAATGTACACCGTGGTAGCCCTGTTTCAGGGAGATAAACTTGTAACGCTGTGCTTCACCTTTGGCTTTCCAGTACTGGCGGGCCAGTTTCAGCGCGGTTTCCACAGCATCAGAACCGCCAGAGCTGTACATCACCTTGGCCATGCCTTCTGGCTTGAGCATATCAATCAGCAGGTCAGACAGTTCGTTAACCCGTGGGTGGCCGATACCGTCGAAGATCTGGAAGTATTCCAGTTCATCCAGCTGTGCAGTAATGGCGTCTTTTACCGCCTGACGGTTGTGGCCAACATTGACGTTCCACAGGCCGCCAACACCATCAACCAGCCACTGGCCTTCCTGATTCTGTACGTAGTTGCCGTCACCTTTGACGATCACAATGCCGTTACGGGCACCGGCATCGCCGGGATGTACCATCGGGTTCCAGAAGTTCTGTTTTGTCTTGTTGTTAGCCATTGATCTCTCCGACAGGGCAGATGTTTGCAAAGCGCAGAACTCGGTTTCTGCGTGTGAAAACCAGTATGACCTGACGGTAAATGAAGCCTATCAACCGCATGGTTTAGGCGGTGATGGTGTGGCAAGAAAGGTAAGCCTGGCAAAGAAAAGTGGGGTGGGGCTTCAGGCAGGCCCGGTATGTTTGAGTAGTGCCAGCAGATCAGACTTTCGACTGACCCCCAGCTTTTGATAGGCGCGCTTGCGATAGGTGATTGCGCTGGTTTCGCCAATATTCAGTTTACGGGCCAGCGTCTTGGCGGTATGACCGGCGGCGATCAGTTCACAAACCTGTGCTTCGCGCTCTGATAACCCCGCTGCCAGTAAATGGCTCTGTACCGCTCTGCCCTGGCCTTCTTCACGGAAATGCCGCAGCAGCAAGGCACAAATCAGCGCGCTGTGCTGTTCCAGCCGCGAAACTTCATCATCGCTAAAGTGACTGTCGCTGGCGCGGTAGAGGTTGATGTAGAACAGGCGGTCTGTCTCTTCATCCCGTGCGGCAATGGCAAACTTGCCACCAAGATCCGGCACGTTATAAAAGCGCCGCCGATAGACGGGTGGCAGGTTTTTGCGCAGCAACAGTTCACAGGCAGGATGTGCTGGCCGTTGTAGCGCTTCTTCAGCCAATCGTTTCAGTACCGGGTCATGCTGATAGTTGCCATCGATATAGAGCGAGGCCAGTTGCAAACCCAGTTCCGGGTTATCGACGTTATGTGCCAACCGGCAGCGTGCGTTTTGCTGGCCTTCACCTGGAGGCTCGGGGAATTCAAATACCATATACTGGCGTACCTGTGCCAACTGCGCCATCAGCTTGAAAAAGCGTGGGTAGAAGCGTTCGTAACCGATTGCCTCGATACAGGTCGCGATGGGAAACTGGAGAGGAGTGGCCAGGGTCATTCATACATCTCAGGTTACGATACGACTAAAGATCCGCATTCTCACCATGCGGATCTTTATTCGGGTTTTATCTGATCATAAAGCGATCAAAAAACGCGCTCAGTTCGTGATGGGCATTTAACGGTAGTATGGTCGCAATATGCTGGTCAGGGCGTACCACCACCATACAGCCATTGGTACGATCAATGCCCCGTTGCGAAAAAATATCCCGCTCATCTGTTGCGTAGAAGACTTTCTCGTAATCTCGCAGGCCGTATTTACCTTTGGCAGGCCATAGATAATCGGGCAGCGTTTCAATCGCCAGGTTTTGCTGCTGAAAAACACCATAGACATCAATTGTAGCGTCAATATCCGCGCCCGCTGCTGTGTATTTTCGGATGGGCGAAGATTCAGCGTTGGCGAGAAACTGGGTCAGCTTATGGCTATCTGAACCGGGCTCTACAGGGCTTTGGCTGCTGCCAAATATAAAGATACGCCAGCGGCCATCCGCTTTATTCAGGTGCCCTAGCTGTTGCGGTCGACCATCAGCAACGCGCACCGCTTCTGCTGAATGGAAGCGTTGGCCAATACTGAAACCGGTTGCCAGATACTGATGCTGCTGGCCACTACACAACCAGGACGGGTCGTACTGAATGGATGTACCGGCAATAAAGCCGTTCTGGCGGGCGATAAATTTCTCAATCGCGGCGGTATCTGTTTTCTCCTGGTGGGCGGCTGTTTTTGCTGTTGGCCGGGTTGCCACCAGGGCAGACATCTCCCGGTCGGCGTCAATCAGCATATGGGCCACTTTGCGGCGTTCGGTGGTATAGGTCTGTAGCAGTTCTGGTCTGGCTTTGCCCTGTAATACTGCTGCCAGTTTCCAGCCCAGATTAAAGGTATCTGGCAGCGAGGTGTTCAAACCCCAGCCGCCTTTCGGGCTATGGGTATGGCAGGCATCACCTGCGACAAACGCACGGGGAATCAACGTGTCGGCTATATCGGCGGGGCGGTCGTCAAAGCGTTCAGCAACCCGCTGCCCGACTTCATAGATAGACCACCAGGCGACTTCTTTCACATCAAGCTGGTATGGGGTCATGATCAGCCTGGCCTTAGCGATAATATCGTCGATGGTCAGGTCAAGACTGGCTGCGCGCTGGTGCTGGTCCAGCAGCTCCAGCTCGACATAGAGTCGCACCAGATAACCGCCTTCTCGGGGCACCAGCATGACGGCACCATTATCCTGTGACTGGATAAAGCTTTTTACGCGGATGTCGGGGAAATCTGTCGTTAACAGGACATCCATCACCCCCCAGGCTTTATTAGCTGAGTCGCCTTCCAGAGCAATCGACAGATTCTTGCGCACTGCGCTGCGCGCGCCATCACAACCTACCACATAGCGAGCACGAACGGTTTCAAGGTGGGGTGGCCGCTCTTGAGGTACGTGCTCTTGAACCGTATCGTGATGGGCAAAAGTGGCGGTGATTGGATAGGCTGCCAGCTCCTGCGTCAGCGCTGCATCGACATCCAGTGCAAGCAGGCGACGACTGTAATGGGGTACTAGCTGAGTCACCGAGCGCGCCATGCCTTCCAATAGCAGGTCATGCAGTCTGGCCTGATTTACCACACCATGGGTAAATTCAGACAGACCCAGACGGGCATCTGGCACTTTATGGGTACGTTTGATATGTGCAGGCTGTGCGGTGTCTGGCTCCCAGAAAGCATTCTGATGCAGTTGATAGGTCTCTTTGACCAGTTCACTGCTGTTAAAGGCTTCCATAATTTCCAGTGTACGGCATGAGATACCATCCGCCTGGCCGAACAGTAAGGGGCCTGCTTTCTGTTCAACAATGCAGGTGGTTATGTCTGAAAACTCTGACAACTGCCGCGCCAGTGCCAGGCCTGCGGGGCCGCAACCGACAATCAGTACATCAACCTCGCTGGGGAGGTCAGTTAAAGGCGGTGGTGCGGCTGGCGTTCGCGCGGCGTCTGGAATCTGATAGTTGCCCGGCTTAAAACCGTTCAGATGATATTGCATGATGAAACCCTCTTGGCGTATCTGGCTGACTCAGGTGTATTGAAGGCGCTGAGGTGAGTCGTTTTTACTTATCTTTTTCAGCTGCCATTGACTGGCGCTGTAAAATTTAAGTGGAAGCACTAAGAGCGGTTGTCATCAAAAAATGAGGACAAAGTTATGTCTGCTATGCCTGTGGCATAACTTTGTCCCTGTTATCGTCCCTGAACGTTTCAGTGTGCCAGTGGCCCACGATTAAAGAGTGAAACCACTTCTGCTTTGCTGTTAACACCTGTTTTGGCAAAGATGTGCTGCAAATGGGTTTTGATGGTCGCCAGGCCACAGTTGAGGGAGTTAGCGATCACCTTGTTGGGCAGGCCCTGCAATACCCGCTCCAGCACCATGCACTCGCGGGCGGTAAGGTCATGCCGGGTACAGAATTGGTCAAACTGTTGCTGATGGGGAGATTGCAGGGTCTGTTCCAGTGAAAATTCAACAAAGCGATGCAGTGCTTCCAGCCGTTTGATTTCGGTGTTACGCAACTCTGGTTGCTGGGTATTGGTGACAATAGCGGCACCCGCAACCAGCCGCCCGTCTACCCGGAAGAACAGTTCGATAATGTCCTGTACCTGCCAGGGAGCCAGAAAATCAGTGTAGTAAGGGTGACTGCTACGCAGGTGATAGGGGACAAGGTCATTCATTCTGACCACACGCGCATTATTTTCATTGCGAAAATTGCCGGGGTAGAGTGGGTCCAGTTGCTGGTAGTTATGCAGGTATTGGCGGTGTTGGTTGGCGTGCATCTGGCGGGTCTGGTAACTGACCGGGCAGCCGCGCTCGTCGATCATATAGGTGAGTGCGCTGCTGGCGTCCATTGAACCCATAAGCAGGTTCAGGCACTCTTCCTGGAAAGCACCGGCATTCGCAAGGGTCATTATCTGAGGAGCTGTCATAGGGCCTCCGGGTCTGTTCTTATTTTGTCTGGCTTATGCTGTTGTTGTGTTGGTATTGCTAAGCTTATGTTTTACTTAATATGTTAATTAATTGCAATTTAACTCAACAGATTATGAACAGATCTCATTCAGCTGACCAGCCTCGCTGGCCAGGGGCTGTTATATCTGGCTGTTATATCTATGACGGGCCGCGCTGATTGATGTCAGCCAGTGCCGCCGGTAGCTCTGTCAATGTGGCAACGGTTGTGGTGGGTTCAACACCCCAGGGGTCAAAAATAGCCTCTGGTGAGCGCTGTACCCAGGCAGCATTCATCCCGGCGCAGCGAGCGCCAATCACATCAAACGGATTACTGGAGATTAACCAGCACTTGCTTGCGATGGCATCTGTGGCTGTGTCCGTCGCTGTGTTCGTGCCCGTATCTGTGCTTGTATTCGTACCTTTGCCTGAATCAGCACTGCGCATAAAGTGCACATACACCGCCGGGTTGGGTTTGTAGGAACAAAGCGATTCAACACTGATCACGTCCAGGAACAGCTCGCGTAGTCCTGCCTGCTGTAGCAGCTGTTTAACAGCATTGGCATTGCCATTGGAAAACGCATATAGCCGGTATCCAGCGGCTTTCAATTCGCACAGGCTCTGGTGTACATCGGCAAACGCGGGCAGGACGGCATACTGTGCCAGCAGAGCATCTTTGTCGTTGTCGGACAGTGTCGTCTGGTATTGCTGGTCGGTATAGTTCAGCGCATCGCGGGTGCAGGTGGCAAAGTTGGCATAGTACTGCATCAATCCGCGCCTGAATGTGTACTCCAGCTGTTTCTCACGCCAGCGCTGGGCGAATGCCTGTGCTTTATCGGTATTGCCATTGAATAGCTGTGTCAGTTTTACCGTTACGCCCTGGGTATCAATCAGGGTGCCGTAGACATCAAATGCCAGGGTTAACCCCGGCTGCTGTGGTGCGCTTGTCCGTTCAGTCATGATCTATTCTCCGCGTCTGTGTTCAGTCCAGTTCCGCTCGGGAGTCGCCGGGGTCCTTATCGCTTGTGAATGTGTGTTTAAGATTTTGATGCTTGATTTCAGCAGCATAGAGCGTTTCAGGTAGCAGAAATAATGAAAGATTCAGAACGAAAACCTGGCAAAAACAGATAAGTTAAGCGCGAAGCAGATGGAAGAAGTGAGGGAAAATATAGACTAAGACTGGTGGCACTGTTGGGTGCGCACCAGTCTTGTTCGAGGAGGCAGGCCTGACAAACCAGAACAGGCAAGCGTGACAAGCGGATTTAATGGCCTGGTTTGTTGCGGTATAGCCCCCAGAGGTAGAAACCGATGGAGAGTAGAATCAGCGAGAACAGGGTCAGGCTGATTGGCCGGGTCAGGAAGACGGTCATATCGCCTTCAGCAACGCCCATTGCTTGACGGAAGCGGGTCAGGAATACCGGCCCCAGCACCAGCCCCAGTACGATGGGTACTGCTGGAATCTCATTGCGGCGCAATATGTAGCCAATAATGGCAAACCCCAGCGCGATCAGCGCATCCGAAAACTGGTAATTCTGGCTGTAACTGCCGATAAAGCCCAACACCAGAATAAACGCACCGATAAAGCGGCCCCGAATACGGGTGAGATTAACAATCCAGCGGGTGGCGACAGACAGATACAGGAACACCACAATATTCATCAGGAACAACGAAATATAGAGGCCAGAGATAAACTCCGGCCGTTCCATAAACAGTGTTGGGCCCGGAATATAGTTATGTACCATGAATACCGCCAGCAGCATTGCCATCAAGGCATCAGCAGGGATACCGAAGGCTAGTAGCGGCACCATTACCGAAGCGGTGACTGCGTTGTTGGAGGTTTCAGAGGCGATCAGCCCTTCCGGGGCTCCGTCACCGAACTTTTCCGGGTTTTTTGAAAACTTCTGTGCCAGTGTGTAAGAGAAAAACTGGGAGCCAAATTCACCCACACCGGGTAACAGACCCATTACCACACCGAGCCCGGCGGAACGAATTACCGTTACTTTGTGCTTTAGCAGCTCCAGCGCGCCAGAGAAGAAACCGGC
>JAOXSF010000020.1 GCA_025800125.1 Marinobacterium sp.
AATGCTAATGCGCTGTGTTTTGAAATCTGAGTATGTGATCTGATACCTGTCAGATCTTGCTGATAACGGCTCCTGCGGGAGCCGTTATTCGTTACAGAGGCTGGCTAGAATGTCAGTGCCTTAAATCAGACAACGCCGTACTGCTCCCGATAGCCACGAATCGCTGCCAGTTCGTGCGCCATACCGCCTTTCTCTTCCAGATATTCAATCAGATCATTCAGGCTGACAATGCTGGTTACCGGCATACTGAAGTCACGCTCGACTTCCTGAATCGCAGACAGCTCTCCCTGACCGCGTTCCTGACGGTTCAGAGCGATCACAACGCTGGCCGGAGTTGCACCGGCCTGTTCGATAATGGTCATTACTTCACGGATGGCAGTACCGGCGGTGATGACATCATCAATGATCATCACCCGGCCTTCCAGTGGCGCACCTACCAGGCTGCCGCCTTCACCATGGGCTTTGGCTTCCTTGCGGTTAAATACATAAGGCACGTCACGGTCATACTGGTTAGCCATTGCGACGGCGGTGGTGGCTGCCAGTGGAATACCTTTATAGGCAGGGCCCAGCAGTACATCAAATTCGATACCGGCGTTTTCAATGGCGGCAGCGTAGAATTCACCAAGCTTTGCCAGCGCGCGTCCACTGTTAAACAGGCCTGCATTGAAGAAGTAGGGGCTGGTTCGGCCGGACTTGAGGGTGAATTCACCAAAACGCAGTACATTCTGTTCGATGGCGAACTCGATAAAATCTCTCTGGTAGTCGAGCATGGGATTCTCCGCAGGCAGGTTATTGAACGGCGCCTATTCTAGCGGCAATTATCGGGTGGCGCAGGCGCTTTTGCACCGTGGCATGAGGGTTTTTACTGGGTGGTTCTCTATGTTTGCTGCTGGCTTTTGTGCAGGTCTTGTGACGAGTGTGGCTGAAAACCGGACTAAATCAGGGATGATTGAAAGATATTGCGTATAAAAGCTGATTTCCGACAAGCGGGTAATTTCAAAAGCACCGGCTTGGCTATACAATTCTAACTCAGGTGGATTAACACCTTAGTATATGGAATCTGACCTTATGGCAGTGAACGGGGATGTATAACCGCACTGACCGGATAACTGATAACAGGTTCCTGTATCTTTCTGCGCGCGATGAGGTGAAATGAGCAGATATGCGTGTCATTACCTTTAATACCCAGGGTATTGAACAGGCAGCGAAGAAGGGCTTCTTCGACTGGATGGTAAAGCAGGATGCAGATGTTGTGTGCCTGCAGGATCTGCGTGCAAAAGAGTATCAGCTGGATGATGAAATCTATCACCCAGAGGGTTACTACCCGTACTTTTTTGATGCCTTTGAAGATGGCTACAGTGGTGTAGCCATCTATAGCCGCACTGTGCCCAAGGCGATCATGACCGGGCTGGGCTTCGAGCTGTGTGATTTTCATGGCCGTTTTATCCAGGCCGACTTTGACAAAGTCAGCGTATCGTCCCTGACGGTTCCGTCGGGGCTGGCCAGTGAAGAAGCACAGGCGGTCAAGCGCGAATATATGCAGGCGCTTATGGGGCACCTGAAGAAAACCCTGCGTAAACGCCGTGATTTCATTTTTGCTGGCACCTATCAGATTGCACACCGCCCGGTAGACCTGAGCAACTGGTATGTAAATCAGAAAGTATCAGGCTTTCTGGAAGATGAGCGCGACTGGATGGACGAAGTACTGGTTGATATGGGCTATGTTGATGCCTTCCGGGAGATCAACAAGGCCGACCGTCAGTACAGCTGGTGGCCAAGCTATAACCGTGCTCGTACGCTGAATGAAGGTGCGCGCCTGGATTACCAGTTGACTACCGGTAACCTGCGTACAAAAGTACAGTCGGTGGAAATTTACCGTGACGAAGTTTTCTCGGAGCATGCTCCGATGATCATTGATTACGATATTGATATCTGACTGATATGGCTTGCCATCCCTTGTGCAGGCCGCCGCGATACAGTGAGCACAAAAAAGCGCGGGAAGGGGAACCGCGCTTTTTTGTGCCTGTTATCTGAAACAGTGCTGATTCAGCAACTGGCTCAGAAAGACGTTGCCAGTACCAGGTTCAGGGTGTCAGTTTCTTCACCGCCGTAACCTTCTTCACGTACATATTCGACGATCACTTCGGCGTTTTCGCCCAGTTCACGGCTCAGCGCCAGAATGGTGCGGCTTTCTGCCAGGTCGATAAACTGTGCTTCATCGGTTTCAGAGTAACCAAAGGCCAGATTGCCTGCTGCGCCGAAAACATTGTCCAGACCGTAATCTGCGCTGATATGAACAACGCGTGGCTCTGCGCCAGCCGCTGTATCAAAACTGTCAGCCTGGATGTATTCACCGGACAGCGCCAGTGCGCCGGTTTCAAACGCTGCGTTCAGGCGCAGGGCATTTACTTTCTCGCTGGAACCGAATGGCTCGGTATTACCGATATTGTTCAGGTAACCCGCACCTACAGCAAAACCGCTGTCAGACTCAAAGCCCAGGTTGATACCGAAGTTTTCTACGGTATCGTCGTTATCCTGATCACCTTTGAACACATACAGATCAGCGCTCAAGCCACCATTGCTGGCGGTCAGAATTGCCACATCATCGGTATTGTCGGTGAAATCATCAGTCAGTGGGTCAGTCCAGGTACCGCCGTTTATTACCGCAAATGGTACGCCAGTTTTACCTGCTGTCAGTGTCAGTGGGCTGTCTTCGCCACCTACGACTACAATGGCTTCGTCAACAGAAAAGTCGTCAGAGCCTTCAGGGTCGTCTTCATATTTCAGAGTTGTGGACACGGCAATAAAGTCGTTAACCTGCGCATCAATGGTCAGTTCAACGGTGTCAACGTCAATATCATTGGTTTTGTTGCCATCTTCGTCGCTGGCTGTTGCCAGAAACTCAGCTACGCCACCCACGCTTACGCGGTCGGTCCAGTTTCCTCCCTGTGCGGAATTCTGATTCTGCTGGGCTTCCAGATCAGCAATACGCTGTTTCAGCATCTGCAATTCGCTGGATACATCGCCACCGGCTATTGCAGCACCGGACAGACTCAGTGTTGCAGCAGCAACCAGGGAAGGAAGAAGATTACGTTTCATGTTCAGCCTCAATATAAATACAGCCGACAGCGCGGGCTGGTGGTGTCGCAGGTATTGCGACGGGTTATCCGCGCTGTCGTGATGGTGTCAAACCGCTTTCAGATCAAAAGTTGTCAGCTGACACGCACCATATGGTTGTCCCAGGCCTGCGGCCGCTCGCCTGCCAGTGGGAGTTTTGTTTTTCTCCTGGTGTGAAGGTTGTAGTGGTAACAACGGCCATTGCCGCTGCTGATCACGAATGCGCCGGGCTGGTCGGTTGCCGCCAGACCACAGCCGTCGCGTACGCGAATACTGTCGAGGAAGCGCCCATCGCGCTGCCAGAAACTGATCAGATCACCACGGGGTGCTGAAATTGCAAAATAATCGCCGCTGTGATCAAACCGGGCGCTACCGCAGTACTGCTTCATCTTCTGCCGGATCGGCTCTGGCAGCTCCAGCGCCCGGATACCCAGGCCGGGTTGATAAAGTGCAGTCAGTGGTACGTTGTCATACAGTTCGCCCTGGTACTGCATGGCGATGGCGACCTGGTCATGCGGATTGATGTCGATATGACGGATGCTGCACTGGTGCAGTTCAGCAGGCAGTTCGGCTTTCTCAAGCAGTGTGCCGCTGCGGCTGTCTATACGCACCAGCGAGGGCTGCATACTGTCAAGATTCAGCATCTCCCTGCCTTTGTCCGGGTGGGTCTGAATGCCGCCATTAGCAACAACCAGCGTGCGTTGATCATTCAGCCAGGCCAGCTCATGGGGGCCAATGCCGTAGCTGGGATGATCTGCCACCACGGTAAAACCGTTGTGGCAATCACGGATTACCACCCGGCCTTCGCTGGTCGGGATATGGTTCTCGGTGGCAACCAGCCAGCGGCCGTCTGCTGAAAAGATGGCGTGGCCATAGAAATGACGTTCAGTACCGCTGTCGATCCGTTTGAGCAGTGCGCCATTCTCCAGGCTGACTACATCAATAAAACGGTCCGGGCGACGGGCAACCGCCATCAGCCAGGGTTGCGTCGGGTGTGCTGCCACATGATGGGCGCGTCCGGGCAGCTGATGACGCAGGCGTTCATTGCCCTGATCATCAAACAGCACCAGCCAGTGGCTACCCTGTGCGTCTTGTGAGGCGCTGGCAAAGCGCAGCGGCGTTTCGGCTGTCGCCGCAGCACCGGTAACCGGCAACAGCAGACCAGCACCCAGTGCGGCCAGAAAGTTGCGTCGGTTAATCACCATCACGGCTGTTGAACCCCAGCTGGATATTCAGTGGCTTCATCGCCGCTTCCATATCGTTGGTCTGTGCTTTCAGATCAACACTGATCTGACGCAGCTGCTGGTAGTGCTCGGGTGTTTTAACCGAGCGGTACAGTGGTGCGGGTACTGCTTTGAGCTGGCTGATCAGGCTCTGGAAGCGCTGTTCGATACGTTCAGCCTGTTCGCTGGCACCTTCCAGTTTCAGCAGGTTGTACGGGCTGTTATCGCCGCCGGTGCGGTACAGCTCATGCAGTGCCTGCAGGTTGATGATCATATTGTCCAGTGAACGCTCGCTGCGCCAGGATTCACTGCGGCGTGGCTTGGCGCGTTGTTCGGATTTACCCAGTGGGCGCAGAATTTTCATGTCCCGCACGACTTCGACAGGCTCAACCATCGCTTTAAGCAGATCGGTGACCGCTTCGGTGGTGTCTTCGTAATAACCTTCACCATCAATCTGTTTGAACTCGTCGGCGTACTGCTGCCACTCATGGCGAATATCACGACCCATACCCGCGATGTAATCAGCGACGGTAACCGTCAACTGGCAACGGAAAGGATGGTTCTGGAACTGATTCAGCGCATCGTCCGCAAACAGCAGTCGTTCCATGGCTGGCAAGCCTTTGATCGCTACACTGGCGGCGCGAAAGCGCTCATCGCTCAGGCTGGCCGGGTCTTCGTTGTTCAGCAGTCCTGCCAGCTGTTTGCCCCCTAGGTTTTTCTTGTCTGGCCAGAATTGCAGGCTGAAGTTGCGCATCAGAATTTCCACCGGGCCAAATTGCACATGCTGGATGCCCTGCCAGGCGGCCATGGTGTTGTGGAAGTCCTGTTTTGCCTGTGCCAGCCCCTGCTCGGTGGGCTGTTTACAGAACTGCTGTGTGGCCTGGCTCAGTGATGCACTGCTGTCAGCCAGTGCCTGGTAACGGGGCAGAATATGGTTGGTTACGGCCGCTGTGCTGAATGCCTGCCACTGGTTTTCGCTTGGGGCAGCCTGCAATGATGGAGCAACCAGCAGCATCAGGCTGGTACCAAGCAGGGAAAAGGCCTGTCGATTAAACATCATAATGACTCCAGAAATCGGATCAGATTGGCGCGATCATCTTTATTCATGTGGATCACCGCCTGTTTTGCAGCCTCGGCTTCACCGCCGTGCCACAGCACCGCTTCCAGCAGGTTGCGGGCGCGGCCATCATGCAGGAAATGGGTCTTGCCGTTAACGATTTTCGTCAAGCCAATGCCCCATAGTGGCGGTGTGCGCCATTCCCGACCGTTGGCCTGGTATTCGGGGCGGTTGTCGGCTAGCCCTTCGCCCATGTCGTGCAGCAGCAGGTCAGTGTAAGGCCAGATCAGCTGATTGCGCTGTTCCATCCCCAGCGTATCAGTGCCGGTGTCGAATTTTGGTGTATGGCAGCGGATGCAGCCGGTGTTATAGAACACTTCCTTGCCCGCCAGTACCTGTGGGTCATTGACGTTTTTACGGGCAGGTACAGCCAGGTTGCGGCTGTAATAGAGCAGCAGCTGACTCATCAGACGCGAGGCTTCCAGATTATCCTGCGCCGGGGTATTGCCGTTGGGCGCATTCAGACAGACGGGCTGGTGCTCGGTACAGTCCCCGGCCGGGTTACTGAAATAGGCATTAGAGATACCAATATCGCCGTTAAAGGCGCTGTTATTCTGCTGATTCAGCGTTGGCATACCGGCTTTCCAGCCGAACCGGCCGATCTCGGTACGCCCGGTTTCACCGTTCCAGACGATGTTGGCGCGGCCGGAAATACCGTCACCGTCACGGTCGTGTGGATCTTCACTGGCGCGCAGTGCTGCTTCCGGGATCGCCTCCAGCAGGCCCAACCCGATCATCGGTGGTGCAACCCGGGGTGAAATCATCGTCTGTGGGTGCAGCGGGCCAAAGCCCAGATCGGTAATGCTGTACTCAGGAACCCGCAGGCTGGCGCTTTCACCGTCTGATAATGACAGGGTTTTTTCGGTGTAGCGGATATACATCCGGCCCTCAATAGGCAGCCCCTGAATGGCGAAGTCCTGCAACTGGCCGCCATAGGTTGGTTCCGGAATAACGGCCTGACGACTCTCTGCCAGTGCCTGACGCTGATCTGCATTCTGCGGTGGAATACTCAGGCGCAGAAACATCGAGGTGGCGTTATCGTCCGGGTAGTTTGCGTCCGGCGTATGGCCGCGACCGTCACGTACATGGCAGCGCATACAGGAGCGGGCATTATAAAGTGGCCCCAGACCATCGCTGGCGGTGGTACTGGAGGGTGAAGAGACCCAGATCTTCTTGAAAATGCCGTTACCGACCTTGAAATCCAGCTGCTGCTCAAAAGGCATATTGGCAGACGGATGGGTAAAGGCTTTTTTGTCGTGACGCTTCAGATGGGTGCTGCTGCCACCGGGCAGGTGTTCACCGGCTTCCGCTTTACTGAAATCAGTGGTGGGGGCTGGTGCAGTGATCTGAATAGAAGCCTGACTTGTTGAAACGGTTAAGGCAAGGCTGGCACTGAGCGCCACACAGGCAAAATATGGCTGACAGCGTCGCAAAGCGGGCACTGCAGAAAACTGTTCCTGGTGTTTCATTGGGAAAATCCCCGGACTTCTGTGCGCAGGGGGCTGCCTAAGACAGCCCCGGATCGCCGCTGATCACACTGCGCGGGGGAGGCGGATTACTCAGCCAGAACGGCAGTCGGGTTGTCCAGACTGTCGGAACCTTCCAGTTCGATACCGTCGAGGTTCAGCGCTGCGATAGCCGCTTCAACTGTGCGGGTTTCATCTGTCAGGGCGTCAACGAAGTTCTGTACAACCTGGTTACCCTGAGGGTTGTTTTCGCCGATCAGTACGTCAAAAGTGTTACCTTTTTCTGCTTCATCAACCATTACCTGAGCCGCGGCTTCGGTAACTTCCAGCTTGCGCAGCATTTCAGTGTTAACGGCTGGCGCTTTGCTGGCCAGCAGTGCAGACAGAGATGCGCCTGTTACTACGGTGCCGTTTACGCGGGTGTAAGTACCGGTGTAAACATTCTTGATGCCTTTGGCATCGTAGTAGTGGGAGTAGTGGGTGTTATCAGCGAAGCAGTCGTGCTCTTCTTCCGGGTCATGCAGCATCAGGCCCAGCTTGGTACGCTCACCTGCCAGCTCGCCGTAAGCCAGCGAGCCCATACCGGTCAGAATGGTAGACAGGCCGCCTTTTTCACCTTTGGCGAACAGGTCTGCACGGGCAGCGCCATTGGCTGTCCAGTTGTTTACCATCTCTTCCAGATCATCAATCAGCAGGTCGGTTGCCGCTGCCAGGTACTGACGACGACGGTCACAGCTACCATTGGTACAGTTCGCCAGATCAAAATCAGCGGCTGGACGCTTGCCTGCACCTGGATTGGTACCGTTCAGATCCTGGCCCCACAGCAGGAATTCAATCGCGTGGTAACCGGTGGCAACATTGGCTTCAACGTCGTCAACTTCATGCAGGGTTTCTGCCAGCAGTTTCTTGTCGATAACGGACGCATCAATGCTCTTGCCACCCAGTGTCAGGGTTTTGTTGGCAATAACGTTAGCGGTGTAGAACGGGTTCTCGTCGGAATCTGCGCCGTAAGAGCTGTCAACGTAGTCGATCAGGCCTTCATCCAGTGGCCATGCGTTTACCCGGCCTTCCCAGTCATCCACCATGGCGTTGCCGAAGCGGTACGCTTCAGTCTGCTGATAAGGTACGCGTGCTGCAATCCAGGCATTTTTTGCCTTCTGCAGGTTCGCTTCAGTCGGTGCCGCCAGGAACTGCTGTACCGCTTTGCGCAGCGCCTTAGCAGTGATCAGAGAGTCTTCAAATGTAGCGTGAGCAATATCAGCGTAGGTGGTCAGTACTGCCTGGCCGGATACCTCTGCCGGAGCAGACGCCTGGACATTTGCCTGGTTACAGCCGGTCAGCGCTACCGCTGTCAGCGACAGGGCGATCAGAGACTTGCGAAACTTCATTGTTATTAACCTTTCAGCAGAGTGATCAAATGTGAAGGGAATCTTAACAAAATAAGAATCGTTATCAAACGCATTGTCGTTACTTTTGATCGCCGTCAGTAATTATCAGTTGTTTTTGTGATTCATATCTCATCTTCCGGCACGTTAATCTGCTCGCTGCTGGCCCAGTCTTCCTGTAGATGTGTATCTTTCAGCGCGACGTAGTTGGCGGCACTGTAGGTGAAAAACTGCTGCTCTTTGTCGGTGATTTCGCGAATTTTTTTCACCGGGCGGCCCATATACATATAACCACTCTCCAGAACTTTACCGGGCGGCACCAGTGAACCTGCGCCGATCACAACGTCATCTTCTACTACTGCACCGTCCATCACCATGGCTCCCATACCCACCAGAACCCGGTTGCCGATGGTGCAACCGTGCAACATGGACTGGTGACCGATGGTGACATCTTCACCGATGATCAGTGCAAAACCGTCAGGATTGAATGGCCCTGCATGGGTTATATGCAGCACGGACCCATCCTGTACACTGGTGCGCGCGCCAATACGGATACGGTGCATATCACCGCGAATGACAGTCAGTGGCCAGACGGAACAATCATCGGCCAGTTCGACATTACCCAGTACAACCGCGCTGGGATCGACAAAAACACGATCTCCCAGACGGGGAGTCATGCCCTGATAAGGACGGATATTCACGTTATTACCTCGCTCAGTCAGCACAGGGCCCGTCATTAACAAGCCGGTTATCAGAGAGCCAGATCAGATATAACGGAACAGATTCGCCGTCCCCCGGCTCTCAGTATGAAACGCTATCATAAAAGCCTGCGGGTGATGGTTGTAGCGACGACGGGCTTCGTCCATCGCTGTCTGCCCACCATAACAATAAACGTACTACCGTAAAACGACGAACCTGAAACAAGATCTTGAAAGGATAGCGCATGAGGCGTTATCAGCTCTGGTGGTAGCCTGGCGGCACCATGGCATATATCGAGATGAAGGAGCACTGCATGTTGAATCAATTGACTGAAACCCTGATTACGGGCCTGCCAGAAGGCAGTGATGATCTGGCCACTCTGCTACAGCGTACGCTGATGCAGGAAACCGGGCTGGATGAAGCGTACCGTTGTGGCGTGGCACTGGCTGCTGCCTGTGCCCTGCGTAACCCGACGCTGGTAGCGACTATTCGGGCGGTTACTCCGCCACAGACCCAGACCATTGTACGCAAAGCTGTGGAGCGTATGGGGGTGACCAACCCTTATTTTCAGGTGCGAATGGTAGCTGAAATCGGTGCAGGTGGCTCATTGCAGGCACTGGCGATGCCGCCGCTAGAGGATACTGATGTTGCCGATGAGACGGCCTACCACTATTACGCTGTAGCAATTTCAGCGATCAATGGTGGGATGCCCTGCTACCGCAGCCACCTGATGGATCTGTTGCACAGTGGCCAGTCCTCCCAGGCGATTGATCAGGCGTTGCGGCTGGTCGCCGCGTTACATAGCGTGGATCAGTTGCAGTTGCTGGCCTGAGTACAGCGCTGATCGCATGACGGATATTGGCCCACGATCTTGAAATTGTTATGCACTGCCACCATCAATCAGTGCAAATTCAAGCCACCGCTGTCCGGTCTGACCGGCCTGGCGGGAAATGCAGAAGGAATATTCTATGAGCAACCCGATGCTGCAGACACATCTGCTACCGCCTTTCAGCCAGATCAGCCCGGCGGATATTGAACCGGCCATTGACCAGTTGCTAGCCGATAACCGTCAGGCAATCAGCGAGCTGCTGACGTCATTGCAAGGTGCTAACACGCCTGACTGGAGCAGTTTTGTTGCACCGCTGGAAAGCATGCACGACCGGCTGGCTCAGGCCTGGTCGCCGGTGTCCCATATGAATGCGGTGGTAAACAGTGATGAACTGCGTGAAGCCTATAATGCCTGTCTGCCAAAGCTGAGCCAGTACTGGACTGAATTGGGCCAGAACCGTGGCCTGTATGAAGCGTTCAGAGCGATCCGCGAAAGTGACGGCTTTGACAGCCTGAGTGTGGCGCAGCAGAAGATGATTGAAGACCAGCTGCGTGACTTCCGTCTTTCCGGCATTGCACTGCCAGAAGCACAGCAGCAACGTTATGGCGAGCTGAAGCAGCGTCTGTCCGAGCTGACAACAAAGTTCTCCGAAAATGTGCTGGATGCGACCGGTGGCTGGCAGAAACAGATCAGTGATGTCAGTGAGCTGGCAGGTTTGCCGGAGATGGCGCTGGCAGTCGCACAGCAGCAGGCGCAGGCAAAAGCGCTGGACGGCTGGCTGATTACACTGGATTTCCCATCCTATCTGGCGGTGATGACCCACGCTGAAAATCGTGAGCTGCGGCGCGAAGTTTACGAAGCCTTTGCCACCCGTGCCTCGGATCAGGGCCCTCACGCAGGCAAGTGGGATAACTCCGACATCATGACTGAGATTCTGACCCTGCGTCATGAACTGGCCGCGTTGCTGGGTTTTGAGCATTACGGTGAATACTCACTGGCTACCAAAATGGCAGAATCATCGGAGCAGGTGGTCGGTTTCCTGACCGACCTGGCAGAGAAAAGCCAGACTGTAGCACGGCAGGATTACGATGAGCTGGTGGCCTTTGCCCAGACTCAGGGGCTGGATGACCCACAGGCCTGGGATCTGACTTTTTATGGTGAGCAGCTTAAAGAACAGAAATATTCTGTGTCGCAGCAGGCGCTGCGTCCTTACTTCCCGATGCCGAAAGTGCTGGATGGCCTGTTCCAGGTTGCGGGGCGGCTGTTTGATATAGAAATTCATGAGCTGCATGACTTTGACAGCTGGCACCCGGATGCACGGCTGTTCGAGATCAGTCGTGAGGGTGACGCCATTGCCCGTTTCTTCCTTGATGCCTACGCCCGTTACAAGAAGCGCGGAGGGGCCTGGATGGATGATTGCCGGGTACGTCGTCGGCTGGACGACGGCGCTGTGCAGTTGCCAGTGGCCTATCTGGTCTGCAACTTCAGCGGCCCGGTGGGGGATGATCCGGCACTGCTGACCCACGATGAAGTCACCACCCTGTTCCATGAATTTGGCCATGGTCTGCACCATATGCTGACCCGTATCGAAACAGCTGCGGTTAGTGGTATCAACGGTGTGCCATGGGATGCGGTCGAGCTGCCAAGTCAGTTTATGGAAAACTGGTGCTGGGAGCCTGAAGCGCTGGCACTGATTTCTGGCCACTACCAGACCGGTGAATCCCTGCCGCAGGCGATGCTGGAGCGCATGCTGGCAGCGAAAAATTATCAGTCCGGTATGATGATGGTTCGTCAGCTGGAGTTTGCGCTGTTTGATTTCCGCCTGCACATGGAGTACACCGCGGGAGAAACGGATATTCAGGCAGTACTGAATGCAGTACGAGAGCAGGTTGCGGTAGTACAGCCACCGGCCTTTAACCGTTTCCAGCATGGCTTCAGCCATATTTTTGCCGGTGGTTATGCCGCCGGTTATTACAGCTATAAATGGGCTGAAGTACTGTCTGCTGATGCGTTTTCCCGCTTTGAGGAGGAAGGCATCTTCAATGCGCAGGCAGGAGCTGACTTCCGTCGCACCGTACTGGAGCAGGGCGGTTCCCGTGAGCCGATGGCGCTGTTTACCGAATTCCGTGGCCGTACACCACAGGTTGACGCGTTGCTGCGTCACAGCGGTATTACTGGCTGATTACATCCGAACCGGGGCAGGTTTGCCTGCCCATTGACGACCATGGCGCTGGCTGTGGTCAGGATGAATTGAATGACTGTTGTAAAACGCTTTATTGCCGGTGCGGTCTGCCCGCGCTGTAACCAGATGGACACGCTACGCATGTACCGCGATGATGAGCGCGAATATCGTGAATGCGTTAAATGTGATTTCACCGACGCTATGCGGCTGGATGGTCAGCCAGAAGCTGAAGAACTGGAAACCCGCGTTAATCGTACCACGCCTGAGCTGAGTGAAGATGTACAGCCACTGCTGTTTCATCCTAACCCTGGTTTGCAACGTAACGACCACTGATCAGCGACCGGGCCTTTAGTGGCCCGGTGTTATATCAACGGTTCGAGAGCCGCGATGCCAGCATCGTGCTCACTGCTAAACCCGTTACCGCGTGCCTGAACCTTTGCCAGTATGGATGGCCCTATGTCTGATATGTCACCGTTGCAGCGGTTGTTGCAGCAACTGCGCCAGCATCGCCTGCTTGCCCTCTCGTTATGCGGCAACTTTTTACTGTTGTTGCTGGTTGTTCTGATGCTGCGTCCGCTGGGTGGGCCCAGTTATCTGTGGTTTCGGCTTACCCACATGGAAACCGGTGATGGCGTGTCGACCGGGCGTAGCGAGCATTTTCGGCTGTTGCGTAATACACCGGGTGAAACGGTATTTCTGGGCGATTCGATTACTGCGCAGGCGGAGTGGGCTGAACTGCTTGCAGACAGCCGGATGAAAAACCGTGGTATTGGTGGCAATCGTGCCAGCCAGATGCTGCATCGGGTGGATGAGGTTGCAGCTTCACAACCAGAGCGGGTGTTTCTGATGGCTGGAGTCAATGACCTGCTGGTAGACCCACCGCAGCATGTGGTTAACAGTGTGCAGGCACTGGTGCGCCGTCTGCATCAATTGTCACCGCAGACGACAATCTACCTGCAGAGCCTGTTGCCAGTAAACAACAGCCTGATGTGGACACGCCGTGATAACGCCGACATCAACTTTATCAACCGCCAGTTGATGGACTGGGCAGCCCGCCAGCCCTATGTTGAGTGGGTTGATCTGCACCGGGTGTTCCGCAATGGACAGGGTGTGCTGGACCCGGTCTGGAGTTACGATGGCCTGCACCTTAACGGTGAGGCCTATCTGAAGTGGCGTGATGTGCTGTTGCCGTTGCTGCGCCAGAATCTGTAACCTCAGCAAGCTTCACTGCCGTCAGGCCGGCCCTGAGTACGCAGTTCGAAATCACTGGCATCATGGCGTTCAGGCAGCTGTTCTGACGCTTCGCCCCAGTTACGGTTGACCCGTCGGCCGCGTTGCACCGCCGGGCGCTGGTCAATTTCCTGTGCCCAGCGTTGCACATGACAGTAACTGTCTGCTGCGATAAATTCTGCCGCATCATACAGGCGGCCCAGTACCAGCGCACCATACCAGGGCCAGATCGCCATATCGGCAATACTGTACTGCTCGCCACACATGTAGCGATGCTCTGCCAGATGACGGTCCAGCACATCCAGCTGGCGTTTCACTTCCATAGTGTAACGGTTGATCGGGTACTCGAGCTTTTCCGGTGCGTAAGCATAGAAATGGCCAAAGCCGCCACCCAGCATGGGGGCACTGCCCATCTGCCAGAACAGCCAGTTCAGACACTGGGTGCGCAGAGCCGGATCTGACGGGATGAAAGCACCATACTTTTCCGCTAGGTACAGCAGGATGGAGCCTGATTCAAACACCGGTGTTGGCGGGGTGGTGCTGTGATCCATCAGGGCCGGAATTTTGGAATTCGGGTTGACCTCGACAAAACCGGAACTGAACTGATCCCCTTCGGTAATACGGATCAGCCAGGCATCATACTCGGCATCGTTAATGCCCTGTGCCAGCAGTTCTTCCAGTAACACTGTTACTTTGACACCGTTCGGTGTTGCCAGCGAATACAGTTGCAATGGATGTTTGCCCGTTGGCAGCGGCTGGTCATGGGTAGCACCGGCAATCGGTCGGTTGATGCTGGCAAAGGCACCGCCATTATCACTGTGCCATTGCCAGATGCGGGGCGGGGTGTAGGGTGCTGTCATGCTGTTTTTTCCGGTCATATTGTGCTTCCCAGTCATATCGTTCCGGTTATACCGGATGCCTGAATAGCGGTGGGTGATGCTCTGAGATTAAGTGTGGCCGGGGCGCACAGCAACAGGGTTTTCGGCACCAGTGTAATGATGTGTTGCTGTCGTCAGCTGGTGGCCAGTCAGGCTGTTGATGATTAGCTTGTTGATGGTCAAGCTATTGCAAAGGCGTCAGTCGGTAGATTGCATCACCATGATCATCGCTGATCAGCAGGCTGTTGCCGTCAAACAGTACATCCACCGGGCGGCCACTGTGACGCTGACCCTGCAGCCAGCCATAGATAAAGGGCCGGATACTGATCACCTCGTTATCTTTCAGGCGCACTTTCAGTACCTGATACCCTACCTTCTCGCTACGGTTCCAGCTGCCATGCAGGGCGATAAAAGCAGAGGTTTCACCAGGTTCGGCCCAGGGGGGCTGCTGGCTGAAAGTCATCCCCAGTGCGGCGACGTGGGGGCCGAGCAGGGCACGGGGCGGGCTGTGTTCGGGGACGGGTAACTGACTGAACTGCGGGTCTGGCAGGTTATCGCCGTGGATATAGGGGAAGCCGAAGTGCTGGCCGGTCTGCGTTAGCCGGTTCAGTTCATCATCGGGGCGATCATCTCCCAGCCAGTCGCGGCCATTGTCGGTAAACCAGAGCGCACCATCGCCTGGGTGCCAGGCAAAGCCAACGCTGTTGCGTACACCGCGGGCGATCACCTCAACCGTACCGCCGTTCAGGGGTATTCGGGCCAGTGTGGCAAAGCGTGGGTCTTCCCGCAGGCAGACATTGCAGGGCGCACCAATATTGAAGTAGAGCTGCCTGTCTGCGCCTACTTTCAGATACTTCCAGCCGTGATGCTTCTTGTCTGGCAGCTGATCACTGAGCAGCAACTGCGGGCCGGGTTGTGCCGCCAGGGCATTGTCCAGCTTCAGGATGCGATTAAGGTCAGCAATATAGAGCGCGCCCTGGTGGAAGGCGATACCGCTGGGCATGGCCAGCCCTTTGAGCAGCACCTGCTGCTGTTCGTAGTGGCCGTCGTTGTCCGGATCACGCAGGCGGTACACCTTGCCAGCTTGTCGACTGCCAACAAACAGGGAGCCGTCGGCGGCCAGACTCATCTGACGGGCATTTTCGACCCGTGCCACCTGTTCCAGCTTGAAACCGGGAGGAAAACGCAGCTGTTGCATCAGCCCGCTCTGGCTGAATACCGGGGTTGTGGTGGTCAGGGTCGCACTTAACATCAGCAGGGAAAGAGTGTGCCGCATGGAGGCCTCCGCAAGCCATACGAGGGTGTCAGATGTTGAACAGACAGTCTGACATCCTGCGGTCAATTGAGCGAGGTTTTCTGTTGCCCGGTGTGTGTTATCAGAACTCTGCTTCCCGGCGCCATAACTCCAGTACCCGTCGCCAGAACAGCCACAGCGGTGCCGCTGTTTCTGCCTGAAGATGTACCATGCCACGTAATACGCGCGCTGGTGCGGTGTTGGTTACCACCAGTATGCCCAGTGCTGCACCCCATCTGATCCAGTCTCTACGCCCTGGTAAAAACTGGTAGCAGATCAACAGCAGTTTCAGATGCAGTCGGCGTTAATGTTTCTGCTATTATCGCGCCAGCATCTCTCTGGCTGCTTTCCGGTGGCTTCTTTTCGTCTGATCTTTTCCCTGTGGTAGTTGTGTTATGACTCTGTTTTCCTCTTCATTTGCTGTACCTGTGGCGGTGCGTTATATGCTGTTGTCGGCGCTGGGTTTTGCCCTGATGGCAGCCTGCGTCAAGATGGTGGGGGCATACGGCATTCCGGTGCTGGAGATTGTTGCCGCCAGAGCGTTGGTGTCACTGGCACTGAGCTATATCGATGTGCGCCGCAAGCGCATTTCGATCTGGGGTGAAAATCATCTGCTGCTGTTTGCGCGTGGTATGGTCGGCGCACTGGCCCTGATCTGTGTCTACTACTCGGTTACCACCCTGCCACTGGCGGAAGCAACCGTGCTGCAGTACACCTATCCGGCGTTTACCGCACTGATCGCCTGGCTGTTTCTGCAAGAGTCAGTGCAGCGTGCCACTCTGGCCTGCATCGCACTGAGCCTGATAGGTGTACTGGTGATGGTGCAGCCCGGTTCACTGATGGAAGCAGGTGCTGAGTTGCCGTTATTCAGTGTGGCGGCGGCATTGCTGGGTGCGCTGGGCAGTGCTATTGCCTATGTACTGGTACGTCGGCTGAGTCAGAGTGAAGATGCGTCGGTGATTATCTTCTACTTCCCGCTGATCGCCCTGCCGGTATCGCTGCTGTTGCTGGGCAGTGATTTTGTCATACCGTCTGGCCAGGCAATCTTTTTGTTGCTGCTGGTGGGGATTTTTACTCAGGTGGGACAGATCGGTCTGACTAAAGCGATGGCGGCAGAGAAAGCCGGTAAGGTCAGCGCGTATGCCTATGTGCAGGTGATCTTTTCCGCGTTGCTGGGGCTGGTGCTGTTTTCCGAGCTGCCCACTGTCTGGACACTGCTGGGTGGTGCGCTGATTATTGGCGGCGCGCTGATCAACGCGCTGTGGAAGCGTTGATCAGCGGGTGTTAGCAGGTCAGTTCTGACGTCGGAACGGCAGTGCATAGAGCAGAATAAACTGCAGCGCTGCCATTACCACAATAGAAGGCCCTGCTGGCGTATCGGCATGCCAGGAAGCGCTCAGGCCAAGAATGACTGCGCTACAGCCCAGGATCCCAGCACCGATGGCCATCTGTTCCGGGCTCACTGCCAGTCGTCGTGCCGCAGCGGCGGGAATAATCAACAGTGCGGTGATCAGCAGAATCCCGACAATTTTCATCGCCACCGCAATCACCACTGCAATTAGCAGCATCAGAGCCAGCCGTACCCTGGCCACTGGTACGCCCTCGACCTGTGCCAGTTCTTCATTGATGGTAATCGCCAGCAGCGGTTGCCATAGCTTGTAGAGCAGCACCAGAATCAGCGCGCCGCCGCCATAAATCCAGTACAGATCTTCCCGGCTGACTGCCAGCAGATCACCAAACAGATAAGCCAGCAGATCCAGCCGTACATTATCCAGCAGAGCTACCGCTACCAGACCCAGTGACAACGCACTGTGAGCCATAATTCCCAGCAGGGTATCGGTTGCTACCATACGCTGGCGTTGCAGTGCTACCAGACCCAGTGCTAATAGCACACAGCAGGCGATTACGGCCAGATTGAGGTTTATTTGTAGCACCAGTCCCAGCGCGACTCCCAGCAGTGCTGAGTGCGCCAGGGTATCGCCGAAATAGGCCATCCGTCGCCATACCACAAAGGCACCCAGTGGCCCTGCTACCGCTGCCACACCCAGTCCGCCCAGCAGGGCGTAGAGCAGAAAATCATCCAGCACAGCAATCATCCCCCTGATTTCTGGTTGTGTTGTTTGTGTGTGTGGCGTCGGAGGCTCTGGTATCGTTTTCAACGGATCCGGTTTCAATGGCTCCGGTTTCAACAACGTCACCATGGGCATTATGGCGATGATTGTGGTGGTGGCTGTAGAGTGCCAGTGCCTGTGCGCCCTGGGGGCCGAACAGTTCACAGAATGACGGGTCATTACTGACCTGTTCCGGGTGGCCGGAGCAGCAGATGTGGTGGTTCAGGCAGACAACGTGGTCGGTACTGGCCATCACCAGGTGCAGATCGTGGGAGATCATCAGTACACCGCAGCGGCGCTGGCGGCGGATACGGGCGATCAGCTCGTAGAGTTCGATCTGGCCATTAATATCGACCCCCTGTACGGGTTCATCCAGTACCAGCAGATTGGGGTCGCGCAGTAGCGCACGGGCCAGCAGTACCCGCTGGGTCTCGCCGCCGGACAGGTTGTGTATCGATTGTTTAAGCAAGGCTTCGGCACCGGTATCAGCCAGCGCAGAATGCAGACTGTCACGGTCGTTGATACCTGCGGTGCGCAGAAAGCGCTCCACTGTCAGTGGAAAGGTGCGGTCGATCTGCAGTTTCTGTGGCATATAGCCGATACGAAGATCGTTTTCGCGCCAGACCTGGCCACTGGAGGGTTGTAGCAACCCCAGTACAATACGCACCAGGGTGGTTTTACCCGCACCATTAGGGCCGATCAGCGTAGTGATGCAGTCGTTGTGCAGGGCAAGGTTGATATTTTGCAACACATGGTTGTCGCCAAAGCGTACCTCCACATTGTGCAGACGGATCAGATCGTTATGTGTAGACATTCAGCTATCAGAGCTCTGGCCAGGGTTCTGGCAATTGGGGCACAGTCCGCTGATTTCGATAGTTTGCTGGCGCACGGCAAACCCCAGTGCCTGCGCTTCGGTCTGTACCTGATTGATAATGGACCCGGCATCCAGTTCTACTACCGTTCGGCAGTTCTCACAGATCAGAAAACAGCCATCGTGGGCGTGTTCCGGTGAAGGACAGCCAACGAAAGCATTCAGTGAGGCGATCCGGTGCACCAGTCCCTGCGTCTGCAGGAAATCCAGCGCCCGGTAAACGGTTGGTGGGGCGGAGTTGAAACCTGCCTCTGCCAATGCAGGCAACAGGTCATAGGCGCCGAGTGGTTGATGGCTCTGCCAGATCAGCCGCAGCACCAGCTCCCGGATTGCGGTCAGCCGTTGCTTGCGGGCCTTGCACAGTTCGCGGGCCTGCGCGAGGGCCTGTTCAATACAGTGGCTGTGATTGTGTTCCGGGTGATAGGCGATGGACTGGTGGCTCATGGGGCGATCTGTTGTCTTTGTTATGTTGCAGCATTTCGCAGCCATGGATGGCGCAGACAGGTTACATTCTGTCGTGCTACCTGCTTCGTGTCTGTGAAAAGCTGGTGTTATAGTATAACCATTAATGATTGAACATTCCCGGCACGTTACGCATTCGAGCGCGCCGGTCTGCCCACGGATTACCGACCATGAATCTTAAAGGTTTTTGCAGTGCTGTGCTGCTCTGTTTCGGCAGCCTGTCTGCCGCCAATGTTCAGGCCGCTGATGGCCAGCCAGAAGTACTGGCTTCAGTTAAACCCTTGCAGTTGATTGCTCAGGCAGTGGTAGGCGATCTTGGTCATACGGATGTGCTGATCCCACCGGGTGCATCACCCCACCACTATGCACTCAAGCCATCTGATCGTCGCAAGCTGAAACGGGCTGACATCATGCTGTGGATTGGCCCTGATCTGGAGCTGTTTCTTGAGAAAGTGGTCGCCAGTAGCCAGGTACCTGCGTTGACGTTGTTACCGCAAGACAGCCATGCTGATGAAACGGCAGAAGAACATGCCGCCCATGCAGATAAAATTGATGAAAAAGAGGGACATGACCATCATGATCACGGCGGTGTTGACCCGCACCTGTGGTTAAACCCGATGGAAGCGTTGAAAGCCGCGGAACAGCTTTCACAGCGCCTTGCTACGCTTTACCCGCAGCATAAAGTAACACTGGAACAGAACCTGTTGGATTTCAGTGCGAGGCTGATCACCGTTGACAGGCAGCTGAAAGCGGATCTGGCTCCGCTACAGGCACGCGGATTTTTCGTTTTCCATGATGCGTATGGTTACTTCATGGAGCGCTATCAGCTGAATATGCTGGGTGCTTTTACGGTTGATCCCGGTCGACCGATTGGTACCCGTCACCTGGCGGATATTCGCAAGCAACTCAAAGCTGATGCGGCGGTTTGCGTCTTTGGTGAACCACAGTTCAAAGCGGCGGTGGTGAAGTCGGTGACTGAAGGGCTATCCGTTGGCTATGGTGAGCTTGATCCATTGGCACTGGATGCCAGGGTATCGACGACGGGTTATACCGACTATTTGCAGCAGTTGGGTAATCAGGTGAAGAGCTGCCTGTCAAAAAGCTGATCAGAGCGCAGCTGAACGCTGTGTGATTCAGGGAGCCGACATCGCACAGTGTTTACGAACAGCAATATACGAACGGCAACAAAAGAAATGATGGTGAAAATTTTAAAAAAGGGCTTTACAGCGACATAAGCCGTCTGTAATATCCACACCGCTTTCGACGCAGATGTGGTGGAATTGGTAGACACGCTAGCTTCAGGTGCTAGTGCCTTCACGGGCGTGGGAGTTCGAGTCTCCCCATCTGCACCAACCACTGTTACGGTAAAGCCTTGCAGTGACAGGTGCGGAAAGCAAAACGGCAGAGCGTAACTGCCTTGAAACAAATACGAAAACCTTGCAGATGTGGTGGAATTGGTAGACACGCTAGCTTCAGGTGCTAGTGCCTTCACGGGCGTGGGAGTTCGAGTCTCCCCATCTGCACCAATATCTGAAAAAT
>JAOXSF010000023.1 GCA_025800125.1 Marinobacterium sp.
CCCGGTGGGCACTACCCACTCCAACAAAGACAATATTGTCATTGAGCGCCAACCGTCCAACCCGATGCACAATAATGACCTGATGCAAGGCCCAGCGGCCGACAGCCTCTTCAGCAATTTGCGCCAGCGCTTTTTCTGTCATGCCCGGATAGTGCTCCAGATACAAGCCGCTAAGATTACCTTCTACCAGCTCCCTGACAATACCAGTAAACGTTACAATGGCTCCACTGCTGGCATCTTCACTGCGCAACTGTTCGCTCAGCTGCGCTATAGAAAAGTCATCCTGCTGAATCTGAATAATCTGCTGGGTCATCACGGCCTCTACCCTGTCAACAACTGAACCCCACAACTGGGGGAAAACTGCGCAATTCGCAGCCTTTAAGCATTAATGGTATCGTTGGCGACCAGGATAGAACAGCCCCAATCTCAGAACAGTAGACAGGGAGAATAATTTTGGTCTGGACACCCCATGCAACGGTTGCCACCATTGTTGAACGTGATGGTCGTTTTTTACTGGTTGAAGAGCATTCTGGCGGCCGCATCGTACTGAACCAGCCCGCAGGCCATGTAGAAGAAGACGAAAAATTTCTGGATGCGGCGATCAGAGAAACCCTGGAAGAAACGGCCTGGTGGGTAAAACCGGAGTATCTGGTCGGTCTGTACGTGCATAAATCGCAGAATAACGGAGTGACGTACCACCGTATGTGTTACGCCGCTACAGCGCTGAAGCATGAGCCAGAACACCCTCTGGATGACGGTATTATTGCCGCACACTGGCTGACACGAGATGAAATTGTTGCCCGCAGTGCAGAACTGCGTAGCGAAATGGTCCTCAAGTGTATAGATGACTATCTTGCAGGCCAGCGCTACCCTCTGACATTCATTTACGAGTCCTGACTCAATATCTGAAGATTGAGCTTGATAGACAACACACTCGCTTTGTTAAAATCAGCCTTGTGATGGCTGATCTTACAAACATTGACTTTACGAAAAGAGCCCTTCCCCTCCATGCACGACAACGCCAATATTGATAATGCCAATGTTAAAGTAATCGTCGGAATGTCCGGCGGTGTTGACTCATCCGTTTCTGCGCTGCTGTTGAAGCAACAGGGCTACCAGGTAGAAGGCCTGTTCATGAAGAACTGGGACGAAGATGATGGCACCGAATATTGCACCGCCAAAGAAGATCTCGCAGATGCCCAGGCTGTCTGTGACAAACTGGGCCTGACATTGCATAAAGCTAACTTCGCTGCAGAGTACTGGGACAATGTCTTCGAACACTTTCTGCAAGAATACAAAGCTGGCCGCACACCCAACCCTGACATCCTTTGCAACCGGGAGATCAAATTCAAGGCATTTCTGGAGTACGCAAAAGCGCTCGGGGCCGATATGATCGCCATGGGTCATTATGTACGTCGAGGCAATAAGGACGGCAAAGCTACGCTATTGAAAGGGCTGGATAGCAACAAAGACCAGAGCTACTTCCTGCATCAAGTCAGCCACGAAGAACTGGCTATGTCACTATTCCCCGTAGGCGAACTGGAAAAACCTGAAGTTCGCCAACTGGCGGAAGAACACGACCTGATCACCCATAATAAAAAGGACAGTACCGGCATCTGTTTTATTGGTGAGCGCCGCTTCAGTGACTTCCTCAAGCAGTACCTGCCCGCTCAGCCCGGCAAAATTGAAACATCGGATGGTGACGTCATTGGCGAACACGCAGGCCTTATGTATTACACTATCGGCCAGCGCCAGGGGCTGCATATTGGCGGCCTGAAAGACTACCCTGAAGCACCATGGTTTGTTGCCAGTAAAGATCTGGATCGAAATGTACTGGTGGCCGTTCAGGGCAAACAGAACGACCTGCTGTTTACAGACTGGCTGACTGCCAGCGATATTTTCTGGATTTCAGAGCAAGCACCCTCTTCCCCGACCAAGTTGAAAGCCAAAGTACGTTACCGCCAGTCCGATCAGGACTGCACCATCGAACAACGTGATAGCGGCGAATGGTACGTTACCTTTGACGAAGCACAACGTGCCATCACACCTGGCCAGTCCGTCGTATTTTACGATGGCGACATCTGCCTGGGTGGCGGTGTAATTGAAACCACAGGCAAACACGCCTGATCATCAGAGCCCCTGATAATAGAGACCCTGATCTTCTGATATAAGGATTGCAGTCAATGTCACGCAGACATGATGAACAGACCATCGCTCTGGCCGCACTGTTTCAGGCAGCCGCACTGGTGGATCAGATCGCCACTCGCGGCATGGTGGCGCAGAACAATTTTGAAAGCAGTATCTACAGCCTGTTTGTTACCAACCCCGGTAGTACCGAAGAGATTTACGGAGGGGCCAGCGAGCTACCTTATAACCTGAGCCTGGGACTGCGCAACCTGCAGGACCTGGTAGACCGCAGCAAGGCGGAACAGAACCGCAACGTTACCAACTACGCGCTGAGCATGATCCATCTGGAACGTAAACTCAGCAGCGACCCGAAAATGTTACGCCATCTGGGCGGCCGGATTGATCAGGTACGCGAACAGGCTCGTTTCTTTGACGAAGACTACAATGGCGACCCCATGGATAGCCCTTCGGTACTGGCACACCCGAATGTGGTGGCCAACCTTGCCTCGCTTTATCAGGAAACATTGAGTACTTTTAAATTCCGCATTCAGGTAGGTGGCGACCCACGCCTGTTACAAAACAGTGAAAATGCCGCCAAAATCCGCGCATTGCTGCTGGCGGGTATCCGTGCAGCCATGCTCTGGCGGCAGGTAGGCGGCCGTCGCTGGCATCTACTGTTTTTCCGCTCCCGTATTCGACCGTCACTGAAAAAGCTGAACGCCCATCACTGATGCTCAGAACCAATAACTCAGAACCAACACACAGGCATCGTCTGACATGCCAGGGCAAGTAGTTTTAAAAGCCCGTTTCACGGGCGAACAATGCGTTGCAAGTAGTCAGACCGGCAAGTAGTCAGACCGTCAAGTGATCAGGCTATCCTGGCAATCAGGCGATCAATCTCTCTACAGGCCTTAACCAGTAGAGAGATTGATAGCCTGTAGCCTGCGTACATTCCCTTACAATCGCAGTCTGTCCCAAATCCATGTATACTGCGCGCCTTCGAACCCAACCCAGGCGGCCTATCGGGTAGCTGACATAACATGATGCCCGGTCCGCGCAAGTAAAAGAGATCGAACCCATGGAGCTTTCCGCCCTCACTGCAATCTCTCCTGTTGATGGCCGCTACGGCAGCAAAACCGCTGACCTGCGCCCTGTATTCAGCGAATTCGGCTTGATCCGCGCCCGTGTTACCGTTGAAGTTCGCTGGCTGCAAAAGCTGGCTGCTCATCCGCAGATCACCGAAGTACCAGCACTGAGCGATGAAGCCAACGCCTTGCTGAACGACCTGGTTGACAACTTCGGCGCCACCGAAGCTGAGCGCGTGAAAGAAATTGAGCGCACCACTAACCACGACGTTAAGGCAGTTGAATACCTGATCAAGGAACGCATCCAGGACAACACCGAACTGGCAGCAATCAGCGAATTTGTACACTTTGCCTGTACTTCTGAGGACATCAACAACCTGTCCCACGCGCTGATGCTGAAAGAAGGCCTGGAAACCCTGCTTCCAACAATGGAACAGCTGGAAGGCGAAATTGCCCGTATGGGTCACGACTTTGCAGCACAGCCGATGCTATCACGCACCCACGGCCAGACCGCTTCTCCAACGACCGTTGGCAAAGAGATGGCAAACGTCGCTTACCGCCTGCGCCGCCAGATCAACCAACTGAAAAACGTTGAAATTCTAGGCAAAATCAATGGCGCTGTCGGTAACTATAACGCTCACCTGTCTGCCTACGCTGACGTTGACTGGGCGGCAAATGCCAAAGAGTTCGTCGAAAGCCTGGGTCTGAACTTCAACCCATACACGACTCAAATCGAACCACACGACTACATTGCTGAGCTGTTCGATGCAGTCTGCCGCTTCAACACCATCGTAATCGACTTCGACCGCGACGTATGGGGCTACATCTCTCTGGGCTACTTCAAGCAGAAAACCATTGCAGGCGAAGTGGGCTCTTCCACTATGCCGCATAAAGTTAACCCGATTGACTTCGAAAACTCGGAAGGCAACCTGGGCATCGGCAATGCCATCATGGCGCATCTTGCAGCCAAACTGCCGATTTCCCGCTGGCAGCGCGACCTGACTGACTCAACAGTACTGCGTAACATGGGCGTAGGCTTTGGCTACAGCCTGATCGCCTACCAGGCCACTCTGAAAGGCATCTCCAAGCTGGAGTTGAATGCAGCACGTCTGGATGAAGATCTGGAAAACAGCTGGGAAGTACTGGCCGAGCCAATCCAGACAGTGATGCGTCGTTACGCAATTGAAGAGCCTTACGAGAAACTGAAAGCGCTGACTCGCGGCCAGGATATGACAAAAGAAACCATTATGGCCTTTGTTGATACACTGGATATGCCGGAAGAAGCCAAAGCAGAGCTGAAGGCACTGACGCCGCAGAATTACATTGGCAACGCTGTTGATCAGGCTAACGCCATCTGATCTGACACACTGAAAAGGGCCCTTCGCGGCCCTTTTTGCTGCCTCCAGTTTACGATCTGCTTCAGATCGTTGGATACGCTGCAAGCAACCGGCCTGTTATAAAATAAATACCACGTAACAACACAACGCCCAACAGGGCCTCATCATCTTTTTATAGCCCCGAAAATAACAATAACTGAAGAGCATGGTATGGATACTTTGACCGCTGCGGATGGCACAACAATCCGCTTCCACCGCCTGGGCACAACCGGCCGCCCAGTAATCTTTCTGCACGGCTGGACTGCCGGCTCCCGTGAGTGGCTACCCTATGCTGAAAAACTGTCTCAGACTCTGGGCGGTAATAGCCAATCCATCTGCTGGGATGCACGCGGCCATGGCCTACATGATGCGCAGCCAGATTACAACACCCATATCCATCATATGGCTGCCGACCTTGACCAACTGATTTGCCATCTGCAACGGGAAGACGTTGTACTGGTGGGGCACTCCATGGGCTCACTCACCGCCTGGCAATATATCCGCGACTACGGCACCGCACACCTGGGCGGGCTCTGCGTGATTGATCAGTCACCGAAACTGGAGACCGATGATCAGTGGCAAATGGGAATCTACAGCGACTTTGATCACCAGCGCAATAACCAGCTGATTGAGCTGATGAAACACGACTTTGCCGAAGGCGTACTACAGTTAGTGGCACAAGGGCACAACCGTCGCTCACGGGAGAACTACGAAAACAACACTGGCGGTTTTCAGAAAATGCGTGAATATCTACAAAAATTGCCAGCGACCGCTCTGATTGACTGCTGGCAATCATTAAGTCGCGAAGACTACCGCGCTGTATTGCCACAGATTGATGTACCCGCCCTGCTGATTTACGGCGATGAAAGCCAGTTCTATTCACAACAACTGGCGCGCTGGGTTGCTGACCAGATTCCTGACAGTGAACTGCATATCTATGAAGACAGCGACCACAGCCCACATATGTGGCATCCAGAGCGCTTTCAGCAACAATTAGCGCAGTTTATTACACAGCTTTAAGGGCATCAGAATCTCACCTGCCACACCTCATCTCCATACCCGCATAGACAAAAGGCATACCACCAAAATAGCGAAGATACCTTTCTGACAGGGCAAAGAGGAGTATGTTGGCAGGTAGAGAAGCCTGCGGCGGGGAAACTGCTTGATCCTTACCCCAATATCCGTTTCAATCCGCAGCTGTTTTCTTTGCCGACCGGACGCTTTCAATGCTCGACAATATCCGCATCGTTCTGATCAACACGTTCCACCCAGGTAACGTGGGCGCAGCCGCCCGCGCTATGAAAAATATGGGGTTAAGCCAGCTTTATCTGGTACAGCCCAACGACTATCCCAGCGAAGAAGCCGTCTCACGCGCGGCAGGTGCCGTTGATGTGCTGGAAAGCGCCCATATAGTGGACAACCTTGATGAAGCCATTGCCGATTGTCAGCTGGTAATTGGTACCAGCGCCCGCGACCGTACTTTTAGCCTGCCCAAGCTGGACGCCCGTGCCTGCGGCAGAAAAGCAGTGTCTGAAGCCCGTAGTGCGCCGGTAGCACTGATATTTGGCCGCGAAACCATGGGCCTGCATAACGATGAAATCGCCCGCTGTAATTTCCATGTTTACATTCCTGCCAACCCGGAATATCCGGTGTTGAATGTGGCACAGGCGATCCAGCTAGTGTGCTATGAAATCTGGGTCGCCTCCGAAGAAAACGATTACCCGGACCAGCAAACACCCTATCCGCTGACCCGTGAGATGGGGTTGTTCTATGAACATCTGGAGCGCGTACTGCGCCGCACCGGGTTTATTATTCAGGCCCATGAGGGCAAGGTACTGGACAAACTGCGCCGTTACTTTAACCGCTCACGCCCTGAAAAAACCGAGCTGAATATCCTGCGCGGTATTCTTGCCTCAGTAGAAAATCAGCTGCCCGACCCAGCCACGCCCGCGCAACAGCAACCAACTAACCCGCGACCTGAAGCCAACAAAGATTGAGAAAAGATTGAGAGAGTACTGTTTTATGTCTGACCACCCAGCAATTGAAAATCGTATCTTTGGTGATATTAGTGTTGAACAGTTTCTCGCTGAATACTGGCAGAAAAAACCACTACTGATCCGCGGCGCTTTTGCCAACTTTGAATTTCCGGTAGACGCAGACGAGCTGGCCGGGCTGGCGTGTGAAGAAGATGTTGAATCCCGCCTGATCATCCACAGCGATGATGGCGAGCAGTTCGACCTGCAACATGGCCCACTGAATGAATCCGTGTTCCCCAGCCTGCCAGCACGTTGCTGGACACTGCTGGTACAAGCGGTAGACCACTGGGTGCCACAGGCTGGCGAACTGATGCAGCAATTCAATTTTATACCAAACTGGCGGCTGGATGATTTGATGATCAGCTACGCTGCCGACGGTGGCGGTGTTGGCCCACACTACGATAATTACGACGTATTTCTGATTCAGGCTGCGGGCACACGTCGCTGGGAAATTGGCGGCCTGTTTGATGAAAACAGCCCCCGCAAACCAGACCTGCCCGTGATGATACTGCCCGACTGGCAAGCAGAACAGAGCTGGGAGCTTGAGCCCGGTGACCTGCTCTACCTGCCACCGCAAGTAGGCCATAACGGTATCGCAGTGGGTGATGGCTGCATGACCTACTCGGTTGGCTTCCGCGCTCCGGCCCATACAGAACTGTTTAACAGCTTTAGCCGTCGACTGGCAGACGAACTGCTCAGCGAAGTGCGCTTCGCTGACCCAGACCTCAGCCTGCAAGCAAACCCGGGGCAAATCACTACCGAAGCCTTACAACAGGTACAGCAGCTGATGCAAAACTACCTGGCTGACCCACAGCGCCTTAGCCAGTGGTTTGGTGAGTACATGACCGAACCGAAATACCCGGAACTGTCACAACCAGCAATAGATGAACCGCTGAACCTTGACCTGCTAGACGAAATAGAAGGCGTCTACCGCACAGAAGGCGCACGACTCGCCTGGTGCCAGATTGACAGCAGTGACCAGCATTACCTGTTTGCCGATGGGAACACCCTGCCCTTCTCCGCAGCTGAGCTGCCACTGGTCGAAGCCATCTGTAGCGAATACGCTTTCGGCTTACCCGAAGACCTGACAGACAGTGAACGAGAACTGCTGGGCGAACTTATTCAGACAGGTGTGCTATATACGGATGAGGGCGAAGAGGAAGCTTGAAGCTCAGCGCACAATCTTGAGTGGCTGGAAACCGCAAGAGAGATAGATCGCAAGACAGATCAAGACAGAAAGACAGATCGCAGCAGGCCGAATCCAGAACCGGGTAAACAAGCTACCCGGTTCTGATAAGCACATTCAACAAGCGCTCAGATCACCAGGACGTCAGATGGCAGGGGACGCCAGCACAGGGTTGCCAGATGTACTTTTCTCTCCCTTCACAACAATAAATTCCTGCTCAAATACGCCTGGACTGACAGGACGACTAAGCAGATAACCTTGCAGAAAATCAACGCCCACCTGTTGCAGAAACTCGCATTGCTGTTCGTTTTCGACACCTTCAGCAACTACCCTCAAACCCAGCGCACGAGCCATAGCAACAGTAGCAACAATCAGCTGCTGGTCACCCGGGTCTTCTTCCAGATCACGGATAAACTCACGGTCAATCTTCAGGGTATTGAAAGGAAAACGCTTCAGGTAACTCAGCGAAGAATAGCCAGTACCAAAATCGTCCATGGCAATCCCTACCCCCAGCGCCGTCAACCCGTCCAGCACCCGGCGAGAGTCATCACCCTCCTTCATCAATACGCCTTCCGTCAACTCCACTACCAGGCTGGCAGCTGGTAACCCGGTACGCTCCAGCAGATCAGCCAGGAAACCCAGCAATTTCGGGTCACGAAACTGACGGGGCGACAGGTTCACACTGATATAAAAAGGCGATAATCCTGCTTCCTGCCAGCGTCGGGCCTGAAAACAGGCCTGCTCCATTACCCAACGCCCTATCTCCTCGATCATTCCGGTTTCTTCTGCCACAGGAATAAAACGATCAGGGCCAACCTGGCCAAGCTCAGGGCTGTGCCAGCGAAGCAATGCTTCGGCAGCAACAAGGTGACGACTACTGGCAAAGCATACCGGTTGATACTCAACGTATAGCTCATTATTCAGCAGCGCATGGCGCAAGTTCTGCTCCAGCTGAATGCGTTCAGTCATCTGGGCATTCATACCGGCATCAAAAAAGCGCCAGGTATTGCGTCCATTATCTTTGGAAGAATACATCGCCGTGTCAGCCTGACTCAGCAACTCACTACTGCTACCTGCATCATCCGGATAACAGGCAATCCCTACACTGCCAGAAATGTAGAACGTACTGCTATCAAGCGAGAAAGGCTGTCGCAATGCTCCCAGCACCGCTTCAGCAAGCTCATGTGCCCGACTGCTGGTACTATTATCCAGCAACACCAGGAATTCATCTCCACCATAACGCGCCAGCACTTCACCCTCTGTAATCAGGTTACGCAACCGCTCCGTTACAGCCACCAGCAAGCCATCTCCCGCTGCATGACCAAGAGAGTCATTCACTTTCTTGAAATCATCCAGGTCAATAAACATCAGGTAGAGCATCTGGCCATTACGCTCACAACGTTGAATGGCGCTGTCCAGTTGCTGCTGTAAATTGTGCCGGTTCGGCAGCCGAGTCAACCCGTCATACAGCGCCAGATAGCGCATATGCTCTTCTTGCTGCTTACGCGCCGAAATGTCTCTCATGCAAACCACACGCACTTTACGCCCCGCCAGCAAGGTGTGTTTTGCCGTAATTTCCAGCGGGAAACGCTCACCTCCCTGACGAATCCCTTCCACCTCATAAGGCACTACGTTATCGTGCTGTTCCTGTTCACGGGCAAACGTCTGGCTTTGCTCTGTCAGCAAGTGCCAGACATCAAGCTGCATCAGCTCCAGACGATCATATTTAAACAGGTGCTCGGCAGCCTCATTAGCATCCATCACCATGCCATCATGGTGAATGATAATGGCCTCACTGGACAACTCTGTCAGACGCCGCAAACGGCTTTCCGATTCACGTAACGCCTGTTCTGCATGAAACCGGTGATTACGGTCGCGCATGCCCGCCCGATAGAGCAGTACAACCACCCCCATCATCACCAGCGCCATAGCGATAAATACATAAGCAACAAGGCTGTCAGCACCACGCATAGCAAAGCGCGCCTGATCAACCAGGTACAGAATACGCCAGCCATCCAGCCTGACTACCGCCGCCTGGCCCGGCAGATAACGCGCACCTCCCTGCTCCATCAGGTAGCCATCAGCTTGCAGCATAAAACTTAATGTGCCTTCTGGCCCGCGATTGCCAAACTGACGTGATTCCAGCAAACGCTGCTGCTCTGCTTCAGGCAAAGGCCTTAGCATTTTCAGCAACCAGTCATCACGACTGCTGGCAAACACCACATCTTCCGGGGTCAACAAAACCCCCACCCCCTCCTGGTGGCCAAAACCGACGCCCAGAAAACGCGGAGGCACTTTGGCAACGGCAACAGCACGTATCGCTCCCTGTTCATCCATAACGGCCTGGCTGAAGTAAGCACCACGACGCCCGGATACAACCCCCTGAGCCAGATAAACCGATTGCCCTTCGCTGAGCGCCTGCTTGAAGTAAGGCCGGAAAGAGAAATCTTTTCCCAGCATGGGCTCTGTGCTCTGGTTATTCTGCGCCAGCACAATGCCGTTGAGGTCAAGCAGGAAACACAACTCCCCCTCCGTCGAATCACACAGAATCTGCAACAGCACTCCCATCTCTGCCACATTCATCTGTACAGGCTGACGCGCAAAACGACGCACCTCCGGCAACCGGCTAAATGCACGTACACTGCGCTGATGGAAAGAGATAGCCACATCAAGCTCACCCGCAATCACCTGCGCCGTCTGATTAGCAGCCATTCTCTGTTCTCGCTCGACCACGCTGGAGGTGTATTGAAAATAGAACAGAGCACTACCGCCAGCAGTAAAACTGGTCAACAACGCCAGAAATAGCAAAATGGTGCGGGATTTCATCGGATACTGCGTTCCCTGTCCTGAAACTGAAGTGGAGAAAATTTAAAAAATACGCTTAATACACACCGGCACACCCAAAGGGCAAAGGTGTCACCCCCAAAGAACAAAGGTGTCACACCCTTGGCACTACCAAAACATCATATAGCGGGTAGCCCTTGCATCGTATGGCGGATATAAGGCAGCGCGTAACAAAGTAGAACGGACTCTTCAGATGCCAGTTCACTCAACTTTCACTCAATCAAAGCATGCTGCTTCAGCTGTTGTAACTGGTCTCGCAACTGCGCAGCCTGTTCAAACTCAAGATTACGCGCCGCCTCATACATACGGTCTTCCAGCCGGGTAATCTCTTTTGCCAGCTTAGTTGCCGACATGGACTGTACACTGGCACGGTATTCACCCGTCTCCTCAGCCACTTTACGGCCACCTCGCCCGCCTTTGCGGCCCGGTACGGCATTCGCGCCTTCCATAATATCGGCAACGGACTTGTGAATCGTACGCGGCACAATGCCGTGCTGCTCATTGAATGCCATCTGCTTCTCGCGGCGTCGTTCGGTCTCGTTCATCGCCCGCTGCATCGACCCGGTGATCCGGTCGGCATACAGAATAGCGCGCCCCTGCGCATTACGGGCAGCACGGCCGATGGTCTGAATCATCGACGTTTCTGACCGCAGGAAGCCCTCTTTATCAGCATCCAGAATTGCCACCAGCGCAACTTCTGGCATATCAATGCCTTCACGCAGCAGGTTAATGCCTACCAGCACATCAAATTCACCGATACGCAGATCACGGATAATCTCCACCCGCTCTACGGTATCGATATCCGAATGCAGATAACGTACCCGCACATCATGCTCTGCCAGGTATTCGGTCAGGTCTTCCGCCATACGCTTGGTCAGCACCGTGACCACAACACGCTCATTACGCACAACCACCTGGTTGATCTCACCCAGCAGATCATCCACCTGCGTGGAGGCAGGACGCACCTCTACAACTGGGTCAACCAGGCCTGTTGGCCGGACAACCTGTTCAACCACCTGCTGCTGATTTTCGGCTTCGTAACGGCTTGGCGTAGCCGATACAAAAATCATCTGTGGTGCCGCCTGTTCCCACTCTTCAAAGCGCATGGGCCTGTTGTCCAGCGCCGATGGCAAACGGAAACCATACTCCACCAGTGTCTCTTTGCGAGAGCGATCACCCTTATACATTGCCCCAATTTGCGGCACTGTCACATGAGATTCGTCAATGACCAGTAGCGCATCGTCCGGAAGATAATCAAACAGTGTCGGTGGCGCGTTGCCAGCATCACGACCAGAGAGATAACGGGAATAGTTCTCGATGCCAGAGCAATACCCCAGCTCCATAATCATTTCAATATCGTACAGTGTACGCTGTTCCAGCCGTTGCGCTTCCACCAGCTTGCCATGCTCACGTAACCAGGCCAGCCGCTGCTGCAATTCCACTTTAATATGCTCAACAGCATCCAGCAGCGTCTCCCGTGGCGTGACATAGTGTGTTTTCGGATAAATCGTTGCACGGGGTACTTTTCGCGATACCGCACCGGTGAGCGGGTCAAAGTAGCTGATCTGTTCAATCTCTTCATCAAACAGCTCAACACGCACCGCTTCCTTGTCTGATTCAGCCGGGAATATATCAATCACGTCACCGCGCACCCGGTACGTACCGCGCTGCAATTCCACATCGTTACGGGTGTATTGCAGTTCTGCCAGTCGTCGCAGAATAAACCGCTGATCCACCATATCGCCACGATCAAGATGCAGCATCATACTCAGATAGGATTTTGGGTCACCCAGGCCATAAATAGCCGAAACCGTCGCTACAATGATCGCGTCATCACGTTCCAGCAGGGCTTTGGTTGCCGACAGCCGCATCTGCTCGATGTGCTCATTCACCGAAGCGTCTTTGTCAATGAAGGTATCGGACGCAGGCACATAGGCTTCGGGCTGATAGTAATCGTAGTAAGAGACAAAGTACTCAACGGCGTTATCAGGAAAAAACTCCTTGAACTCACCGTAAAGTTGCGCCGCCAGCGTTTTATTGTGGGCCATGATGATTGTTGGCCGCTGCGCCTGCGCGATCACATTGGCAACGGTAAACGTCTTACCAGAGCCGGTTACCCCCAACAATGTCTGAGCGGCCAGGCCATTCTCAATACCTTCAGAAAGTTGACGAATCGCCTCGGGCTGATCGCCAGCGGGCTGGAAACTGGAGTGAATTTTAAAACGCGCTTTCATGACACTGCCTGCAAAAACGGGCCCACAGTATACAAACTCCATCAGCGAAGTTCAGTTTTTTCCGTACCGGTACAACCTTGCTGTATCGCAGTGATAACAGGCGTTACAGCGTAATACCGCCAGCCTGCAACTGGCGCACTATAGTACGCTTTGCGCAGCACATCACAAGCACCAGAAAATTTACTAAAAAACGCTCAGTTCTTCGTATAACTGCTTACAGGCTGCCACGTAACCAGCAAAAAAACATCTTTATTCAGAGTGGATTGACAACAATTCGCTGTGAATGCACGATTCGCATTTCCAGCCTGCTATTTCTGCATGCCTGTTCCGGGCAACTCCTGTGCAGATTTACCAGGGCACCTTTGACATCTTTATATTGCACCGGAATCACGCTCGTGCTGCTAACCCTGTTGCCTCTGTTCTCGCTGTTGTTCAGCGGGTTCCTGCTGATGCTGGGCCATGGTCTGACCGGAATTCTGCTGCCTGTCCGTATGGAACAGGAAGCGATGAGTACGGACACCATCGGTCTGGTTCTCTCACTGTTTGCTGTCGGCTTTTTGCTCGGCGGCATCTATAGCCGTGCCCTGATCATGCGGGCCGGGCATATCCGCATGTTTGCTGCCTGTGGCGCACTGGCGTCAATCAGCGTGCTGCTCAGCGGCTTGTTTACTGACCCATACGTACTGGGTGCCATGCGCATACTGATGGGCTTCTGCCTGGCCTGTGCCAATGCTGCGATTGACAGCTGGCTCAGTGACAGCGCCAGCGAAGAGACCCGTGGCCGTATTCTGGCGATCAACCAGGTGGTGCTGATGGCGGCAATGGTGACGGGCCAGTTTATGCTGAACATCGCTTCACCGGCAGGTACTACTCTGTTTATGGCGGCTGCAATCATCTTCAGCCTGTCCGTTGTCCCACTGTCAATGACACGTCGCGCCAGCCCTTCGGTGGCAGACGTTGACAGCATGTCGTTACGTACCGCCTTTCGCTACTCACCGCTGGGGCTGGTAACCTGCTTTGCCTGTGGCCTGCTCTATGCGTCACTGCTGAATATGCTGCCGCTGTTTGCCAAAAGCCATGGTCTGGTGGGCTTTGATTTGACCCTGTTTATGGGCGCAGCCCTGCTGGGTGCCTTTGTGTTGCAGTTTCCGGTGGGCTATCTGTCAGACCGCTTTGACCGTCGAACCGTACTGCTAGGCCTGCTGATTATCGCCACTGCCTGTAGCAGCTTTATTCCTGTACTGCTCAGCCAGGGCCAACTGATATTCACCATGCTGCTGCTGGCCATCCATACCGGCATTCTGGCCTGCCTGTACCCGATGTCGATTTCGGAAACCTTTGATAAGGTACAGAAAAAAGACCTCGTCGCCGCCATGGGCGCGTTGCTGATCGCCTATGCGCTGGGTAGCCTGGCTGGCCCCTATACCGCTTCGCTGGTTATGAAACAGATCAACAACGATGCACTGTTTCTGTTCCTGGCCATTGCTCAGTCCGGGCTGATCATCTTTGTGATGCACCGTATGCGGGTACGTGTCGCCTTGCCGGTGGCAGAACAGGAAACCTTCGTGGCGCAGAGTGCCGCGACTGCTGCCGTAGCGACTGACCTCGACCCCCGTACCGAATATGTAGAACCAGAACAGCCCCTCACCCAGGAAGCTGAGGTGGCCATTGAAGTTGCCCGTACCGACCCGGGGGCAGCGGTGCGTATGGCCCGCGCGCTGGCGGAAGACAGCCCGGAGCAAGCCGCCCGTATTTCGGCTGCGATTGCCAGCCTGGATAGCATTGACGCCATCCGTCTTTATGATGCCATGGTCGATGTGGCCCCGGAACACAGCCTGGACATTGCTGAAGCCATTGCCAGTAATTCACCGGAGCAAGCATCTGAGCTGGTGAAATGGACAGTGCAGAGCCAGCCGGAATCTACCCGTGAAGTGGTTGTTGCGCTGGCCAATGTATTGCCAGAACGCTGGCTGGAACTGGTGGAAACCGCCGCCGATGAAGTTGACACCCCGGAAGACCTGCTGGAACTGGCGCGCAGTTATGCTGAATCGCTGGCAGAAAATCTGGAGCAACTGCGCCCGGTTGACCGTATTGCCGACACCTCTACCCAGCAGGCCGCCGAGATGTACAGCCGCCTGTCAGAGATGGTGCCCGACCAGGCGGCTGACCTTGCCTACACCGTTGCCGAGGCGATGCCAGAAGCTGCCAGCGAGATCACCGAAGCCTATGTAAATACGCTGACAGATGACACACCAGAGCCTGAAACCGCTGCCATAACCAGCACCCAGCCCGAGACAGCGGACACCGGCCAGACCAGCGACGTAACCCCGGCCACTGAAACCAGCGACGAGGCCACCGACCCGGCCGTGGTGGAAGCGGCGACCGAGTTTGTCAGCAATATTGCCGACCGTATGCCAGAACAGGCTGTCGATGTGGCCGCCACCGTTGCTGAGGCGATCCCGGAAGCCGCTTCAGACCTGGTTGACCTGTTGCAGGACGCAGACCAGCTGGATGACACCCTGGTATCCAGCCTGGATGAACGCCCGGTTGAATCACCATTTGATGAAGAGGTGTATCTGGAAGAGGTATATCTGGAAGAGGATACAGCCGCCATCCCGGACAGCGAACAACCCACCGATGAAACGGCTGATAAAAGCGCTGATAAAACTGCAACACCGGCCTCTGCAACACCTGCAACACTAGCCTCTGTAACATCAGGCGATGCTGAAACCAAAACAGTCTCAAACGATACAGGCCACCGGCAGGAGAACGATAAAACGCCCGGGCCCTGAGCCGTCCGCCAGCGACAATCGGTTATTGCGCTTGCCAGTTATTGCGCCTGCATAAGCGCCTGCCTGAACACCCGCCAGCGGCCCTGATCACTGGCGGGTGTTTTTTTGCTTGCTGCCCTGCGCACACCCTCGCTAAAGATGAATAGCATTCAAGTATTTGCTGATTATCATGAAAACGGCGGGGCTGGTTATAAAGCAACGGCTGAACGTTATAAGGGCAATTTAAACCTAAAAAACACCAAGTAAAACAAAGCATTACAGAGATAAGCTAAAACCTGACATTAATAAAGCTACGCCGCTAACTGATTTATATAGCTTTTCTCAGCACAACAGGGTAATTTGGGGCTGTTTTCGGGCAAATATGTCGCGCGAAGAATCGTCCGCCGATAATCGCTCTGCAGCCCAGTAACCACGGGGCCTGAAAACGGTGCTCTGCGCAGACCCCTCGACTAAACAGAGGATTGAGACGGAACACCGTGCAAACTCGCTCCTCCAGACCCGCCTGCGCAGACCCCTCGACTAAACAGAGGATTGAGACGAATGACTGTTGTCAGCCATGTAAATGCCATGGTCACTGCGCAGACCCCTCGACTAAACAGAGGATTGAGACAGCCTTTCTGCTTCAATGCTTCCTTTACTGGCTTCTGCGCAGACCCCTCGACTAAACAGAGGATTGAGACATCGCTACGGTCACCAATGGTGACAGTATTAGTCTGCGCAGACCCCTCGACTAAAATAGAAACCCGTCACACCCCGCTGTATACAGATTTTTCCTACAAAAAAACCCGCACCTTTACAGGTAACGGGCTTTTTTTGCTTCGGCTCAGCTACCGAAGTAGCAAGCGGGTAAGAAAGCGAGCGGGTGAATACGGCTAAAGGCTACCGCCGTCTCAGGCTTTTGCGGGCAGCGCCTCTTTAATTTTCCACAGCATCTCTTCAGAAACAATGGCCGGGGCAACCAGGCCCTGGTCGGTGGTAACAATCAGGTAGACACCGCTACGGGTTCGTTTCAGTTGCAACTGATAACGGCCAACGTGTTCATATTTACCGGTATTTTCATTGTATACACCGGCTGCGTTGTTATCCCCGAACACATAAACGACTTTACCGCCAAACCAGATTTTAAAGCCTTCTTTCTCTGCCAGTACGTTCTCTTCAGGCGGTAACAGGCCGGTTTCTGCTGTGGCATCCGGGCTGTTTTTCAGTTCGGCCAGTTTCTGCTCTACTGTTTTGGCGCTGTAACGAATGCCGTCCGGGCCAACAGCCTGGCCTTCGCTGCCACTCAGCGCGCGATCAAGGAAACTGGTATCCAGCTTGATTTCACCACGGTCAGAGTGCAGCCACTCAAGGAAACTCTGCTCTTGCACTTCTTCAAATGGCGTTGAGGTGGTGTAGGTCAGGTAGAAAATACCTTTTTTCTGGTCTCGGGTGCCAACATCCATCCCGGCTTTATCCAGCCCGGCAGACAGTTTCTGCCACACCGCATCAATGGAGCCGTCCAGTCGCAATACCGGGTTGCCACGGGCGTCACGGCCCAGCTGGCTGGACACTTTCACTTTATCGCGCAGGGCCACCAGGCTGGTTGCATCGCGGCCACCGGTTGCTTTGCTCAGATAACGCAGCATCTCAAACATCATATCGGTTTTATAACCGACATCGCGGGCCTGTTTGTCCCAGTTAATCGCCGCCACATCGCCATTCACCGGCAGCTGCACATGGCGCATACGGATGGCGGTACGGTTGGCATCGGCTGGGTCTGGCCGCAGCTCAATACGCAGGCGGTCATGCAGCGGGCCTGTCGCGTCACTGAAGCTGAGCGCACTTAGCCAGCGGTCAACCAGCCCGGGTTCCGTGCCTGCACGCTCTACCCAAGCGGTTTCCATCACGCCGGTCTGTGGGTCAGATTTGGCAATATCAACACCGTTAAAGCGCCAGAACTCCTGCACTTTTACCCAGACATCACTGATTGGCTCGTCCACCACAATCAGCTTTTCGCCCGGCTTGCTGGCGGCCTTGTCGCGTACCAGGTTTACGTGGTCACTACCGCTTTCAGCGTAGAAAAATTCTGGCCGGGGTACTTTGTAATTCTGTGTGTTCTGCTCTGTGGCTGTTTCGCCAATTTTTGGAATAGCCAGCGGGTCTGGCAGATCTTTTGCGCGCAGGTGCGGCGGTATCACCAGTGTCTGATGCTGCCGGGCATCCTGATAGTCCTGCGAACGGTCACGGATAATGCCATCCGGGCCATATACAGCGTTATCGGTCAACATGCCGCAACCGGTCAGCGACAGTACCGCCAGGGTGCTACCGCAGATACGTTTTTTCATAGAAACAGACATAAAAACCAAATATCCTTCAGATCAGGTTGGCCGCTGCCAGCGCTTCACGAACAATCGGCTGGGCCTCGTCAGACAGCGGTGTCAGAGGCAGACGGATACCCTCACCCATCAGTTTCATCTCAGACAGCGCCCATTTGACAGGAATCGGGTTAGCTTCAACAAACAACTTTTCATGCAGCGGCATCAGGGTCTCGTTCAGTGCATGGGCGGCATCGGCCTCCCCGTCCATCGCCAGCTGGCACAGTCTGGCCATCGCTGCCGGGGCAACATTGGCTGTGACTGAAATATCCCCCTTGCCACCGAGCAACATCAGCCCGACAGCAGTCGCATCATCACCAGAGTAAACAGCAAAGTCAGCAGGCAGGGTATCAATCAATGCCTGTGCCCGTGTCAGATCGCCGGTGGCTTCTTTAATGCCGACAATGTTCGGAATCTCTGCCAGCCGACGGACGGTTTCTGGCAGCATATCGCAGGCGGTACGGCCTGGTACATTGTAAAGAATCTGTGGAATATCAACCGCTTCGGCCACGGCTTTGTGGTGCAGATACAGGCCCTGCTGGGTCGGCTTGTTGTAGTAAGGGGTTACCAGCAGGCAGGCGTCAGCACCGGCTGCTTTCGCTTCACGGGTCAGGTCGATGGCTTCATGGGTGCTGTTAGCACCGGTGCCTGCAATAACGGCAATACGACCGTCAACCACCTCAACCACGCGACGAATGACAGCGCAGTGCTCCTGGCAATTCAGAGTGGCGGACTCACCCGTTGTACCCACAGCCACAATCGCACTGGTGCCACTGGCAACATGTATTTCGGTCAGCCTCTCCAGCGCATCCCAATCGATTTCACCCGCTGCATCCATCGGGGTAACAAGCGCAACAATGCTGCCAGTAATCATCATATTCTCCATCAGCCAGACTGTAGTGACAGCCATAAAAAGCACCGGTACTACAAATCTGCTATCGTACGGTTGTCGTAGTAAAGGCTTGATATTCTAAACGAAATCGCCCTGCGATGAGTAGCCACATAACGGTCAGCAGATAAAAACCGACCCCGGCTGTACCGGGCCTGACTGACCCCAGAAAACCAGGATTTTTATATGACAACCGTCGCCCTGAACGAAACTGTTGCTGATTTTTCCGCCGCTGCCACCAGCGAGCAAACCGTTACCCTGTCTGACCTGCGTGGTCAGCACGTTGTCATCTATTTCTATCCCAAAGACAGCACTCCGGGCTGCACTACCGAAGGCCAGAATTTCCGTGACCTCTACCCACAGTTTCAGGATGCCAATACGCTGATTTTTGGTGTATCCCGTGACGGCCTGCGTGCCCATGAAAACTTTAAAGCTAAACAGAGCTTCCCGTTTGAACTGATCAGTGACAAAGATGAAGCATTGTGTGGGCTGTTTGATGTAATCAAACTGAAGAAAAACTATGGCCGCGAATACATGGGGATTGAACGTTCAACTTTCCTGATTGATGCCGAAGGTGTGTTACGACAGGCGTGGCGCGGGGTAAAAGTGAAAGGCCATGCCGACGAAGTACTGACAGCCGCACAGGCATTGAACAACTGAAAAATTAAACAACTGAAAAGCCGAGAAACAAACCAGTACGCAAGGCCTGCTCTGCTAAGAAAATAGACGGCCCGGTAAATAGCAACAGAGGAAAGCAAACAGCTTTCCCCTGCTGCGCTGTTACAAAACGCGCGAATCAAAGCGCTTTAAACTCTTCCTCATGCAGCCATGCAGCATGCTTTGGCGCTTTCTTGGTACGTGACCACTCTTCCAGCATCGCCGGGGCAACTTCTTTCAGCTGCTTCATCTGGGCATCGGTGCCTTTTACGTAGGTCAGCTCCAGGCGGTGACCATTCGGGTCAAAGAAATAGATAGAACGGATAATACCGTGCTCGGTCGGGCCTACGACATCAATGCCTTTGGCTTCAATTTCCGCTTTGGCGGCCATCAGCTCTGCTTCATCTTCCACCTGAAAAGCAATGTGCTGTACCCACTCTGGCGTATTGCGGTCACGGTCCATTGGCTCTTTGGTTGGCAGCTCAAAGAATGCCAGAATATTGCCATTGCCCGCATCCAGGAACAGGTGCATGTATGGGTCTGGCTCTTTGGTAGAGGGCACGCGGTCTTCCGCAATCGCAACCAGGAAGTCCATGTTCAGTACATCCTGATAGAACTCAACGGTCTCTTTAGCGTCATTGCAACGGTATGCCACATGGTGGATCTGCTTGAGGTTGATCATCGTCATCTCTCGTTATTGTTGTTAAAAGAACAGCGACGCAAACACACGGCAGCTATTACAGCAGCTATTTACAGAGGTGACTCTGGTCAAAACAATCGCCGACACCGGGCTGGCCCGTTGCTGTTCATAACGGATGACGCCATCATAGTAACACTTGTTACCGGTGTCAAAGCTGTCCATAGCAGGAGATACCCTTTATGATTCAAATAGATAACCTGATTATTTCCCAACCTGAAACAGTCTGTTCCACATGATTCAGGAGTCTCCAATGCGCAAAGAACAGCAATCTCATCCACAGCAATCTGATCAACAGCAACCCAGCCAGCAACTGGTGCTGGAAGACTTCTTCCCTTACCGACTGTCTGTACTGGCACAGGATGTCAGCGAGTCTGTCGCTGAAATCTATACTGGCCGTTTCCAGCTACGCCGGGCTGAATGGCGTGTCGTTGCGGCGCTTGGCCAGCATCAACCGATGTCAGCCAAAGCAATTACTGCCCACACCTGCATGGACAAAATGCCGGTCAGCCGTGCAATTACGGTACTACGCGACCGTGGGCTGGTAGAGCAAAGCGTTGATAGCCGTGACCGACGCTACTCCCAGTTACACCTGACCGAACAGGGGATGGAGCTGTACCGCGAAATCGTGCCCTGGGTACTGGCCAGAGAACAGGCATTGCTGGATAGCCTGGACGAAAACGAACAGGCAGTGCTTGAGAACCTGTTCAAAAAATTGCACAGAAAAGTGGATGAACTCAAACAACAATTCGAACAGAATAGCCCTGAGTGAATAGCGCTGAGTTCATAGCTCTGAGTGAATGGTTCTGAATAAACGGTTATGAATAACCAGTTCTGAATCAAGAGCCCAGACTGAGCAGCTCCAGTAAGCAACCCTGGCAGAGTTAACAGAACACACTGATACAGGCTGCGCCATCGGGCTGACGCTGATGGTAGCGTTTTTGTTTACGAACAGCCCTGTTTACGAACAGCCGTCAGCAGCTATGCTCACGAAGAAACCTCATATTAATAAAATAAAAAAGCACAACGGAGTACAGATGCATCAGGAGATCACCCTTCCCGCCCTGACCGATGCCACACTGACCCTGGATGGCCGTGTCGCACTACTGACGTTCAACCGCCATGACATCCGTAACGCACTGACCGGCAGTGCGCTGGTTGATGACATCGTCAACACCGTGGCATGGTGTAATCAAACCCCGGCAGTTTCCGTACTGGTAATGACCGGCGAAGGCTCTGCATTCTCTGCGGGTGGCAACATCAAAGAGATGCAGGAGCGTGATACCGTCCACCGTGACGGCCCCTTTGGTGGTGATGTTTATCAGGTTCAACAGAAATACCGAGAAGGTATTCAGCGTATTCCGCTGGCTGTCTATAACGCTGAAATTCCGGTGATTGCAGCCGTCAATGGCCCGGCCATTGGTGCAGGCTTTGATCTGACCTGCATGTGTGATCTGCGTATAGGCTCAACCCGCGCACTGCTGGGCGAAACCTTTGTTAACCTGGGGATTATTCCAGGTGATGGTGGCGCATGGTTCCTGCAACGGCTGATTGGCTATCAGAAAGCGGCAGAACTCACACTGACGGGCCGTACAATTGACGCCCAGGAAGCCCATGAACTGGGTATTCTGCTGGAAGTGACCGAACCGGAACAACTATTACCACGAGCGATGGAGTTAGCTCAGCGCATGGCAGCCAAACCGCCTCAGGCACTGCGTATGACCAAGCGCTTGCTCAAAGCGGCTCAGCGTCAGGAATTACCGGATTTCCTTGATACCTGCGCATTAATGCAGGGCATCTGCCACAACACGGAAGACCACGCAGAGGCGATCAGCGCTTTTCTGGAGAAACGGCCCGGACATTTCCGCGGCTGCTAACCTGGCAGATAGCCAGTACCTGTAGATAGCAGATAGCCCGGCCGTGATCACGATAGACAGGAGTAAACAAGTTGGCCAAGCCCGCCCGAAAAGGCCCGGTACGCACCGTCAATATATTCTGTGCGGCCTGTAAAACTCAGCTTTACCGTTATCGCAAAGGGGGCAAGGGGGCGCTGGTCAAATGCTTCAAAGAACGCATCAGCGAAGATTTCACCACCACAGCCTGCACCTGCCCAGGCTGTGGCCAGGTATTTGCACGAGAAACGCTGATTCGTGGCACACCCGCTTACAAGATGATTGGCGGCAAGGTTGTCATGAAATAACACACGGCGATGACTGCTCCCCGCCCTGCTGGGCGAGGCTTGTCAGGCAGAGCCGGTGCCTGATAGCAACCAGAGCTCTTCAGTCTGACTGGCTCGTAGCTGTCAGTCTGTTAACGTCTTTGCCAGCAGCAACTTCCACACGATTACGACCATTCTTTTTAGCAGCATAGAGCGCCTGGTCTGCTCGGCTTACCAGTTGATGCGCACTTTCATGGGGGCGCATCAACGCAATACCAAAGCTGGCGGTAACCTGACCACCAGCCCCCGATAACCGATAATCACCAGCCAACTGATGATCACCAGGCAAAGCAAAATGATGCCGCGCAAGCGCCTGCCTCAGGTGTTCTGCTTGCGTTTTTAAGGCCCTCAGTTCTGTTGCCGGACAAATAATCAGAAACTCCTCTCCCCCCCAACGGCCTGTACTGTCAAGCAGGCGTTGTTCCCTCTTCAACAGTTGAGCCACCGCGACTAACGCCTGATCCCCCGCCTGATGGCCACAGTTGTCATTAATCAGTTTGAAATGATCAATATCCATCAGAATCACCCCCAGCGGGCGCTGATAACGGCTGCATTGTGATAGCTCTGTCGCCAGCAAACGATCCAGCCGGGCACGGTTATACAGTTGTGTCAGCGCATCAGTCATGGAGGCCTGTTCCAGTTGATGATTCTGTTGCTCCAATAACAGATTCTGCTGTTCCAGCTGCCGTTTAGCTTCACCCAGCTCCTGCAACGCAGTATGAACCACCCGGTTCGCCAAGCGTAAACGGCGATTCCAGTACAGCATCATCAGCAGCAACATACTGATCAGCAGCGTGATGCGTATCAGTAGTTCGTAGTCAAAGCCCTCATCATAACGAATTGCAACCCAGCGATTGTAAATAGCGCGCTGTTCCTGCTCGCTGATTACATCCAGCCCTTTCTGGAAAATGTCTTTGAGTATGGGCTGATCATTGCGGGTAGCAATAGACGGAGAGGAGCGTAACTCCAACTGGCCAGATATTTTTAAATCAAGCCAGCTGTATTTCTGAATGGTATAGCCGATGGTCAGGGTAGAGTCGATATAGCCATAGGCCTGATTATGGCGCACCATATCCAGCCCCTGTTCGATGGTGTCCACTTCCAGGATCTGAATTTTTGGGTAACGACGGCGCAAAATCTGAATAATGGCAAAGTCTCGAGGCGCAACAAACTGTTGATCTGTAATCTGACTTATATGCTCAATAAAGCGCTTATCAGATGTGGTCGCAATACCAAAAGGGAAAGATACGAAGGGTTCAGTAAAGTCCAGATAGACGCGGCGCTCAGGCGTATCACGTGCCATAGAGATCATATCGCAGCGGCGTTCTCTTGCGGCCTGCAAAGTCTCGCTCCAGGAGGCTGTCGGGTATAGTTCCAGCTCAACCCCTAGACGTTCCTGCATAACACGGTACAGGTCTGCGGCAATGCCCTCATGCTGCCCCTGAGCGTCAAGCCGTTCATAGGGCATCCAGCTTGGGTCAACACAGAGTTTGACCGGCCCCCAAGCCAGCAACCACTGTTTTTCTGCATCCGTCAGCGGCGATGCGTGAGCCGCAGGCATAACAGGCAACACAAACATAGCAATCCAGACAGACAACCATGAAACAAACTGAGTAATTTTATACATGGTATCTGTGAGTCCATCAAAATGCGCTAGAGTCCAGAACGCTATACAAGAGCGTACAAACAAATAAAGGCGTACAAAGATACGCCTTTAGAGTCGTTAATATAGTTCGGAAGTATAAAACAGCTATTTATTCAAAAGCGATTCTTCATTATTTAGCATACGTCTATTCAAGCACATCATTTTATAACCAGAAGTTAGCGCCTGCGATCTTTTAATAACCGACAAAAAATAACCGACAAAAAATAACCGACAACACACTTCTAGCTGCTTACTATCCATCAATAAAGTCGCCTTTACCTGCAAAGCTATAGCGGCAAAACGACTGTTACCTTTTGCTCTGTACCTTTTACCCTGCACCTCTTACCCTGCGCCGCCTTACATGCAGTGCCGCCTTATTATGCAGCGCCACTCTATATGAAGAGCCATTATTGTGAAGCACCGTTATGAAGTGCTACAGCACCCGTTGCGAGGACTGGCTTTGAGGTTGTTCAGGACACGGCGCATCATGCGTGATAGACCAGGCTTTATCACCCGGCACAAAGATGTCCACCACAACGCCTTCATCTTCATAGATAGACAGCTCACCATCAAGTTGTTCGGCGCGCTCCCGCATGCCGATCAGCCCAAAACCACCGCTGTCCTTCCGTTCATTACACTCTTCAGGCCCAGCCTTCTTTGTCGGCTTGCAAAAGCCAACACCGTCATCCTGCACCCTGAGGCGCACCCCCTGTGCCTCATCAACAAGCCGCAACAACACCCAGGTTCCACTGGCATACTTGAAAACATTAGTCATCGCTTCCTGAGCAATACGATAAAGGTTCGTCATCACTTCTAACCGCAACGGCCGCGCCTGCTGAATATCCAGCTCTACCGCATAATCAAGATTTTCCAGCTGTGGAATAATTGTCATCAATGGCAGGCTGCCTGCCAGCCCAAAGTGCTGCATCTCTTCACTGGCACGTAACAGGCCAATTCGATAGTAAATAGCGTCATACATCAGATTGACAATATCCAACGAAGTTTTTAGCGACCGTGAGTCATGCGCCAAACCACCATGCTCGTCACGGATAAAATGCAGGTTTGTTTTCAATGCCGCCAATAGCTGGCCAATATCATCGTGAAGATCATTAGACAGCCGCAGACGTTCCTTTTCTTCAGTCTGAATCAGGTGCTGCAAGATGCGTCGTTTATCGTCGTTATTACGCCGCAGTAGTGCTTTCTGTGCTTGCAGTTCCGCAACCATGGCAATAATTTGCTGGCCAAGATCATTAAACTCTCGAATATGCGTCGGGCGTGGTTCTTTCTTCAGCTCGCCACTGTACGCTTTGCGTACAGTATCGACCAATGTCTGTAACTGGCCGTCCAGCGCTCGGGATACCAGCAACGACAACAGAAAGATTGAACCAATAGTAACCAGGCCACCATACATGAATGTTTCAATCAAACGCGTACGCAGCTGTCTGACAGAAGGGTCTGATGAGGTAATCTGTAAACGCAGCTCAGGCCCAAACACCGTGTCACCCGACGAGCGAACAGGTGCATAGTGATCTACTGCTGCCAATGTTTGCTGCGCTTCACCATCAAAGCGCATACTGCTGAGCACAGAATTATGGTGCAGAATATCAATGCGACGCACACTGTCACCAGGGCCAACCAGACGACTCAGCAGAAATTTGTTGTCCGTCAGACGTACCCCACCAACCAGCTGGCCAATCAGCTTCCCAGAATGGTTAAGGTAGAGCGGTGTTGAAAACACACCCAGCGCACTGCCCTGCTGCTGAATAACTTTCCAGCCCTGGCTGTCCAGCCCCCCACTGGCCTTCATCAACGCCTGACAGGACAACGTCTCAAGACCGGTAAAATAGCCAGAGAATAAAAAACATGCGTTCTGGTCAGGGAAACGCACCGCTAAAAAATCATAGCGAGTACGCTCATAATCTTCCTCCCAGGCTTCCAGTGCTTTCAGAAACTGCCCTTCCTCACCCTGATAGAAACGACTGACCAGGCTTTCATTAGAACGTATAGTCAGAAAGTTCTCTTCGACAAGATCAAGATAAGTAGAGAGTTCTTTTTCGAAACGCCCTGCCAGGCTGGACAAGTGGGATTCAACCTGACGGTTGAGCAGCATACGAGTGTCACTGTAGATGGTCAGCAGGAACACCGCCAGCGTCAGCAAAATCACCAGAGACAGCAACATGAATGTTACTGCTCTGAATCGATAGTTAATGCGCATAGATATTGATTATTCCTGCTGGCGGTCTGAATAGCGGAACGCAGAAGCCTCAAGGTCTGAAATCTGCTGTGCTGACATGCGGTCATCCAGTACTATAAAGTCACCAGAAAAAATTAACGGCACTGGCAACCCCTGTAAATCGCGGCGAATACCTTCCGCCATCGCAACACCATTGCCATCATTCATCCGCATCAGCACCACCTGCAAGTTACCTTTTCTCAGCTCTGCAATTTCTTCGGCACCACCGCCCCAGCCATTAACAATAATATCAGTGCGTCCCAACTCAGCCAGTGCATCAACAGTCCCTAAGGCTGTGTCCGTTGACGTTGCATAGATATAGCTGATTTGCGGATTATCTTTAACAATTTTATGGGCTGCCTCGTACCCCCCCTTGCGGCTGGAGTCGGTGTAATAACTTGCACTGAGGTTATGAAAACCATCAACTGCATGAATGTAAGTCAGCCCTCGCATATCACTGATAAAGCCTTTACTGCGGAAAACGACCCCATATTCAGTACCTGCCGACAGGCGCTTACGCAGGTAACGGGCCAGAATCCGAGCCCCTTCTGCATGGTCAAAGCCGATATACATAAACGGCTGATCTTTCCCCCACTCTTTTACCGGAGTGGTGATATTTTGCAAAATCACCTTGATATTCGAGCCCCTGACCAGCCGCTCTACAACCATACGCTGACGGGGAGAATCGAGTGTGTACACCAGGTAATCTGGTTGCCAGGCCAGCATCTCTTCAATCTGCCGCACCTGCATAGAAACCTCAGTGTTAGGCCGGGTATAACGGGTGCGTAACTCATAGGGAATGTTGAGTTCCTGCATACGCAATTCAAACGATTTCACACTACGCGGCCAGTAGTTGGAAAATTGAAACGAAGGGTAGATGATGCCAACCCGTACTGGCCGACCATCATAACGCAGTGGTATCGCAGCTTTACGTACAGCATCAATCAGCGCACCTGAGACTGCCTGCTGTTCTGGATGCAGACGATAATACTCATCGTACGTCCAGTAATCCGCCTGCTTGCCTGCCTGAACAACAGGAGAAAGCAACATTATTAGAAGCAGTATTATGAATAGCTGAAGAGAAACCAGCGCCAGCCTGCAAACCGACAGCGTTTTTATCATCAAGCAAAGCTCCTTAACAGAATCACACAGATACAGCGGCCTATAGATACCGTGCTCTATTGTAGCCCGAATAGTCAGGGTAGCTCGAATGATCCATCAAAAACGATCAGCTTTGATAGATTCTTTCAGCCTTAATGAACGCTTCTTTCAGCTTTGAATAATACTTATAGATACAGGCCCCCGAATTCAGATAATAAGTGCAACACTCATAATTGAACGGTAAGAGGTGGTCAACCGCTGATTGGTGATACGCTTCATCTCGCCAAAGTAGAAACGGAACATTATGAGTTATCAGCAGTTGACCGAAGGGAAACGATACCAGAATCGTTTCTGATTGCGCAGGGACGCACACCCGCAGAAATAAGCCGCCGGATTGGTGTACACCGGGCAACGGTGTGCCGAGAACTGAAACGTAATAGCTGTGATGGCAGATTCGGTCACGGGTGGTTTTATCAACAGGTTGCAGCGGACAAATCGGTAGGAGGCCTGCTGTATCGACACTTGCGTCAGGGAAAGAAGCGCTATCGCAAAGGAAAGAAGCGGCGGCGCTCAGTCATACCTGATCCGGTATATATCGCTGGTACATACCACTACAGCGGACAACGGCTCAGAATTTGTAGAGCATCAGAGAGTGTCACAGGCACTGGAGGCGTCGTTCTTTTTTGCGAACCCTTACGCAGTCTGGGAGCGCGGCCTGAACGAGAACTTTAATAGTTTATTACGTCAGTATGTGCCGAAGGGATGTGATCTGCGCACTGTAACGAGTGAGCAGCTGGCGCAGGCTCAGCAGCGTCTTAACCTGAGGCCTCGAAAATGACTTGAGTACAAACAGTCTCAAACAGTATTTAATGGCTATCTGAAAACTGCTTGAAATGAGGAGTGTCGTACCTCTGAGCAGTACGGTTGGGGTGGTTGTGTAACGGCTGCCCTGCAACTCCCTATAAATACACTGCATACTTCACACACCTTCGTTATGTTCCGGAATGATATGTTCTGGAATGACTGTGGCTTGGCCGTTCGGCAATTCATTAGGCAAAAAACTGTTCATATTAAAGGAGGCTTTCGCCTCTCGTGCTATCCTTCCCCGCACTGGAAGTACGGGGCTTGTCGCGCATTCCGGTCATCTGGCAGAACATAACCACAGCGAGCACTTCTACCGCCTGTTACGGCAGGTAATGCCAGACTGGCAGGCCCGTAAAACTCGCCTTGATGGCATGGCGCATCGGTTATTGCTGGCGTAGTGCGCCGTTATTGATAGCCAGGCCGGTGTGGTGGTAACAGATACGCACCTGTGAGCGCGGCAGTGTTTACCAGTGGTCGTCCAGCATGGCGAGGATTTCAGGGTCAGTTACCGGTACCAGCTTGGCATAGCCAACCTGAATAAAGGAAACATGGCCATCCAGCCGGTGTGCGCCGATGATATAGCCCAGGTCCTGGTTAAATTCAGGCCGCATAATTTCCAGTCGTACTTTGCCGTTTGGGCCGTAGGCGTTTTCATTCAGGGTATCAATGACGACTTCTTCATCTTTCCCCATATCTTCATCAACGCTGATTTTCACCCAGTTATAGTCATAGCGGGCATAATCACCGTCGCTTTTGTCAAACAAAGCGATGGAGGTAAAGCAGGGCACACCCTTTAAACGTACAGAACGAATTCTGTTATCGCGAAAGCCCAGTGCCCCTTTGCGGCAGTCAATGGTGTAGTCTTTTCCGACTTCAAGTGTCTGGCCAACCTGGTCGCCCTTGCCGTCGTTATCACTCCAGAATGTGATGTAGCCCATCGTGTAAGCTCCTTCTTGATTGGTGGCTGTGTTGCATGGTTTGTCGTTGCGTAAACCGGTACAGCTCAAATCCGTTTTATTTTCACCCATAAAGACTAATCGTATGCTAATGATGTCGATATGCGACATTAATGGGGCTTGTTTTGTGCTGAATTGTGACACCCGTTTTGTGTGTTAACTTGCCAGTATGCCTTCAATTTAAAGGTGTATTTTCAAAAACGCTTGTTTGAATTTCAGTGTAATTCACGCGCCTCTTGTCTGGGGCCCGGCACGGTGCGCTCACCGGTTGGAAACGGCTGGGTCAGTATATGAGCTTTCTGGCTATCAGCTTCCAGCGTCTGATAAATCGCCGTGAGTAGCGAGCACAACTCTGTCAACCTGGCTGGGCGGTTGACCGGGTTGCGCATCAGGCAGTGGACAATTTTGTCCTGTAGTTGACGGCAATACCGTAGTGGCAGTGCCAGCTGGCGCAAGCCATGGTTCAGGTGGCCTATATCCTGCTGGTTGAGGCTGCCGTTTAACAGCTGTTGTCGGGGTTGGCAAGGTAACTGGCCGGTAATCTGGGCGTACAACAGCAGGCCCAGTGCATAGATGTCGGTGGCGGGTGTCATCGGGTAGGTCGGGTCGCCGTAGCCCACTTTATTGCAATATTGTTCGGGGGCCATCCAGCCTGCGCTGCCACTGTAGCGCTCTGGTTGGGGTGCGCTGATAGATTGCAGACTGCCGAAGTCACCCAGGTAAAAGCGTTCCAGATCGTAGTTACAGAGAATATTGCCCGGTTTTATATCCAGATGCAGGTAACCGTGGTGGTGCAGACAGTTGAGGGCGCGAGTAATATCGCGCCACAGTCGCACCAGACGCATAGAACGGCGCTGGTAGGAATAAAATGATTGCGATTCGATATGGTCAAAGCTGATACCGCTAAGATCGCAGTCCATTCTGGCCATTACATAGGCATAGTGACCCTGCCAGTGGCCGTGGTTATAAAAAGGTACAAAAAACGTTTGCACCGCTTTCGGTAGCGACCGGTAGAAACAGATCTCTTTGAGCAGGTTATACATCGCCCGTGTTGTACGCGGGTGATACAGCTTAATGGTGATTGTGCGGCCGCTATGAACTTCCACTGCCTGCCAGATCTGGCTGTTATCTGTTTCGGCCAGCAGGCTATCCAGAAGATAACTGATTCTGGACAGCTCAATACCCTGTCCCACGTAAAGTTTTGCCATTACAACCCGCCTCGTCAGTACTGTCTTTCGAAGTTGAAAACCAGGGGCTTACCGGAGAGAAGCAAAACGATGAAATGTTCTTTCTGTTTCCCTGGTAGGGTTTTGATAAAGACTGTTTTTTAAACAGTCGTTTTTATCTATGCCTCTCTGTTACAGAAGGGGCAGCTGGGTAGAAAGTTCCCCGACGGGGAAAATCAGCTGGAGGGCAGCGCGATGCGATGGGGTCGAGTGATAACCGGAGGGGGTATGCTGGTGGTTGTCAGTCTGTTTATGGCGTTGCTTTATGATGTGTACCATCGAGGCAATAACCCTGTATTGCCAGATGTGCCTGCACCCTGGGTACTGGCGCAGGGGCTTGAGGTGCCAGAGACGGGAGGGTTCTACCCGATGCAACGCCATGATGCAGGCATACTGGTGATTAATGGTGCAAGGGTATTAAGCCAGCATCGAATTGATCTGTGTGATCAGGCCGCCCAGCCACAGGCGCAGCATACTGGGATGAAAGCGTTATATGCGGGTTTGAACTGGCCACAGTTGCAGCAGTTGATGGCACAGAATCAGGCCCGTGGTCGTCCGGCCCATTACGGTATTGCGAATCCATTGATGGATGCCGCGTCACCGCTGAACCGGGCAGCAGGCGCATTAGACATACCGGAATTCCGTGTGGGTGTTTACCCTGGCAGCGCGTCTTTAGTGCCCGTTGGTGAAGTGCCCGTTGGTGAAGTGCCCGTTAGTGAAATGGCATCCGGTACTGATGCGGGCTCTGGCGATCGTTCTGGTATTGCAAACCATTATGAACAGCCTGCACTGGCGTTGTATCGGTTGAATGATACCCGGTCACTGGTCTGGTTATCAGACCGTGTACCCGTGCTGTATAGCCCGTCAGCACCTGGTGCGCGCGCGCAAAGTTATCCCTTTGAACGGTCAGGCTGGTTGTTGTGGCGTCATACGGACGATGCGGGCCGTATGGTTGCGGCTGACCCGGCATCAGAGGCGCGCTGGCAGTATGCCGTAAAACTGGAGCGTCAGCCTGGTAGTCAGGCGGCACATTGCAAGCAGGATTATGGGGTGCTGACGGTGACCCTGATGGAAGCGTTGCCTGAACAGGGTGAAAACACTGCGGTAGTGTATCGCTTTATGACGCCCTCTGCTTCAGTGACAACGGCTACCCGTCCTTTAGAAACAGTCTCTCATCAGCGACTGGCGACAGGGCGTTATAAAGCTCATGGTGAGCACTATCAGCTGGAAGATCAACAGCTGTTTAATGCTGCTGTTGATGCAGGACTGATTCAGGCCGCGGCCGATGGTCGGGCGACACTGGCCGTGCGTGATATGGCGGTATCTGCGGCACTGGCTGGTAATCCATGGCCAGAATCACGCCGTGAATTGTTGTGGCGGCTGCATTACAGTGCGCCAGGCCGTTACATACAGCAGCAGATCAAACGCTGGAATAGAGAGTCACGCCCGGCAGGTGTGCGTTATAAGCGCCTCAATGCTGAGGCTCGGTTATTAATGGGTGAGCATGACATTGACAGTGTGAGACAGCAGCCCTGGCAGGCTTCGCAGGCGGGGCATCCATTATCTTTCGGTGGACGACCGCCGTTACAGGCGGGTGGGTTATTTGAACATCTGCCTCAGCAGTGGTCAGACTGGCTGATGCTGAGCCAGGGCAGTGTGCAGTCGAATGATCATCGTGTTGTGCAGCTGACGTTACCGTTTGCTCGCCCGGCAACGGGGCGGGAGCAGTTTGCTGTGCTGGTGCTGGGGCGGCAGGTGAAGTTGCAACAAGGACGTTTGTTGAAGTCATCATTTCGTTGTCTGAAATTGCCATGCACAGGGGCTCGGCAGCTGGCACGGTTGCTGTGGGTCAGCCCGACGGTGGGTGCGCGAGCGTTAAGTGTACAGTTGCAACCATTGACGCCCGTACAGGCATTACAGCTATATCGTGCAGACCATCAGCCAGTGCAGGTAAGTCAGGGCGTACCGCGCTGGAATCCACCTGCAATACGCCGCGCTGCTGCTTCGGCAACCATAATGGATGTCCGCTTGCGGGACCGTCAGGGTGAGCCGCTCTGGCAGAATTTTAAGACGCTGACCGCAACGGTAAATGGGCAGCTTGACCCTTTATATGGTCTGGCGGCGGGCCACCAGCGCAGCCTGGGGGGAATGCTGACGCGATTGGGCCGGCATGGTTACCGCCAGGTTCAGGCTGAACTGACACTGGATGCGGGTTTGCAACAGCAGGTGAGAGAGCAGCTACATCAGCGACTGGCTTTGCGTCAGCATCCGCAGCGTACCGGCAGTGTGCTGATGATGGATGCCGATAGCGGTGAAATTCTGGTCAGTGCTTCCTGGCCAGAGGTGCCGCAAGGTGTCAGCTGGGCTGACCTGCATGCGTTTGATGCAGCTGACTTTCGTCGCTCACCGCTGCGCCCGCGAACCTTGCAGCATGATGGCTATAGCTACAATGCACCAGGTTCGGTGTTCAAGCTGGTGGTTGCTCTGACGCTGGAAAAGATGGCGCAGACAGACCCGCAACTACTGGCGGAATTAAAAGGTCTGAACATGGTGGCGCTGGACAGGGCCGGGCGGCGCGCTGGTTATCAGTTTTCCAGCCGGGCTGACTGCTATCCGGCGCAAAAAGGTTGTCTGAATGCCCGTGGTCGCTGGCCGGTAAACGCTTTGAAGCATTACCCGATTGTTAATTTCCGCAAAGGTGGAATATTTGAGTCGCCACGCTCCATGCTACAACGCGAAACCCACTACGGCCTGACTGAAGCCCTGCGGGATTCGCTGAATACATGGTTTGCCTGGCAGGCCGACCGCAGCGACCAGACCCTGCTGTCATCCCGTGGCACCATTGGTATGGCCCATGCGCGTGCATTAACGCCGGACGGGCTGGACAAGCAACGGCCAATGATGGCCATGGTGCGCCAGTTGGGGTTGTTGCAACCGGTACGGCTGGATGGTGGTTTGCTGCCGGAAAATTTTGACTGGCGCACAGGTGATCTGTTGCAGGCCAGTGCAGGCAATATTGACCCATTTAACAGTCGCCGGAATATTTTGCAGGCTGCTATTGGCTTGCGTATGCAGATGACACCGCTACAGATTGCCCGCCTGTCTGCTACCCTGGCCAGTGGCCGGTTAAGCCAGCCGCGCTTACTGAACAGTCTTAATGGCCGCAGGGCCCAATCGCAGCCTTCACCCACGCTGAATATTGAATTGTCCCGTATTCATGCCGGTATGAAAGCAGTACCAATTACCGGTACAGCGAAAACCGCATTCGCTGCACCACGCTTCCAGCAGCTGCGCCAGCGGCTGTACCTGAAAACGGGCACCGCGCCTGTTCGCTCTAACAGTCAGGCCAGGGGGTCTCTGAATAGTGCATGGTTAACAGGCTGGCTGGAACCGGCCAAAGCAGACGGTAAACGTATCGCGTTTGCCTGCATGCTGGGCTATTCAAAGCTGACCGGGGGTAAAGATTGCGGCCCGTTAATGGCTGAAATCCTGCTACAGATGGAGACGGATGGTCTTGAGGCTGATAACCGTGCGCCCACCTCAAAACCATTACCGCCGGGCATTCTGGCCACTGAATCGGTTGCAATTAATGGCCGTCGTGAAACCAGAGGTTCATAGCAGGGCTCAGGGGCTCATAGCAGGGCTCAGAGGTTTATAGCAGAACTGTCGTTGCGCAATGTGAAATGCGCAATACGGCTGTGGTCAATACTGACGGTTAATGCAGGGGTCAGGAATGCAGGGGTCAGGAATGATCGTCGGACTGCCGCTGTTCTGCTGCCAGTAAATGGCGGTAACGGCGCAGGGTGAGAGGAGAGTCCAGTAACGTTTCCAGCTGGGCTTTGCTGAAGGTCTGCTGCTGTCGAATAACAGCTAACAGTTGCTGGTTATCAAATTCCAGCTTGTCACCTGCTTTGATACGGTTAACCAGGCTGGCCCATACACGCCGAGAGACCAGTGCGATTTGCAAACGTTGCTGTGCTGAAGTCGGTGGCGCGGTTGCGTTCGCTGATGCAGACGATGGTCGGGATGGCTTGCTCATAGGCTGCTCTGTTGTAGCGTTCTCGCTGGTATGAGTACGCGCTGTTAAGGTATCACTGATACCCTTTTCTTATTGAATATCGCTGTTATGGTATTCCATCGCTGATTACACCCTCCTTGTGTTTTGCTTGAATTATCTTGTCTGTTGCTGTTGCTGTTGCTGTTGCTGTTGCTGTTGCTTTGCCAGCTTCCTGTATTCCTTTGTTGGTGGGCCTGAATACAGCCGCCTGGCGGGTTAAGAAATCATGCTGGCGTGCTTTCAATTTTTCCAGGTATGGCTGTGTTGTCGGTTGCTGTGTGGTGTGTTTTGTTGCTGAAGCTTGCCAGGCTGAGCTCTCTCTGGCCAGTGTTTCAAGCTGTTGGGCCAGTGTTTGCAGCTGATACCAGGACGCACCAAAAGCCTGAGCCATGGAGCGCCGGGTAAGACGATGTTGTGTCGGGCTGCGGGCGCTATTAACCAGCTCGGTAAAATGGCCCCAATCGTTGTCTCCCAGCATTTTGTTGATCAGACATACCAGCACTCGATCATCCACTTCATGAATAAAAAATTCCAGTAGCTGTTGTTCGATAATCGCTTGCGGTTCCAGATTCGCTTGCGGCTCTGAATCTGATTGCTGTTCTGTCTCCAGTCGCTCGTTATTCAGGTGTTCATTATTCAGTGATTCAGCGCCGATGTCTTCACAGCCTGTTCTGTTCTGGCTTTCAGGTAAAGAATTACCAGGGAAAACAAAAAAGCCGGAATGCGTGTCAATATCTAGCTTATTAATATAGAGCGGGTCAATATGAGGCTCGTCAACGCCGGGCAGATTGAATATTGAAGCCAATGTTTCTTCTGGGGAGGGGCTGCTGGTTAGTGTGCTGTAGTCACTGCTGTCGTCCGGGCAGGCCGCCGTAGCGGGTATTGTCATGTCGTTGGGCAGGGCGTCGTCTGGTTCTAGCCCGGCCAGTAGCTGGTCTACCGGGTTTGTTTCTACCTGACTCGCATCTGTCTGGCTTGCATCTGTCAGTGTTGCAGGATGGTGTAGTAAAGACTGTTCATCCAGTGAGCAGATCAAAGGAGGGCGCTGGTTATACAAGGCGTCTACCATGCTGGCCAGCCGTTTGCGGCTGGAGGCGTTATCCGGGTTGAACAGGTGGTTCTGTAATTTCTGCGGTAGCTGGCCGCTGCGGGTTAGCAGAAAACCTGGTGTATGGCTGGCAAAATTGCTGACGGCTTGCAGCATAAACCCGGCATCCTGTTCCAGCCGGTGCAGTAGTTGCTCGCAACTCAGGCTGACGATTGACGCGTTGTCACAGGTGGCAGCGTGGTCTGCAAAAATCCAGCTCAGAGGGCCAGGGTGCTGATGTGCAATCGCAGTTACCCGTGCGATGGCGCAGTCGACTTTACCCAGCTCCATCATCCAGTTTGTTGTCACAGGACGGCCCAGCCAGGCGCTGAGGTTATCTGCATCCAATGCTGGGCGAATGTCTGCAATAAAGTTATTAAAGCGGCCAATTAGCACACGAAACACATTCTGCCATGCCAGAGGTTCAGGTTGGGGTGTCTGTTGGCGCAAAACAACCAGTTCTTTGCGAATGATTGCCAGAGTGCGTTCCAGCGCTGGCTGTTGGGTCGCATACGCTAATCCCATGAAAGCGCAGACATCTTCCGCGACGTTAAGCCACCAGTCGGTTGTACCGTTGAAAGCTGCCAGAATATGGCCTTGCTGATCAGTCAGTTGAGGAATAAGCGTTGCAGGCGTTGTGCCCTCCAGCAGTTGTTGCCAGAGTGGGCTGGTTTGGTGCCTTGGGGGGTGGTTCATTGCGACGGCCAGGGTGCGGGCGATCATCCTTTTCACGTCGCCCCAGCGGCCGTTATAGAAATAGCTGCCCTGTATTGCCATATCCAGCTCCGGTGGTATTGCGTTGCAGGCCTGTAAGGTTTGACGCCTGACTTCGCAATGACACCATGCGAGCCTGCTTTAAGGTTCTGGTGAGATACAGGTTCACAAGTATTGCAGGCATCCTTTGCAGGGTTGGAGTGTGGAGGGAAGGGATGGTTCAGTCGATCACTGTTACTATTCAGGATAAACGTTTACCTATACACTGCCAAGCGAGCATTTTTGTATCAACGGATTGAGTGATCAGAGAGGTTTTATGTCCAGAAGAGTGCTGGCTTCCTGGCTGGGTAAAAAGGATCTGGATGAGCAGAAAGCACAAGGTAGAGGCCCTCTCGCTACAGCTTTACTGGAGTCACCAGAGCCGTTTGATGAAGCCATGATCCTGATGAATAACTGGTTTGATGATGAAGAGCCGTACAGGGCCTGGTTACAGTCAGAGTTAAAAGAAGCAGGGCGTTCAACCCGGTTAGATATTAAGCGCGAGCGGCTACCGAGCCCGATTGACTATGATGCAATTTATAAGGTTTGTAATCCCTTACTGAACAAGCTCCGTCAGCAGGGCGTTGACATTACCCTTGTACTGACATCGGGTACGCCCGCGATGATTGCTGTCTGGTTTTTACTGGGTAAAGGGATTTATAACGCCAGGCTACTACAGGTCTCCCGCGAACATGGCCTGGAAGAAATTAATGTGCCATTCGATGTTGCTTTTGCTTATCTGGAGCAACAGGACAGCAGTCTTAAAAGATATATGGCAGCTTCACTGGAAGTTGACCGCTGTTTTGAGCACATTCCTGCTCGTTCTATGGCGATGGCCGAAGCGGTTGTGCTGGCTAAACAGATTGCACCTCGGAATTTGCCGGTCATTATTCAGGGCCCCAGTGGTTGTGGTAAGGAGGTGATGGCGGGTGCCATCCATCGTGCCAGTCCTCGCAAAGAAAAAGCATGGCTTGCCGTTAATTGTGGTGCTATTCCAGAAGGGTTGCTGGATGCTGAGCTATTTGGTCATACCGATGGTGCTTTTACTGGTGCCAGCAAAGCGCGCAAAGGGTATTTCGAGCAGGCGGATAAGGGAACGCTTTTTCTTGATGAGATAGGAGAGCTGCCACCGTCAGCGCAGGTGCGATTACTGCGAGTTTTGCAGGAAGGTGAAATCATGCCGGTAGGTTCCAGCAAAGCGACCCCTGTTGATGTGCGTATTATTGCTGCAACGCATCGGAATCTGCTTGAGATGGTTGAACAAGGTCAGTTCAGGGAAGACCTGTATTATCGTCTTGCGGTTGGTATTGTAGTTTTACCGCCGTTGTCTGCTCGCTCTGAAGATCTTCCACCGTTGCTTGATAGTCTGATGGAATCCGTCAATAAGGATATGAGGGAGCAGCCCGGCTTCTGCCCCCGCCATCTATCTGCTGCCGCCAGAACGACTATTTGTCAGCACAGCTGGCCTGGTAATATCCGGGAGCTGCTGAATACATTATTGCGTGCTTCCCTCTGGTCAAGTGGTTCTGAAATAACTGAATCAGATATTCAGCGGGCGATTGTTTCACGTCGGCCAAAGCAGGCAGAGCTATCTCGTGAGGCCATTTCAGCAGGTATCGACCTTAACAGGGTGCTTGATCAATACAGAGAAAATGCAATCAGAGAAGCGTTGGCACTCTGTCGTGGCAATGCGACTGATGCGGGTAAAAAACTGGCACTCTCTCGCCAGTCGCTGGACCAGCAGGTGAAAAAGCTGAATATCGACAAGACGGAATACAAATAAAGTGCTTCTCAATAAAAAGTGCTTCTCAATAAAAGTGCACCAGTGCCAACGCTGAAATCGAAATAGCCCTGACGCAATAAAAGTTGCGAATTTGAAATTTTTATTGCGTTTGGGTGTATCTGTGTTTTTGTTATTTATATTTAAATTGTTTAAAAACAATGAGTTAATGTTTTTGGTACATGTCGTGCTATAGCTATGGAAAGCAGAGAAAAGTAGAAGAGGGACAGGACTATGCACAGAGAAACTCGCCAGACATCAACAGACAACGCCACCGCTGATCCAGTGCTAATACTGTCAGACCATGCTCAGCAACGGTGTAGCCAGCGTGGGCTCAGCGAACACCATATCAATATGGCACTTAGATATGGCCGTACCATCCGCTCTCGTCGTGCTGTCTTTAAGGTGATTGGCCGAAAAGAGATTGAGCGCTATGCCGGACAGGCTCCTGAGCTGCGGGATCTCAATGGCATTCAAGTGGTATCGTCGCCAGAAGGCGTTGTCCTGACAGCCTATCGGAATCGCAATCTGCGCCAGATTCGACCCAGCCATCGAAAGCATCGAAACCTTCACTAAGGCTGATCAGCACAGCGGCCTGGCCTGCTGTGCTGACGCTGTCAGTGCAGATATTCGTACCATTAACTCAGTCGTTATCACCAGATAGCGACTTACCAATCAAGACTATTTTTAAAGGCTATCTCTAAAAACTATTTCTAAAGACTATTTCTAAAGACTGTCTCTAAAAACTGTCTCTAAAAACTATTCACTCAATACTGGAAAGGATTCTTATCCATGAAGAAATTCGCCGCAAAAACAGCTCGTGCTATCCCTGTCATTCTACTGGCTGACACCAGTGGCAGTATGTCTGTAGATGGAAAAATTGACGCCCTCAATAATGCACTACGTGACATGGTGAAGACTTTCGCTAACGAAGGACGTCTTAAAGCGGAGATTCAGCTGGCGGTGATCACCTTTGGTGGTGACCGTGCCGAGGTGCACCTGCCACTGACAGCTGCGCACAAAATAGAAAATGTTTCTGATCTGCCTGCAACAGGCCGCACTCCGATGGGAGGGGCTTTTGATCTGGTAACGACGCTGGTGGAAGACCGTGAACAGATTCCATCACGTGCGTATAAGCCGGTTCTGATACTGGTGTCCGATGGCCATCCAACTGACCGCTGGGAAGAAGCATTTAACCGCCTGTGCAGCTCCGAGCGGGCCAGCAAGGCGACCCGTATGGCGATGGCGATCGGTAACGATGCGGATACGTCTCTGTTGCAAGATTTTATTAATGATCTGGAAACACCCGTATTTCAGGCCCATGAAGCACGGGACATTATTCGCTTTTTCCGGGCTGTCAGTATGAGTGTAACAGCCCGTTCACAGAGTACTACTCCCAACCAGCCTGTGTTACCGGTGTATGACGATGTGCCGGATGACGATGTACTGGACCTCGATTTCTGATGGCCTGGTTTCATCATGCAGCTTCGGTGTGTGGGCCGGGTCATATTCAGGATGGCCTGCCTAACCAGGATGCGGTTTTGATCCGGCGCTGGCGTTACAGTTGGCTGGTCGTAGTCAGTGACGGTATGGGTTCTCGCCCCCGTGCAAAGGAAGGCGCTTACCATGCGTGCCGGGCGGCGGTTGAAGCTGTGCGTCAGTGCAGCTTTGGCTGTTCTGACAAAACCTTGATTGAAATGCTCTATCGCTGCTGGTTGCAGCGGTTGGGCACGGTTTTGCCAAATGATGCAGTGGCCACCGTATTGATTGCCTGGGGACATGTAGATGGCCGGATACGGTTGTTACAGCTGGGTGATGGTGCGGTCTTGTATCCACTTGGTACGGGCTATGCCGAACTGGCCTCTGAAGGTAACAGGTTCAGTAATGAAACAACCGGGCTGGGTATCTCCCGTCGCTACAGTGATTGGCAATGTCACCAGTTGGTGATTACTGAGCCCGGGCAGGGAGTCGCGCTGATGACTGACGGTATCAGTGATGATCTTGAGCAACTTGAGGCCTTTGTGCCCTGGTTGATTACACAACTGCATCATAAAGGGCAGCGTTATTCCAGGCGCTGGCTCTGTCGTGCACTGGGGGCCTGGCCGACGCCGGGCCATAGCGATGATAAAACGCTGGCGCTGATTTACAGGATGTAAGCAATGACACATGTATATGAAAACCTGACAGCCAAAACGGCTGATGGGGCAGGTTGTTCTGGCCAGGTAAGCCCGAATCGAAAGTCGTTTGATAGAAAAGAGAGAAAAAACAGTCACGCATCAGGAAATAAAGGAAACGGGTCGGATAAACAGAAGAACAGAACGGTGAAGGACGGTTTTGGTACCAGTTACACCCTGTGCAAAAAATTGGGTGAAGGTGGCCAGGGGGTTGTCTGTTATACGGATCATCCGGGGGTACTTGTGAAAATTTACCGTGGCGGTGGGGTGGAGGATGCCAGACGGTGGGCCCGTCATATCGACTGGCTGATGTGTCAGCCGCTGGATGAACTCAGAATTGCCCGGCCACTGACAATGATTACACATCCGGCCCGGGAGACCGGTTATGTAATGGAACTGATGGATGGTCTGGAACCTCTGGAAGAGGCGCTTGAACACGCGTATCAGACGTTGCTGGATAACGAAGAGCATCCTTTACAGGGGTATCTTGACACCGGAGGGCTGGAACGTCGTCTGAAGTTGTTGCAACAGCTGGCAGACACCCTGGCGCGGCTACATGGCCGAGGTATGGCGTATGGTGACCTGTCACCAGGCAATATTTTTATCTCTCAGAGCGTCGAACACCATCAGGTCTGGCTTATTGACTGTGACAACATCTGTGTCAGTGAACGGGCAGGCTATGGCACCCTGCATACGCCGGGTTATGCCGCACCTGAAGTTGCGCGTGGTGACAGTGGTGTTAATACGCTGACGGATTGCTGGAGCTTTGCCGTGATTGCCTTTCAGTTGCTGACGTTGTGTCATCCATTTCGCAGTGGCTTGCAGATGGAAGAGGCTGAAGAGGAAGACGATGGCTGTGATGCTGTCGAAGTGCAGGCTGATCAGGGGGCGTTGTGCTGGATCTACGACGATGAAGACGACAGTAACGCATGGGATGGTTCTGGTATTCCGCTGGAATATGTCGTGGACCCCGCCCTCAGTCAGCTTTTTCAGGATTGCTTTGATACCGGCCGTATTGATGCCGGTGCTCGCCCTTCAATGGCGCAATGGCGTGATGCACTGGAGGCTGCGGCTGGCCGATTGTATCGCTGTGATCACGCTGATTGTGGCAGCCTGTTTATTGCGAAATCTGAACCGGTTTGTGACTTCTGTGACGAAGAAGCCGTGTTGGACAACCACCTGAGATTGCAATTTTATTTTCATGAAGATGGTGACGATGCACCTGAAACCGGACGCTGGATCAGTACCCCTGACTGGCAACGACTACGTCAGGGTGTGCCGGTAGAGCTGCGACTGGCCCCCCCTGGCAGCGCTGAGTACGTCCACTCGCCGCTGCTATGCACCCTGACACTCACCGCAGAGGGGCTGGAGATCATCCCCGCTCCAGATGGCCGCGTTGAGCTGCAACGTCAGCATGATGGTAAAGCACGTGCGATTACACGCAATCAACGCCTTAATAGCACCAGTCGTGCACAGGATGGACAGAACGGTGATCGTTTTGCACTTCATCTGCACTATGCGGCTGCCAAAGCCATGAGTTACCACCCTGTATGGGTTTTTGACTGGTAGGAGTGCAGGATGAAAGTGATTGAATATTCAGGGCTTAGCGACCAGGTTGTACAGCTTAAACCTGTTGGGTCTGAAGCCTTTGATAGGTCTGACTGGTTAGAGGGTGAAGCTGTCCAGCTGATCGCCGAAGGTGAGTATTTTTATCTGCAACAGGGTACACAACTGGTTTCTGTGCAGCCTGCGGGCAGTCTTGCCACACTGCGCCAGCAGCTGGGCCGTCGCTATATGCTATGGGTGTTGTTGTCGGTCAAGGCTGAGCGGTGCAGCCTGGGTTGTGTCTCATTGACACAGGCGCCACTGATGATGTCACTGCAGGTGCGGGTACGTACGATGCTGATGGATGATTTGCACAGTCGAAAGTTAATTCGAGTACGTTCAATGGATCAGGCCATCGCGTGGTTAACGGAAGAGTTCACTTTCAACCCTGATCCACAACAGGGGATGGAAGCTGAATCAGCCGTTTTTCTCTCTATCTACCCGCATCAGGCTTCTCGTCAACTGGAGTTGCGTGGCCGTACTTACAGCGCCAACCTGGTAGAAACAGACGGTCACTGGGAAGTGCATCGGGTCAGTCCGCGTCTTTCTGCGGCCGAATCTGCGCTGATTCAAGGCACCATAGGCTTTGTCGATGCCAGTGCTACCAGCCAGATGCAAACTGCAACACATCGCCGGATGTTGAAAGAAACGATTGGCAGTTATGGCAGCTATGTTGCGCTATGGCAGCAGTACAGTGAAGTTGAGTGGCAGCGGTGTCTGCGAGTGGCGCAGCGCCTGGGTACCCTGCGCTATAGCAGCTGCACGGCAGAGCTAAGAAATTCGCTGGAGTGGTGCTTTGAGGTTAAGCCGGAGCAAGGCCTGGCTTTTACCGAACGCTGGGAAGCGTTACTGGCCGCCCACACCGGGCCCGGCGAGCCCGTGCTTGAAGTGTCTGCACAGATCCCTGATTGGCTGAACACGACCGAGCTGAACGCATCTGATGATGCAGAGGAAACCAGACAGGCAGGTAAGGGAGATAAGCCCTGGCTATGTGACTGGCTCGGTTATCAAGATGGCAAGCTACGTCTACGTTTGCAGGGTAAGCGGAATCGCAAGCCCAGTGCAAACACCGGCGTTATTCATCTGTCCAGCCATGGTGAGCGCAAAGTCTACCAACGTCGTAATGAAGCACTGCAGAGCATCCAGAGCCGAACCAACCCGATGCAGGCGCTGCCTTACCTGCTTGAATCTGTTGCTGTGCCGTTTGACAAAGCACGCGGAATAAAGGCTATGAGTAAAAGCGCCCGCGCCCGCTTTAAAGGTGAGCCCACCAAAGCCCAGAAAGAGGCGCTGAAAGTGGCCCTGAATACCCCTGATCTGGCATTGATTATCGGCCCGCCGGGCACGGGTAAAACTCAGGTTATCAGTGCGTTGCAGGTACGGTTAGCTGAAATCATGGAGGATAAACAGATAGAGCATCAGATGCTGGTAACCAGCTTTCAGCATGATGCGGTAGACAACGTTGCGGAGCGTTCTGGCGTGTTTGGCTTGCCTGCTGTCAAAGTTGGTGGACGTCGCAAGACACGGGATGATCAGGTTGACCCGGTTGAGCGCTGGTGCCAGGAAAAGTCAGCACAGCTTGCTATTGATCTGCAGCATGAAAAGTCACAACAGCCGATCTTTGAGCTGACCCGTGAATTTCGTCGTCAACTGGTGCTGTTACGTATGGGGCAACCAACAGAACAGCGCCAGCAAACGATTGATGAAATTAACCGGTTATTGCAATTACTGGAGCAGGAATACCAGTGGCATCTGTTGCCTGATCTGCGTGAGCGCTGGCAACAATGGCAACAGGGCCAGACGATGTCGGTAACTCTGCTGAAACACTGTTTTCTGTTGCGTTGTGTGCGGGCATTAAGGGTGACAGATGTGGCATTCGATGACGATGGGCCACAGCAATGTCAGCGATTACTGGATACATGCCTGTATGAGAGCTGGTCGCTTGATGAAGCAGAACAGCAGGTTTTGCAGGCTTGTGCCATGCCTGGGCAGACGGCGCAACTGGACGCTTTGAAACAGCTACGCAATCAGTTGCTGAAACGACTACAACCGGACAGACGTCCGCTGGCTGTGCAGCAGCATATGGACGATGACAGTTATAGCCTGCTGGATGCGTTGGCCGCGTTTATAGATCAGCATTTTCAGCAATCTGCTTCGCTAGGGTATCTGCAGATACTGGATGAGTACCAGAGTGCGCTGGAACTGAGCCCGGACAGCATCAGAGACGCGGTACAGACATACAGCGCTGTACTGGCAGCATCCTGCCAGCAATCTGCAGCAGAGCCCATGATAGGCCTGAAACAGGTGCAATATCAGGCGCAGATTGGCTTTGACACGGTGATTGTCGATGAAGCGGCACGGGCAAACCCGCTCGACCTGATGATTCCGATGGCGATGGGCGAGCGTCGTATTGTACTGGTTGGCGACCACCGCCAGTTACCCCACCTGCTTGAGCCTGACGTTGAGGCTGAACTGGCAGAGCAGTATGAGCTGGAAACCGTCCAGTATGAAATGTTGCAGCAAAGTCTGTTTGAACGGCTGGTGAAGTCAATGCAGTCACTGGAAAAAGAACAGGGCCAGCCGTGCCGTGTGGTCATGCTGGATACACAATTCAGGATGCACCCCAGGCTGGGAGACTTTGTCAGCCAGCAGTTCTACGAAGCAAGTGGTTTGCCCGCAGTGAAGTCGGAGCTGGATGCCAGTTGCTATGCCCATAAGATTCCGGGTTTTGAAAACTGTATTGCTGCCTGGAATGATGTGCCAGGCTGGTCGGGTGATTGCAGTCGTGATAACGGCAGTCGTAAACGCGACGCTGAGGCCACCATGGTTGCTGAAGAGGTGGCTGCATTACTGCGCAGCAGTCCAGACCTCAGCATTGGGGTAATCACCTTCTATCGTGCTCAGGTAAACGCCATCATGCAGGCGTTGCAGCAGAAAAGCATCAGCCAGCTGACTGAAACCGGAGAGCTGGAAATTGCACCTGCATATCAGATGTTTACTGATAATGACGGTAAACGTCGCGAAAAGTTGCGTGTCGGATCTGTGGATGCCTTTCAAGGCAAAGAGTTTGATGTGGTGTTGCTTTCGCTGGTACGAACCGCGCCAAAACAGAAAACGCTGGAAGGTGATGAAGCACTGAATCGTGCCTATGGCTTCCTGCGACTGGATAACCGACTGAATGTGGCGATGAGCCGTCAGCAGCGGTTGCTGATTGTGGTGGGGGATAAGGCGCTGGCACAACATGGAGCAACGGTGGAAGCGGTGCCTTCACTACCCGCATTTCTGGAACTCTGCAAGGAGTCGTCGTATGGACGCATCTACTGAACGTTATCTGTCTTTTGGGCGGCCTGTTAAAGGTCAATCGTTCCTGTGGCCTGTTCGTATCTGGAAGGTACTGGCACCTGCACCGAACCAGGCTGCGTGGAATCTGTTCCAACGCACCATCATGGGCCTGTTGTCGACAGGGCGTAAAGAACCACAGCAGATTGCTGACTGGATGAAAATAGAGCCCGATATGGTGCGCTATATCATGGTCAGCCAGTTGCAGCCCAATGGCTGGATTGATACCCGCGCCAAGTTGACAGACGCAGGTAAACGTCAGCTGGAAGATGCATTGGAACAGCGACGAGAGTTGGGCCTGGTTTATCTGTTTCAGGACAGATTCAGTGGCCAGTTATGGCCGCGAATCAGTGGTCGGCTTCGCTGGTTGCAACCAGAACGGCGGGAAAATGGCTACCCGGTTTTTCGGCATAGCCGTAATACAGGCAAGGAAGAAAAACCTTTCAGACTAGAGGTTCCGAAAAAAGATATTTCACCTCCGAATATGGAGGATATCCGTCAGTGCGTCCAACAGGCCAATAACGCTATTCATAACCAGACGTTTCGTGGTGGCCTGGAGTGTGAACAACAGGAAGTGAGGCTGGACGAAATTGAGCAACTTGATACCGGGTATGTCGATGCCTGGGTGTTATGTCGAGCCTGTGAAGACGGCATACAGGGGTGGCGTATCGTTGATCCATTGGGGGTAACCGAGGACGCCGACTTTATGCGTGAGCAGGTGTACCTGCAAGCCCAACAGCATCAGGGCTTTGCGCGTCGCCTGAAGCCGTTACTGGGCGACGTTGATCTATCGGAAAGCTGGCAGCAGGTATCTGACAGCCTGATAGCGCAGGTGGACTTCACTCTGTTTACTGAATTTGTTGCCTTACAGCACGCCCCTTATCTGTCCAGTTATCTGGGTGCACTGTTACGGCAGCTTGAAATGCTGGAGGCGCAGGGCCCGGACGCATATCACTTTGAAATGGGAGAAGCGCTGATAACCCAGGGGCAAAAAGTGTTGGAGTGCTGCTTTCAGTGGATGCTGTCGGAATGGCCCTTGCCTGAAAAGTTTATCAGCAGGGGCTGGAGGAGTGATGATATTGCAACCGCGTTGAGAAGTGTTGGTACAACCTGGCTTACAGAGGCTGATATTGACAATCTGCAACGACAGAAAAGTGGCGCTATTTTTTATGCCGCAAAGCATCAGACAGGTTCGATACGACCCTTATTGACGGCCGTGATTTTTTCACTACAACGGCATTCAGACCATCCGCTGGCTTCAACAACAACGGAACAATTCAATACCGGCCAGATTTTGAAACTGGCTGACGCACGTAACCAGGCCGCCCATGCCTCAGGCAAGCGGGCATCGCGCGCATTGGCTCTGGAGCATGGCTACTTTGTAAAACAGTGGCTGACAACCCTCGCAGGGATTTTGAGGTAAAGAACATTGGCTAAGAACAGAAAATATCGTCAGCAGACACAGAAGAATGTAACGGAAGCACGGCAGCAGAAAGAGGCAACGCAGCAGAAGTTTCTTGATCGTTTGCGTAAAACAAATGATGCCTTACCGCCAGAGGCTGAACAGCCAGCGCTGAGTGAAAGCGTACTGCAGATACCTGAATCGCAGCAGAAAGCTGCTGAACAGGGTATGGCCGAAATTGAGCAGTTGTCGCTGTCGCTGCGGCAAGTGCTTGCAAAGCAGCAAGAACTAAAACACAACTACGATGAACTGTGTAATCAGGCGGAAACTCAGCGCTTGATGAACGATCAGCAAAACCGTGAGCTTGAACAGCAGGAACAGACGTTGGCGCAAGAGGCCAGGCGCCTTGAACAGCGCCAGAAAGACCAGGAAACACGCCTTCAACGTGAGTTCGACACTCTGGAAGCACGCACGGCTGGCCTGAATGAACGTAGTGTTCAGTTACAGCGACTGCAAGCTGAGGTAGACAACGACTTTGCCAGCCAGCGTGAGGCGTTAGCACTTGAATTGGGTGACCTCCGAATAGAGCAGAATGCGGCGCTGGAAGTGGAACGTCAGCAATTACAAGCTGAACGTAAGGCGTTGCTTGCACCGTTGCATGATGAAAAAAAAGCTTTAACAGAACAGCAGCGTGTATTAGATGCAAAGCTAGAGCTGTTTGAGCAACAGCAAGATGAATTTCAGAAGCGCCAGCAGAACCTGGAAGCATGGAAAACGGCACAGCGAGAGCAGATTGAGCAGGCGTTCTGTCGTCAGATAGCAGAGCGGGATTCCCGGTTGAGCGACCTGCAGGAGTATAGACGGCAGGATCAGCAGCGTATCTGTGAACTGCAACAGCAGTTGCAGCAGTTTGCTGAAATTGAACGTCAGATGGAAGAGGAGGGGGTTGATAACCTGCGTGTTGCACTGGCTGAACTGCGTCAGAAAAACCGTGAGTTACGTCAGCATCTGCGTGAACCCGATGAAGGTGATCTACAGCAGCGGCTGGATGATCTGGAAACTGAAAACGAACAGTGGCGCGAGAAAGTACAGGATCAACAACAGGAAATTAACCAGCTAAACCATGAGCTGAGTACAGCCAGGTTGGGTGTTGCAGAACAACACAAGTTACGCAAAGAAAATCGAGTGCTTGAATTGCATAAGAACACGCTGGATTCCTCCATTGATGCTCTTGAACAGACATTGGATGAGCTGACGGCACGCCAGCAAGGACGAGAGCCCTTCCCGGCACTGTCCGCGATGGACAAAAAATACAGCGAGCCAGCATTTGACCTGCAACCAGTGCCGACATTGGCCGAATTTGCCCAGCAGATACGTAACGGCCTGACCTGTGTGTATGACAGCAATCCGCTTTACTACTCTGAGCGAGCAATCCGTCTCTTTATTGCTGGCCTGGCAATGAGCGAGCTACATATTTTGCAGGGTATGTCTGGTACAGGTAAAACCAGTCTGGCCAAGGCGTTTGCGAAAGTTGTGGGGGGCCACTGCACAGATATTGCGGTGCAAAGTGGCTGGCGAGATAAGGACGACTTGCTGGGGCATTACAATGCCTTTGAGAAGAAGTTCTATGAGAAAGAAGCGTTGCAGGCACTATATCGGGCACAACTGCCCGAATACGAAGATCGTCTTAATATTATTCTGCTGGATGAAATGAACCTTTCCCGGCCTGAACAATATTTTGCTGAATTTCTATCGGCGATGGAGAAAAGTGCAGCCGAAGACCGCAAGGTGGTACTGGTTGAAAGTTCTCAGCAGAACGCCCCGGTACGGTTTGAAGAGGGACGTACTCTGAAACTGCCGGAAAATATCTGGTTTATTGGTACGGCCAACCATGACGAAACCACCAATGAGTTTGCTGATAAAACCTATGACCGCGCCCATGTGATGGAGCTGGAGCGCCATGCTGAACATTTTGAAGCACCGCAGTATAGCCCGACTGAATATAGCTACCAGTCACTGAAAAAGGCTTTCACAACAGCAGCCAGAAAACATCGTGAGGCTGTCACAGAGATACTGACGGCTTTATCTGACAGCACGTTGCATCTGATGCTTGAAGAAACATTTGCAGTCAGTTGGGGCAACCGTCTGGAACGCCACGCCTATCGCTTTTTACCGGTTGTAATTGAGGCTGGAGGCAGTATGACTGAAGGTCTGGACCATCTGTTGGCGACCAAGGTTTTCCGGGCGGGTAAAGCGACTGGGCGCTATGATGTGCAGGAGTCGGATCTTAATGAATTGAAAGATACTTTGCTGGAATTCTGGAAAGATCAGGGGCTCGCAGGCAAGCCTCAGCAATCGCTCCAGTTGATCGACAGGGATATTCGACGACTGGGGAATGGCGGATGACGTTCTATGACCGCCTGACCCAGCAAAAGCTGAGTATCGACCAACTTCCACCGTTGATTGAAGAGGGGCGTTATCTTGATATCGATACGGATTTACCGCTGGTCAACAATGGAAGTGGTCGGGTGAGCCTGATGGGTAGAGCTTTACAGTTCTACCCATCAGGTGGGTCTCCTGAGATGACCGACTGCCAACAGGCTGATCAGCAGCAAGCACGGCTTGAAATTGCCGAACGTGCTGTCACGCAGATTTCAGAGCAGATTCAGCAGGGTAAGGAGCCTTCGCCGCTACTACCTGCCGTTTTGTTGAAACAGGACACAGAGTTAAGTGAGCTGGAGAAGCGCATAAAGCAAGATTTTAAGCATCTACGGGAGGTTGATCGCAACCCCCGGCTGGATATGCGCTATGACGAACAGTTGTTGCCTGTCAGCCGTGCCCGGCGTCAGGCGGCGGGCGCACACCGCCATCTGGCTGCACATTCTGAGTGCTGGCAGCAACGCACCTTCACTGGCATTGTGCCAAAAAAAATTATGGGCCGTGTCAGTGAAGATGAGTTCAATCTGTATGAGAACCGTTTGTATGCCCGTTTGCTGGAGCGATTGGAACGGTTATTAAAAAAACGACTGCTGGATCTGGAAACACTGGAAAGTCAGCTGGAAAAAGCAGCCGAACTGGGAAATGCCCAGGCCCTCTATTTTCGCTTACGCGAAGCACTCTGTGGGCTTTGGGGTGAGACGTTTGACAAAGAGCAGACTGAAAAGGCATCGGCTCAGCTCAAAAATGCGCGCAAGGAGTTGGAGCAGCAATTGCGTAATATTGCCCAGCTACGTAGACACGGACTTTATTTGAAGGTGCCACGTCAGGCACAGGTGCCTGCTGCGGTCAGGCAAACCAATATCCTGCTGCATGACCCCCACTATCGGCATTTGAGAACATTATGGAATCTGGCGCTGAAAGATCAGCACCGTGTTATGTCTGCGGATGAAATTATGCAGCAGCGACAAGAGCTACACCAGGCGTTTACCCGTTATACAGGGAATCTGGTAAGGCGCAGCTTACAGGCGCTAGGGGCAAAAACTGTTGACCTGCCTGCTTCGGCATCTGGCCAGACGCGGTGTCAATGGCAGTTACCAGGTGATCGCCTGGTGAACCTGCAGCGGGTTGATGATAGCTGGCTGCTATCGACAGATCTCCAGACGTCGGGCCATTATCAGCTGGAATTAGTGCCACTTATAAGTTCAGTGCCCGGCGCTATGAAAAGCAGGATAGACGATATGTGCTGGCGTATTCCCTGTATTCTGGCTGAGCCACCAGAGACGGATTCGGCAGCTGCCTGGCAACCTGATGCTGAACCCATTGCACTCTCCCCCTGGGATTTCAGGGTAGAAGAGAGTTTGATACAGCTGTTGCAGCACTGGTTATGTACTCCGTTACTCGCGCAGGCACGGAATGCGATTAAGCAAGCTCCCGCAGCTTTTATACATCAGGTTAAAGAGCATCATGCTGGGTTATTTGAGTGTATGGAAAGCAATCAGTTGCGATTGTTGCAATTACCAGAGCCCACTACGCAACAGGAACTACTACAGCAGTTATCCGTATCACCTGACTGTAAGCAACAGTTGAAGCGTGTATTTCAGGCGCATAAGGCACTGCATCATTGCCCCTCCTGTGGTGCAGGGTTGGCAATCAGCAGCATAAGCAAAGAGGGTTTGGTTGGAGCATGTACCGCCGCTTGTCAATTGAGGGTGAGTGTATTGTTCAAGTCTGATGAATACAGCGCTCAGCCTTTGCAGTGTGAAGGTTTTTCTAAAAATGAGGCTGGTCGCTGGATAGTGTAATTATTTCTGTTGCAGGGTATTCATTGTCAGAAGCAACGAGAATCTGACAATGGATGATCAGTCAGCCCAGGTGCTGCTCCACCTGGATCAGATCCGACATATTGCCCTGCAGCATAACGTTCAATGCCGACTTGCCCTGGAAGCTGGTATTTGCACAGTAGAGCCAGGTACGAGTGCACTGTGCATCTGGTAGCTGCAGGCGCAGGGTGCGGTAGATAATCATGATGCAGCCGATGCGCTCCAGTGTGTCTTTTGGGAGCTCAGGTGTGTTGTTTGTGCTTGAAGCATCATTGCGACACCAGCGCTGAAAGGTTTGCTGGTTGGGGCAGCCGAGTAAAATACGCTGTTGTAACGGGGTGAGTTGCCATTCTTGCGCAATATTGAAAAAGACTTTCAGCGCCAGTACAGAGAGGCTGGCAGGGGGCTGTTGTTGTACGATCTCCCGAGCGGTCAGCATAAGGTCTCTCCTTTTCTGCGATTGGTATGCGGTCTGGGTACGTTGTGTCTTGATCAGTTGTTTTGTTGAGACTCGCCAAAAAGTGAAATGTTCACTGATAGTTGTCGGGAGGGACAGACCAGAAAGGCAGGCAAGGCGGCAAGGCAGTATTATGAAGTGTCGGACGAATATACAAAAAGACCCGGCGATTGGCCGGGTCTGATCGGTACAGGTCAGGCTGTTACAGCGCGGCTGCAGACTCCAGTGTCAGGTCAAAGCAGAGCTTGGCTTTCTGGACCAGTTCATCTACTTCTGCTTTGGTGATAACCAGTGGTGGCGACAGTACCATACGGCTACCCACAGCACGCATGATCAGGCCATTATTGAAACAGTGTTCACGACAGATGAAGCCGATGTCGATGTCGTCCGGGAAGAATGTCTTGGTGGCTTTGTCTTTCACCAGTGCGATACCGGCAACCAGACCTACCCCTTCAATGTGGCCGACCAGCGGGTGTTCACCCAGCACTTCGCGCAGCTGCTGCTGGAAGTAAGGGCCAATCTCTTTGCCAACATACTCGACGATGTTTTCTTCCTTCATCAGGCGGATGTTTTCAATTGCAACCGCTGCTGCAACCGGGTGGCCTGAGTAAGTGAAACCGTGGTTGAAGTCATCATCGTGCTCGATCAGTGCATTGGCAATGCGGTCACCAACAGCAACAGCGGCGATTGGCAGGTAGCCGGAGGACAAGCCTTTTGCCATGGAGATGATGTCTGGCGTGATACCGAATGTTTCACTACCAAACCAGTTGCCAGTACGGCCAAAACCACAAATAACTTCGTCTGCGGCAACCAGTACGTCGTACTTCTTACAGATTTTCTGAATCTCTGCCCAGTAGTTGGCAGGTGGTACAATGACACCACCCGCGCCCTGGATTGGCTCACCGACGAAGGCGGCAACATTGTCCGGGCCAACTGCCAGAATTTTCTCTTCCAGTGCTTTGGCGCAGGCGATACCAAACTCTTCTTCGCTCATGTCGCCTGCTTCACCGTACCAATATGGTTGGCGAATACGTTCTATACCTGGCAGCAGCGGTGCGCCCTGTTTGTGCATGCCACCCATGCCGCCCAGGCTGGTGCCGCCTACAGTACTACCGTGGTAAGCATTTTCACGAGCGATGAGGATGTTTTTGTACGGTTTGCCTTTGATGCACCAGTACTGACGAACCATGCGGATAATGGTGTCAATCGCTTCGGAGCCAGAGTTAGCAAAGAAAATATGGTTCAGATCACCTGGTGTTACGCTGGCAACGGCTTCAGCCAGTTTTGCCGCAGGGGTGTGGGTGGTCTGGAAGAACGTGTTGTAGTAGGGCAGCTCTTCCATCTGTGCGGTTGCGGCAGCGGTCAGTTCTTTGCGACCGTAGCCCATGTTCACACACCACAGGCCCGCCATACCGTCGAGAATCTTGTTGCCTTCACTGTCCCACAGGTATACGCCGTCAGCGTTGGTGATAACGCGGGCACCTTTTTTGTTCAGCGCGCCCGTATTGGTGAATGGGTGCAGGTGGTGAGCTGCATCCAGTGCCTGCATTTCAGCGGTATTTATTTTTGTGTTGCTCATGTTACTGCCTCCGGTAATCCGTTAGACCATACATCGCTATGCGGGATAGCGGTCAGTGAATGTGATCACAATTTGAAATCTATTTTGTGATCACATTTTTTGAAAGTCAACACTTTACCAATGAATTTGTTATCCGACTCAGCGATCGCTCAGGAAACACCGGCCAGAGTAAACCGGTCAGAAACTGTGCAGTAGAGGAAAGCAGAGCAAAGCTGAACCACTGGGAAAAAGGGGGCTGCGGGTGAATATATTCAAGCGGGTCGATCACTTTAAGCCGGTTAGCCCCTTTAAACTGGAGGCCTACGAAGATTCTTCAATAAAACGGTGCAGCAGCTCTGGTGTACCTGCAAATGCGACACCATCGCGAATATCGGCAGCCAGTGCCATCTGTAGTGCGAGGGCATCCTGTTGTTCAATTGCAGCGGTCATTCGTTTGTGGTGGTCGACCAGGTAGTGTTCTTCCAGCAGGCTGTTGGCCAGTCGTTTAAAAGGCCCCAGTTGTAGCCAGATGCTTTCAATCAGCGGCAAGGTGATCTGGTGTGGGTTCGCGGTGTAAATCAGGCGGTGAAAGGCTTGATTCAGGCGGCTCAGCTGCTCTACATCACTCTGCTCGCAGGCCTCGTCAATGCGTTGGTCGAGTGCTCGTAACTGTTGCAGTCTTTCGCTGTCAATATAGGGCAGAGCACGGGCGGCAGCGTGGCTTTCAAGTACAATGCGTGCTTCGCAGAGTTCGTTGAATTTCATTGCCGTCATGCGAGGTACCATAACGCGACGATTACCCTGTATTTCCAGGGCATGTTCTGCGGCCAGTTGGCGCAGAGCTTCACGTACCGGCATGGGGCTGACATCCAGTAACGCCGCCAGTTCGCGGATGGTCAGTGCGCGGCCTGGTAATATCTGCCCGTGCATGACTGCATCACGCAGCATACGGTATACCCATTGGGTCACAGTGGTATTTTCGTCTCGTTCGGTCAGGCTCAGGCGAATGGGAGATTTTTTATCCATAGTCTGGAAATAGCAGGCTCGGCTTCTCGTAAGCAGGGAGTATGGGTATTGTACCTGGTTGACCGAGCTGTGCAATTGTGATCACATTTAAATAGAAATTGTGATCACATAATCTGGCTGCAATGCGCTTTTCTATGATGAGAGGTCCTGTATTGCAAAGATGAGCTATTTATTGAACAGTTGGCAATTGCAGAGCGCGACGGGTTTGCGGCAGCGGGCCGTCAGGGTTCTGATACGAAGAAAGGATAAAACGATGAGACTGGGTATTCTTGCCACCGGTACGTCACCGGATGAGCTGCATCCGCAGTTCGGTTCCTATGCAGATATGTTTGTGCAGTTGTTCGAGCAAGCGGGCGAGTCGTTTGCTTTTGAGGTTTTTGATGTAAGGGAAGACCATTTCCCCGATAGTGCGTTGCAGTGTGAAGGCTGGATTATTACCGGTTCTCGACATGGAGTTTACGAGCAACTGCCGTGGATGCAGCGCCTGATGGTATTGATTAAAGAGATTGATCAGGCTGGCCTGCCAATGCTGGGTATCTGCTTTGGGCACCAGATTATTGCGCAGGCACTGGGTGGTCAGGTTGAAAAGTCGACCAAAGGCTGGGGTCTGGGGCTGCACCGTTACCAGTTGATGAACACAGAGGGAATCATTGAAAATGCCCCGACACATTTTGCAATTAACGCGATTCACCAGGACCAGATTGTGCAGCTGCCTTGCCGTGCTAAGGTGATTGCCCGTTCTGATTTCTGTGAGTATGCCGGGCTGGTGTACGATGGGCCCATTATGACCTTCCAGGCACACCCTGAGTTTACCGCGTTGTTTGAAGGGGCGTTGATTGAACTGCGCCGTGGTGACACTTTCCCTGAAGAGTGTTCTGACAAAGCCTTAACGACAGTCGATGCTGCACAGACCGACTCTGTTGAAGTCGCTGGCTGGATGGCGGCTTTCCTGCGTCAGTATCGCAAGTGATAAAAATCACCTGCTCAATACAAAGTCATCTGTATAGCCGGTACTGGTTATAACCAGTACTACTATGGCCAGTACTACATATGGCCAGTACTACATAGTAGTGCAGATTCTGTCTATGTTCTGAATCTCCACAGAACATGCTTCCAGGCCGTCCACTGTAAGGGGGGCGCGAATTCAACTCCGAAGTGCAACACTCCTTATCTCAAGCAGTTTTCAGATAGTTATTAAATACTGTCTGAGGCTGCTTGTACTCAAGGCATTTCCGAGGCCTCAGGTTAAGCCGCTGCTGGGCCTGTGCCAGCTGCTCACTTGTCACAGTGCGCAGATCACACCCCTTCGGCACATACTGACGTAATAAACCATTAAAGTTCTCATTCAGGCCGCGTTTCCAGGCTGCGTAAGGGTTCGCAAAAAAGAACGAGGCCTCCAGTGCCTGCGACACTCTCTGATGCTCTACAAATTCTGAGCCGTTGTCCGCTGTAATGGTATG
>JAOXSF010000060.1 GCA_025800125.1 Marinobacterium sp.
CGCTCTTCCGGTGCGTTATCGATCTGATCGAAGGCTTTCATTTCGCCACCGAATACTTCTGCACATACGCGAGTCAGTGCAGCAGTCAGAGTAGTTTTACCGTGGTCAACGTGGCCGATTGTGCCGACGTTAACGTGCGGCTTTGAACGCTCAAATTGTTCTTTTGCCATCAGAATATTCCAAGATTTAAAAACACTAAAAAACGGCGGCAAACGCCAGATAAAACAAAGGGCAGATATATCTCTATATCTGCCCTTTGCAAAATGTGGAGCTCATGGGCGGATTTGAACCGCCGACCTCACCCTTACCAAGGGTGTGCTCTACCCCTGAGCTACATGAGCATAACAACTAGTGGAGCGGGTAGCGGGAATCGAACCCGCCTCTTCAGCTTGGAAGGCTGAGGTAATAGCCACTATACCATACCCGCCGCAAAACCAGCTGATTGGTGGTGGGAGGTGGATTCGAACCACCGAAGCTTTCGCGTCAGATTTACAGTCTGATCCCTTTGGCCACTCGGGAACCCCACCAACAACTTAACCTCTTCACACCTTGCCTCGAATGGTGCCGGCACCAAGAGTTGAACTCGGGACCTACTGATTACAAGTCAGTTGCTCTACCAACTGAGCTATACCGGCATTTCGTTGCGTTCCGCGTCGAAGTGGTGCGTATATTAATGACGACTTCAGGGGGATGCAACCCCCTTACACAACTTTTTTTCAATTTTTATCGACGGATAAGCCTTGCGCACTATCCCATTGATCTTACTGGATATTTCATGATCAAAAGGGCCATTAATCTGCACAGAGTAGGACCAGTCGTTCACCGATACCGTATTAATACGCATACCAGTCCGAATACGCTTTAACTGCCTCAACTGCCTGCTGGCCATTTCTTTTTCTACAAAAGTACCAACCACAAATTGTAAACGACCATTTTCCATCCGGCTTTCCGGCTCAATACCCATCTGATCCAGCTGACTCAGCATAGACAGACGCGCCGCATCACCATCAGGTGCGGCCAGAATGACCTCATGCCCAATCGGGCGCGGCAAGGCTCGCTGATTAATAAAAGCATTTTGCCCACGCTCACTGAAGAAATTCATAATGCGCTGCGCCGTTGCCAACTGATAAGTTTCACCAATCACGAAACAGGACACAGTTTCAGAAGGCGTCAACGACACCAGCCCCTGGCGAACCGGGTCAACTCGCGCCAACAACTGGGATTCAGGCATTTCAGACACCAGCGGCAGACCGAGACCCGTATCATCCAGCACAACATCACTCTGAGCCCGGGGCTGGGTACTGGCATACCAGAACAACACAATGGCATTAGCCAGCATCAGAAAAACGAACAGCCAGCGCATCAGACACCTCCGATGTCAGCTTTCAGCAGGCAATGCCACCTGCAAACCATCCATGACCAGCTCAGGGCACCACTGCCCCCGCCCACACAACTGCCAGAATAATTCACCATCCCCCCCCGTAATATAAAGAGGCATGCCGTCAGGAAGATCCCGTAACAGCCGCTCCTGCAGAGCAACAAACATCAGATTAATTCCCTGCTCAACAGCTGACGATGTATCCGTACCGGGTGTTGTTACAAAACCACCAACAGAACAATCCACCAACACTTCAGCGGTATTATTCAGCAAACCTCTCTTGAGCAGGCGCAACCCCGGCATAATATAGCCACCTGTATGCTGACCACCATCTGACAGGTATTCCACAGTAATGGCGCTACCGCAATCCACAATGCAGCAAGCTTTCTGACAATCACGCCAAGCCGCCAACATCACCATCCAGCGGTCCACTCCCATTCGTGCTGGATTTTCATAGCTGTTTGTCACACCGGCCTGATGGTGACAGGTCTCAGCAAATACCAGACTGATGGAAAACTGCTGCTCTATCCACTGGGCAAGCATGCTGTTGACCTGTCCCCCGGCAACCGAGGCTGCTCTGGCGCAATCGGGCTCATACAAAAGCGGCAACACCTGCCTGGCCAGGGCCTGCTTGAGCTCAGCCGTTAGCAAACGTCCGCGCTGCACAACCCGCCTTTCAGCATCCACCAACCGCCATTTGATAAAGGTATTACCCGCATCCAGCTCGAGAATCATAACGGCCTCAGTGACACCTCTCCACCATGAAACTGCTGCTCACCCTGAGCATTAGCAATGCGTAGTGCACCACTGTCAGTGATTCCCATACAGGCGCCACTTTCAACACGACTACCCAGCACCAGCTGCACGGGCTGACGCTGATAAGCATGATAATTCTCCCAGGCACTGCGAAATGGCGCAAAACCATGCTCAGAAAACTGTATCAACATAGGCACCAGCACATTGAGGATACACGCCATCAGCTCATTACGGGACACAGCCTCACCGGTCAACTGCCGCAGATCCGTCCATGGCTGATCGATCACCGGCAATACAGATCCGCTCATATTCACGTTAAGACCAACCCCGATCACCACCTGGCAATCACCTGCCGGATCACCCGCCATTTCCAGCAGAATCCCGGCCAGCTTACGACCATTACATAACAGATCATTAGGCCATTTCAGCTGTGGCTGCACACAAGGCAAATTCTCCAGTGCACGCGCCAGTGCCAACCCTACCAGCAGCGACAAGCCTTCAATCGCAGCCGCCCCAGATTCAAAACGCCAAACCAGCGAAAAGTAGAGATTGCGGCCAAACGGACTGACCCACGTCCTACCACGACGACCCCGCCCAGCCGTCTGCTGCTCAGTAATGAATAAAGCTCCATGGGCATTCCCCACCTGACAGGCATCGAGCGCCAGCTGATTGGTTGAACCGGTAACCAGGCTCAGATTCAGCTGATGCAGCTGTGACGCCACCTGATCTGTCAGACCGGCGCCAATCGCCTGCTCATCCAGCTTTTCCAGCCCACCCGGCAAGCGATATCCACGCCCTTTGACGCTGTAAATCTCCAGCCCCAGTGTTTCCAGTTTACGAATCTGCTTCCAGATAGCACTGCGACTGACACCAATGCGTTCACCCAGCTCTGAGCCAGAATGAAACTTGCCGTCTGCCAGAATATCCAGCAACTGCTGACTGCTCATAGCCTATCTTCCACATCTGTTTTACGATCGAGCACAATAAAGCTGTAGTCGTAAGGGTTACAACCATCAGCCTGAAAATCCTGCCGCCCCAGCTCCTGCCATTGCGTCTTATCAAATGCCGGGAAATACGCATCACCAGCTATATCAGCATACACCTGTGTCAGGTAGAGACGGTCACAATCTGCCAGCGCCTGGTTATAGATCTCAGAGCCACCAATTACCATCGCTTCATGCTGCCCCTCAATCAGGCAGATACTCTCTGCCAGCTCACAGGCATCCGACAAACTATGCACCACCCGCACACCATCATGCTGCCAATTCTGATCACGGGTAATGACAATGTTGGTACGTCCAGGCAGTGGACGCTTAATGGAATCAAAGGTTTTGCGCCCCATGATAATCGGCTTGCCCATGGTGACATGTTTAAAATATTTCATGTCCTCTGGCAGGCGCCAGGGCAACTTGTTATTGATACCAATCGTACGGTTCTGTGCCTGAGCGACAATAATTGCCAGTTTCATACAGCTACTCCTTAATACCAGCGCCTATACCGACACTGCAGCACGAATCGCAGGGTGCGGGTCATAATCCACTATTTCAAAATCTTCAAAACAGTAATCAAAAATACTATCGGGCTTGCGCTTTATTACCAGTTGCGGCAGAGAGCGCGGCGCCCGACCAAGCTGCTCATCGACAATCGCTGGGTCAGCAATATGATCGTTATACAGATGAACATCACCAAAGGTATGCACAAAGTCTCCCACTTCCAGATCACACTGCTGGGCAAGCATATGGGTTAGCAACGCATAGGAGGCAATATTAAAAGGTACTCCCAGCACATAGTCAGCACTGCGCTGATAGAGCTGACAGCTGAGCCTGCCGTTCGCCACATAGAACTGAAACAACGTATGACAGGGCGGTAACGCTGCTTTACCGTTACGTACATTATCCTGCGGGCTAACAGACTCATCTGGTAAATCAGCCGGATTCCAGCCACTGATAATCAACCGACGGGAATTGGGGTTGCGGCGAATCTGCGCGACAAGATCGCTGATCTGATCAATCGCAGAACCATCAGGGCAAGCCCAGCTGCGCCACTGCTTACCGTACACTGGCCCCAGATCACCATTTTCAAGCGCCCACTCATTCCAGATACTGACACCCCTCTCAGCCAGCCAGGTATTATCTGTATTACCATCCAGGAACCAGAGCAGTTCATAGATGATTGACTTCAGGTGTACCTTCTTTGTTGTCAACAGAGGAAAGCCCTCTGACAGATCAAAGCGCAGCTGACGACCAAACACAGAACGTGTACCCGTACCGGTACGGTCTCCTTTATCTGTGCCGTTTTCACGAATATCGCGCATCAGATCAAGATACTGTTGCATTACTTTCTCCGCTCAGGCCACCGATAGCACAGCGGCCAGCCATAGCAGACTGCTTTATCCACAGCCGCACCATTCATTCTTTATACAGTTACATCACTAACACGGGTTACCATTACGCCTCCGATGTGCTGCTGCGGTATGCCCAGACCATCAGCAAGGCACCACCAGCAATCATCGGCAGCGATAATAGCTGCCCCTGGGTCAGCCAGCCAAAAGCAACAAAGCCCAGGTGCGCATCCGGCTCACGCACAAACTCCACCAACGAGCGGAACAGACCGTAGAGCATCAGAAACAGGCCGGACACCGCCGCCCTCGGGCGCGGCTTTGACGAGTAAAACCAGAGCACCAGGAATAGCGTGACACCTTCCAGTATCAGCTGGTAAAGCTGCGAAGGGTGTCGTGCTAGCCCATCTCCAGCACGGGGGAAAACCACCGCCCAGGACACATCAGTGGTACGCCCCCAGAGCTCACCGCCAATAAAGTTACCCAGCCGCCCTGCTCCCAGCCCAACAGGCACCAATGGCGCGACAAAATCACCCATTTCCAGCAACGATTTTTGGTGTTTTCGGCCAAACAGAATCAACACAACCAGCACGCCCAACAACCCACCATGGAAAGACATACCGCCCTCCCAGACTGCAAATAACCAGAAAGGGTCAGCCAGAAAACTATCAAAGTTATAGAACAGTACATAGCCAAAGCGGCCGCCCAGCACTGCCCCCATCGCACCCCAGAACACAAAGTCAGACACCATTTCTACGGTCCAGCCGGAATCTGGCTGTCTAGCCCTCAGACTTCCCAACAGATAGGCGGCACCAAAGCCCACCAGATACATCAGGCCATACCAGTGAATCTGTACCGGCCCAAGCGCAATAGCGATCGGATCTATATCATGCACCCACACGGGTTCAGTTCCCCATAAGATTGGTTATCAACAGTCGTGTGCCCACAAGCACCAGGAACACTGCAAAGAATTTTTTCAGCTTCGCACCGTCCAGACTATGCGCCAATTTTGCACCCAGCCTGGCAAACAGCGTACTGGTAAGTACAATCCCGGCAAACGCGGGCAGATAGACATACCCCAGGCTCCAGTCAGACAGCGCCGGGTTATCCCAGCCCGTCCAGATATTAGTCAACGCTCCAGATAGCGCAATCGGCAAACCACAGGCTGCAGAGGTAGCAACCGCCTGCTGCATACAGACACGTCGCCAGCTGAGATAAGGCACGCTGAGGGTTCCACCACCGATGCCAAAAATGGCCGACAGCCCACCAATAATGGAACCCGCACCCGCCAGCCCTACAGGGTTTGTTTCTCGCTCACCCGCATCAGGCTTCAGAGACAATGCCATCTGTACAGCCACAGCCAGCACAAACAGGCCGAACACCAGTTGCAGCATGGCACCACTGAGCAGACTGGCGATCATCGCACCGACAGCAGCACCGGCAATAATACCGACGGTCAGTGGTCGAAACAGCTCCCAGCGTACCGCTCCCCGTTGATGATGCGCCTGCATGGAACTGATAGATGTCACCACAATGGTTGCCAGTGAAGTAGCGACGGCGCTATGAGTCAACACCTCGGCTGACATGCCCTGTAATTCAAAACTGAAAATCAGTACCGGCACAATCAGCAGTCCGCCACCGATACCAAACAACCCTGCCACCACACCAGCAACAGACCCCAACACCAGATACAGCAACAGTGCGGTCAACATTTTACATTCCCCAGTGTCATATCCCCGAACACTCCATCCCCGAACACTCCATCCCTGAAAAGCCCATATCCTGCCCCGCGCTAATCGCGAGCAATTCGGGCGGATTAAGACCATACGGTTTAGATGATTGATAACAGGGCAACTCAGGCCTCACCCTGTTTGAGCGGCTATAGTACCGCCTCCTCTTCAGACAAGGAATCTCCCACACAGCCAGACCTGCTGTTACACTGCCAGCTCATCACCAGGCCGGCTCATCTTGTCCTGCCCGTGTCCTGCGTCTTCTATCTGGAGAACTGATCCATGTGTCTGATGGCGTTTGCCTGGCAGCTACACCCTGAATATCCGCTTATTCTGATTGCCAATCGCGATGAATTTTATGATCGCCCGACCCGAATTGCCGACTGGTGGCAGGAACACCCTGATATTGTCGGTGGCCGCGATATTCAGGCCGGCGGAAGCTGGCTGGCCCTGCATAAAGATGGCCGCTTTGCTGCCGTTACCAACCACCGGGACGGTCGCCAGCAACGTAGCGGAGAACGCTCCAGAGGCGCGCTGATCCGCAACTATCTGACAGGTACCGACAGCGCCGCAGCGTTCTGTGATCGACAGATGCCGGACTTGCAACACTATGGCGGCTTTAACCTGTTACTGGGAGATAACGAAGGGCTCTGGTATCTTTCCAATCGCGGTGGTGGTTGTTATCGCGTTGAACCAGGCCTTCACGGATTAAGTAACGCCTTTCTCAATACACCATGGCCAAAAACCGATGCCCTCAAGCAACGCCTACATCAGGCGCTGAATTTACCCCTGACTTCAGACATGCCTGGAGAGCAACACAGCCAACCCGGCCCACAAGCATTGCTGACATTATTACAGCACAGAGAACAGGCGGCAGATGCGCAGCTACCAGATACTGGCATACGCTATGAATGGGAGAAAATGCTGTCATCCTGTTTTATTCAATCAGCCGACACAGGTTATGGCACGCGAGCCAGTACACTGCTGTTGCTTCACAGCCAGGGACAACACCAACTGGTAGAGAAAAGCTTTTCACTACAGGGATACGATGGGCAGGTCAGCTTCGAGCTATAAGGGCTCTGTTCATAGCTGATCATTTCAGAACTGGGTGGCCCCTTTATACAACCGGGCTGTCCGGTCGGGATAATGACCCCAGACCCCACTCATTGAGCGAGCTGTGCAGCAACTGCTGTATACGATCAGCATCATCCATGCCACGGATTTGCCGGTGCAGCTGACGAGCCTGCTGCAGCGTTACCTTACGAATCGCAGACTTGATGCGTGGCAGATTGGTCGCGTTCATGGACAGCACATCATACCCCATCGCCATCAATAACAACGCCCCAGCCGGGTCAGCGGCCACCTCACCACAGATAGAAACGGTCACATTCTCTTTATGTGCTTCACGGGCAATATGTTCCAGAGCGCGTAAAACCGAAGGATGGTAGGCGGCATACAGGCCCGCTACACGCGGGTTATTACGATCCACCGCCAGCAGGTACTGGGTCAGGTCATTAGAACCAACCGAAATAAAATCAACCCTGCGGGCAAAACGGCGCACCTGATACACTGCAGCAGGCACTTCAATCATCACACCTACTGGCGGCCGTTGCAGTTCAAGCCCCTCTTCCTGCAACTCAGCAACAGCCTGATCGATCATTTTAAGCGCGCCTTCCACCTCATGCACACTGGTGACCATCGGTAACATGATACGCAGATTGTTCAGCCCCTCCATCGCCCGCAGCATCGCCCGCACCTGCACCAGGAAAATTTCTGGATGGTCCAGAGTTACCCGGATGCCACGCCAGCCAAGGAACGGATTTTCTTCTTCAATCGGAAAGTAGGGCAGCGCCTTATCGCCGCCAATATCCAGCGTGCGCATGGTCACAGGGCGCGGATGAAACGCCGATAACTGACGCCGGTAAGTCTCGGTCTGTTCCTGCTCGCTGGGGAAGAAGTCACGGATCATGAAGGGGATTTCAGTACGGTACAGGCCAATCCCTTCTGCACCGCGCTCAAGTGAACGCACCACATCAGCCACCAGCCCGGTATTCACCCATAGCGGCATCTGGTAACCATCCAGCGTCCTGGCGGGCAAATCCTTCAGTGTTGCCAGCTCAGCAGCAACCAACTCTTCGCCACGCAGAATTTCGCGGTAAGCTTCACTGAGATCATCCGATGGATTGATAAACAACCGGCCACCGTAGCCATCCAGAATCAACTCACGGCCATCCAGCCGGGTATAAGGCAGATCAACCACCCCCATCACGGTCGGTATACCCATTGAACGGGCCAGTATAGCCGCATGAGAATTACCGGAACCATGTACAGATACCAGCCCGACCAGCCTGTCAGTGGGAACCTCCCCCAACATCGCAGGCGACAGTTCTTCCGCAATCAGAATGGTATTGTCATGAAATTGCAGCTCAACCGGGCTGGCTTGCTGCAGATACGCCAAAATACGCCGTCCCAGGTCTCGTATATCGCTGGCGCGCTCACGCAGATACGGGTCTTCCATGGCAGAGAACATGCGGACATGCTCCTGGATAACATCCCGTAGCGCACCTTGAGCCCAGCTGCCCTGGCGGATACGGCTTTCGATTTCACCGGCCAGTGCATTGTCATCCAGCATACGCAAATAAACATCAAACAGCGCCTGTTCTTCACTGCGCAGATGCCGGGACAGGCTGCGACCTACAACCTTTATGTCGTGCCGAACCGATGCCAGCGCTTGGGAAAAATGCGCCAGCTCGGCCTCAATATCCCGCGCGACTTTATCTGGCACAGCACGCAGATCGGCAGGCGGTGCAATAACAACAGCCCGGCCAATCGCCACTCCCTGCGCAGCAGACACACCCGCAAACAGACGATCCTGATCTTTACGGCTGTTCTGTGCACTACGTATTACCGCACCGGTTGCTTCAGCATGAGCAATTACCCCCGCCAGTTGCGCCGACAACGTTACCAAAAAAGCCTCTTCACCGGCATCAAAACGGCGCTTATCCTGTTGCTGCACCACCAGCACTCCCAGCACAGCACGCTGATGGATTACAGGCACCCCGAGAAAGGCATGAAATTTCTCTTCGCCGGTGTTTTCAAGCAAGCGATAAGCAGGATGAACGGTGGCATCTTCAAGGTTAATCGGCTCAGCACGCTCAGCAACCAACCCGACGATACCTTTACCTGGCGGCAATTTGACCCGCCCAATCGCTTCAGGGTTGAGCCCTTGCGTCGCCATCAGACAGAAATGCTGTTCTTCGTCCAGCAGATAGACAGAACAGACCTGAGTACGCATGGCGCGCTGCACCCGTTGTACAATCAACTCCAGTACCGCTGTCAGATCAGCAGCAGCATTGACTTCCTGAACAATCTTGCGCAACAGATCCAGCATAACCAGGTCTCTATCGGTAAACTCTCTCCAGCTCCTGACAGGCAGTGGCCCAGCAGCCAGCCCCTGACAGGGCCCCTGAATTTATATAACACACAGTACTGCACCAGGCGTCAGCAGAAATTACGGCCCTGTTCGCTGACTTTGTGCAATCAGCGCCGCCAGTTTAGGTGACAGCTCGCGCATCGCCTTGCGGTACACTTCACGCTTGAATGACACTACCTGCCCCAGAGGGTACCAGTAGCTGACCCAGCGCCAGTCATCAAACTCAGGAGATGGCGTATGGTTAATCGACACCGCACAGTCATCACTGAGCATGCGCAACAGAAACCACTTCTGTTTCTGACCCACACACAGCGGCAAAGAGTTACGTCGAATCATCCGCTTGGGCAAACGATAACGCAGCCAGCCACGGGTCACCGCAATAACTTCGACATCTTCCGGTGACAAACCGACCTCCTCCTTCAATTCCCGGAACATCGCCTCCTGCGGGGTTTCATCATCATTAATGCCCCCCTGCGGAAACTGCCAGGCCTCCTGGCCAAGCCGACGGGCCCACAACACCTGACCCAGCGAGTTCGCCAGAATAATCCCGACATTCGGTCGGAACCCATCTGAATCAATCACAATATTCTTCCTGTACGCTTTTCGAGTATTGTTCCACACTTCTTCAATGTACAGCAAACAGGCTGAAAAGAGCTGAAAAACAAACAGATACCACGACACCGGCCAAAGGTTTGCCAGTACTCGCCGGATCATCGCCCACGCTAAAAATTGCTCCTGCCGAAATCTGCCTCTATGCTGACTCCCTTTCGTATAATCTGCCGGAGTACCCTTGTGGCCCTTGCAATCTTTGATCTGGATAACACCCTGCTTGGTGGCGATAGCGACCTGAGCTGGGGCGAATTTCTATGCCAGCACAACTACGTTGACGCCAGCGAATATGACCGCCTGAATCAGCTGTTCTATCAGCAATATGAAGCAGGCACCATGAACATCAGCGACTTCCTGCGCTTTGCGCTAACACCACTGGCCGCTAACGACATGGAAACACTGGCCCACTGGCATAATCAGTTCATGCAGGAGCGTATTGAACCGATCATGCTACCTGGCGCTGCCACACTGCTGGAAAAACACCGCCAGGCCGGTGATTTTCTGCTCATCATCACCGCAACTAACCGCTTTGTTACCCAGCCTATCGCTGACAGGCTGGGGGTTGATGCGATGCTGGCCACAGAACCGGAAATGAAAGATGGTCGTTACACGGGTGAAGTAGCGGGTATACCCTGCTACCAGGCCGGTAAAGTTACCCGCCTGCATGCCTGGCTGACAGAAAACCCTCAGCACTCACTGGAAGGCGCTTTTTTCTACAGCGACAGTCATAACGACCTGCCCTTACTGGAACTGGTCGCACACCCCCATGCCGTCCACCCCGATCCCAAACTGCAAGCTCACGCTGAACAGCACGGCTGGCCAGTGCTGGATCTGCGTTAACCCTGCACTCTACTCAGCCAGCCCCTCTACCACCACCCAGGCCATATGCACAAACTGCACATGGCCTGACCGCACCTTCGTACAACCCGTCACACACTGCCATTTACTGATCCTGTACCAGGCGTAACAACTCACAGACGCATAGAATTCCGGACGGTTCATCAAGAATAAAAGAAAAGGATATATCACCATGGAACGAGGCTTTCTGCTCGGGCTGCTACTCAGCTGCCTGCAATTGACACCATCTGTCCACGCTGCCAATTGCAGCCAGTTACCTCCGGATACACTGAAAGTGGGTCTGACACCATCGCCACCCTTTGTTATCCATGATACCAATGAAGGCTGGCAGGGATTATCGGTCGAGTTGTGGCAAACACTGGCGTCGCAGCTTTCTCTGACCTGGCAGTTCTGCGACATGGCAAACCCGCACCACAGCCACCCAGAGAACAACACTCAGCACTGGACCGTTGCAGGTGGCCTGAAGGCGGTACAGAACGACGAGCTGGATCTGCTGCTGGGCGCGCTGACCATAACCTCTGAACGCGAAAAACTGGGGGACTTCAGCCTACCGTTTTTCCACACCGGCCTATCTATCGCCACCCGCCCGGACAGGCATCTCTGGGATGAACTATGGGAATGGGCATCCAAACCCTCATCCATCGCTTTTGTGCTGTTTCTGATCGCAATTGCACCGCTACTGGCGATGTTGATTCGATATCTGGAACGGGATCAGGATCAGGAATTGCTGGACGGCCCGAAAGGCCACAGTTTTGCCAACACCGTGCTCTGGGTTACTCTGCTATGCACAGGCCGCGCCGGTGCTTTTGATATGAAAAGTTTTACCGCACGGGTACTGGCAACTTTACTCAGTTTTGCCGGCATCACCGTACTGGCCAGCCTGGTTGCGGTGGCAACTTCAAGCACAGTGATGTCCAGCATGGACAAGCAGATCACCAGCCTGTCTGCACTGAGCAACCACCGAGTCGCGGTAATGGAAGGCACCAGCGTCCAGCAGTTTCTGAAAGAGCATGGCATCCGGGCTACCACAGTGCCCAGCGTTGATGCGGGGCTGAAGGCATTGATGGATAACAAGGTTGATGCCGTAGTGCATGACCGCCCGGTACTGCAGTACAACATCCATATGCTACCAGCCGATCAGCGCCCCATGTTGCACAATGCGCTACTGAACGAAGAGTTCTACAGCTTCTATTTGCAACAGAACAGCACTCTGCTGGAGCAGATAAACCAGGCACTGCCCGAAACCATTGCTGACAGCCAGTGGCAAACGGCCATGAACCGCTATCTGGGTGCCAAACACTGATCCTGGCATTTCAGAAACACCGTCGGGGGAAACAGACTCCCCCGACGTACCGCTTTCATTGCATTCCACAAGCAACGACAACTCGGGCAACAGCGGCTCAGGTAGCTACAACTCAGGTAGCTACAACTCAGGCAACTACAACTCAGGCAATTCAAACTCAGTCAGTAACGGCTCAGGCAACGACCCGTGTGCTACGCAGCATACTGTTCAGCTCACGCATAATATGGTTACGGGACACAATCCCCACCAGACGCCCTTCATCTACCACCGGGTACACCTTGGGTTTACTGGTACTCATGGTCTGGGCAAGATCAATCACAGTGCCATGGCTACTGATACACAACGGGGTTGAATACATAATATCGCGCACCAGAGTCCTGTTATCCGTGTAGTAACTGCTGTTAAGCAGGAACGGGATGCAGTCGTGCTCTGACAGGAAACCGATCACTCTGTCCTCATCGTTCACCACCGGCAGGCCGGTAAAACCGGAATCCAGAATCAGCTGTACCGCATCAGGCAACACCATATCTACCCTCAGGGCATGGTTAACCGGGTACATCACTTCATTTATCAGCATCATGGCTTCACCTCCCATCTGAATGGTTTCAGTGTGGCCCACAAATGTCAGAAGCACGAACCCGGACAATTACAGATAAGATTAAATTTGTGTCACGGAAGTAGCGTTACGGGGGTGTGAGTGGCTATGGCTATTCACTGTCCCGTCCTGAAGCCACTACTACAGAACGGTACCAACCCGGAATCTAATTGGCGCCAACCCCAGAGAGCATTAACACGTAAATAGCTGAACTCAGGGACAAGGTGCCGGATTCTGCTGATGAATCGCTTCAATCCCCGCCAGCACTTCATCTGATAGTGCCAACTCAACCGACCCCAGCGCCACGTCCAGCTGTTCAATCGATGTCGCACCAATAATGGTACTGCCAAGGAATTCACGGCTGTTCACAAACGCCAGCGCCATCTGTGCTGGACAGAGGCCATGTTCACGGGCCAGTGCCACATACTGCGCAGTAGCGTTAATCCCGGCCGGGGTCAGGTAGCGTTGATAGTTCGGGAACAACGCCAGCCGCGAGCCGTCCGGGCGGGCATCATTCAGGTATTTACCGGTCAATGTGCCAAACGCCAGTGGTGAATACGCTAGCAGTGGCACGTCTTCCCGCATCATCACTTCAGCCAGTGCAAATTCCGGCAAGCGGTGTAGCAGGCTATACGGGTTCTGCACGGTTACCACACGAGGCAGGCCAAGCTGGTCAGCGTATTTCAGAAAACTCATCAGCCCCCAGGGGGTCTCATTGGACAAGCCGATGTAACGGATTTTCCCGGCATCAACCAGGTCTTTGAGCACCTGCAGGGTTTCCAGAATCGGGGCGCCATCCTTCTCTGGCCGGTGCTTATAACTGAGCTGACCAAAGAAGTTGGCGGCACGGTCAGGCCAGTGCAGCTGGTAGAGGTCGATATAGTCACTCTGTAACCGCTGCAGACTGCCCTCTATAGCCTGCTCCAGGTTACGGCGATCAAAGTGAATATCTGGCCGCAGATAACTGACCATCTCTGCCGGGCCAGCCGCCTTGGTAGCAATCACCAGTTGATCACGGTTACCGCGCTGATTTAACCAGCTGCCTATATGCTGCTCACTACGCCCCTGGCTGGCTGCCGATGTTGGCACAGGGTACATCTCGGCCACATCCAGAAAGTTGATGCCATTGGCCAGTGCATGGTCAAGCTGTGCATGTGCTTCAGCTTCAGTGTTCTGACCACCAAAGGTCATGGTGCCCAGACAAAGTTCACTTACGTTCAGATCGCTGCTACCCAGCGTGCGAGTTTTCATCAACAGACTCCTTGATTCATCCAGCCGCTGGCAGCGCCTGCCATAGCGGTTCCAGCGGACAGCATATGGCTTTAACCGGCCGCCAGAATACGGGCAAAGTAGGCTTTCAGGTAGTCCGTTTCCGGGATCGCCGGGTGGATCGGGTGATCAGCCCCCTGATAACCGACATGGAAGATCTGCGCGGTGCGGTCCAGCTCACGGCTATTAGCACGGATCATATCGACCATACTTTCACGCTGATAGTGCATGGAGCAGGAACCGGACACCAGTACGCCACCTTTATTCAGCAGACGCATCGCCAGATTATTGATGCGGGCGTAGGCCCGCTCACCGTTGCGAACATCTTTTTTCTTCTGAATAAACGCCGGTGGGTCACAGACCACAATATCAAAGCGCTCACGCTCGGCCACCAGTGCCTTACAGGCTTCAAAACAGTCACCATGCAGGCCGGTGAAACGGCTTTCACCTTCATTGATACGGGCATTTTCGCGAGCTACGTCCAGTGCATAGTGGGACGCATCAACACAGACCACTTCAGCCGCACCACTGGCCAGCGCCTGAATACCCCAGCCACCCACGTAGCTGAACAGGTCCAGTACCCGTTTGCCCGGTGCCAGCTCATTCACTTTGGCGCGGCTTTCGCGGTGGTCGTAAAACCAGCCAGTTTTCTGGCCTTTTTCCAGCGGCGCTAGCAGATTCACACCATTCTCCATCAGCGCGGCCAGTTCAGGAATTTCACCATGCACAACCTCGGTGTAGGTTTCCAGTCCTTCCATCTCACGCATTTTGCCGTCATTACGCAGCAAAATAGCTTCCGGCTGGAATACTTTGTGTAGCGCTTCAATAATCTCACCCTGCACCGCGTCCATACCGGCACTGGATACCTGCACGACAAACGTATCGTAAAAACGGTCGATCACCAGACCTGGTAAACCATCGCTGTCACCATAGATCAGGCGGTAGCAGGGCTGATCATAGGCCATTTCTCGCAGTGACAACGCCACTTTCAGACGGTGTACCAGCAGAGAACGGTTCAGCGGTGTTTTCACATCGCGGCTGATCAGACGACCACAGATCAGGTTATTCGGGTTCAGATAAGCGATACCCAGCGCTTTGCCCCGGTCGTTTTCGACCACCACCTGCTGCCCGACGCCAAATGCCTTGAGCGGAGAGAGCTTGGTATCAACTTCGTTACTGTAGATCCACAGGTGGCCGCCGCGCAGACGACGGTCTGCACCCGGTTTTAATCGCAGGGTTTGCATCAGCATGATGGTGTTTTACCGTCAGGTTAGTGTATGGGGGAAGATCAGACAGGAACGCCCGGTACTGACCGACCGGGCGTTGCAGGCGCAGTGTAGCACTGCGCAAGGCAGGCCGGAAATCAGCCTTCAGATTCACACAGCTCGGCGTAGGCAGCTGCATCCAGCAGGCTGTCCAGCTCGGACTCATCGCTCAGTTTAATCTTGAAGAACCAGCCGTCGGTGTAGAACTTGGAATTAACCGTTTCCGGCGCTTCTTCCAGCAGACCATTGATTTCAACAATCTCACCGCTGACAGGTGCGTAGATATCGGACGCCGCCTTTACGGACTCAACAACACCGGCATCATCGCCTGTGGCCAGCTCTGCACCAACTTCCGGCAGCTCAACGAAAACCACATCACCCAGCAGTTCCTGGGCATGGTCGGTAATACCAACCGTAACGATGCCGTCGCCTTCAACGCGGATCCATTCGTGGCTGGCTACATATTTCAGATCAGATGGGATATCGCTCATAGTTCAGTCCTGTTATCAGGTTGGCGTTGCGAAAACTGGCGGCAGTCTAGCATTTTCTGCCGCCGGTTTCTGCCGCTGCTTGCGGCTCAGCCCGTGGCGACGTCAGCCACGCCGAGCCAGTGCAGGTAGATCACCAGACAGCCCCATAGCTTGCTGTACAATGTGGTTTTTCACTGGTCCCAGCTGATTCATCACCGACATGCCCAGGTTACGAGCCAGCACCAGCGCCGGTTGCTGGGTACCAAACAGCCGCCTGAACCCTTCCATCGCCGCTGACATCTGTACATTATTCAGCTGGCGGCTGCGTTCGAAACGTTTGAGCACCCTCAGACTATGCCAGTTTTCCCCTTCTGCCACCGCTGTACTCAATGCCTGTGCCAGCGCGGCGGCATCCAGCAATCCCAGATTGACCCCCTGCCCGGCCAGTGGATGGATGGTATGGGCCGCATCACCGAGGGTGGCAAAACCAGCACGAACGTAGTCTTTGGCGTGACGCTGACGCAGCGGGAAGCAGTGGCGTGGGTCTGCCGCCAGAATATTACCCAGCTTATGCTGGCTGGCATCAGCCAGCGCCTGACAGAATGCGTCATCATCCAGCGCCTGCAAACTTCCTGCATGGCCCGGTGAGGTTGACCAGACAATCGACACTTTATGCGGGTCATCCAGTGGCAGCAGCGCCAGCGGGCCATCATCGGTAAAACACTGCCAGGCGGTGGCCTGGTGCGGTAGCTCTGTGGTCACCGTCGTCACAATGGCATGGTGGCCATAGTCCCATTCCAGCATGGCGATGCCTGCCAGCTGACGGGTACGTGACTGGGCACCATCGGCAGCGATTACCAGCCGGGCACGGAATTGACGGCCGTCGGACAGAGCCAGGTCTCGCTGCTCATCATGGCGAGGCGGGCTCAGTTCCTGCACTCGAACACCACAATGCAGCGTCAGATTGTCATGCTGTGGTAACTGCTGCAGCAATGCTGCAACAGTTACCCGGTTTTCAACAATATGGCCAAGTGCCGGTTCATGCAGTTCACGGCTGCAGAAATGGATATGACCAGTGCCTTCACCGTCCCAGACATCCATATCGGTATAGGGGCTGATACGGGCCTCGGCCATCTGTGGCCAGGCACCAACATTGCTCAGAATCTGCTGGGATGCGCAGGTCAGCGCACTGACACGGGGGTCATAGCCCTGTGCCTGCATCGCCTGCAACCGCACGCCTATACGTTGCGGGTCAATATCACGGGCTTCCAGAATGTGGATATCCAGCCCGGTCTCGGCCAGTGCCAGCGCAGTGGTCAACCCCACCATACCAGCACCCACAACGATAATATCGGCCTGCTGACTTTGTTGTTTATCGGCCCGCTTGCTTTGTTGTTCGCTCATGTCAGTACCCCTTCCGTTTCAGGTCTGGCGCCGGGCTGTCCAGCCCCATCGCACTGCGGGCAAACAGTGTTTTGGCCGGTGGGCAGATCTCCAACAGTTGCAGGCCAATATCCCGCCCCAGTCCCAGTAGCGGGTTATGACTGGAAAACAGTTTCATGGTGTAATCACTGAAACCGATGGTGCGTTGCTGGTCATTCACTCGCTCATCATAGAATTGCTGCAACATGGCCAGATCACCCAGCGAAGTACCTTCACTGCGCGCGGTGATCAGTTGCCCAGCCAGCGCCACTACACCACGCAGTGCCAGGTTGTAACCCTGGCCCGCAATCGGATGCAGCGCATGCGCTGCATTTCCCAGCACAACAAGGTTAGCCCGTACCTGTTCTTCGGCCAGCATCAGCTTGAGCGGATAGTGATGACGCTCACCCACCCGCACAAAACGTCCGGCCCGATAGCCAAAGCGCTCATGCAGGCGACGGATAAAGGCGTCATCATCCAGCGCCAGAACCTCATCCAGCTGCTCATCTGCAACTGTCCAGACCAGCCCACAGCGATGCAGGCCGCCCTGATCTTCCAGTGGCAGCAGCGCCATGGGCCCGGTATCGGTAAAGCGCTCATAGGCGATACCACCATGGGGCTGTTCCGGGCTGACATTGGTAACAATGGCATGCTGTTGATAGCGCTCAGTGCGGTAGTGAATACCGAGCTGTTCACGCAGACTGGAGCGGCCACCATCAGCCATCACCACCAGTTCGGCACGGAGCTGATGCTGCTGTTCACCCTGGTACAGGGTAACTTCCATATGGCCAGGCTGCGGTTGCAATGCAGTAACCTCAGCCGGACAGATAAAGTCCACATGGCGCATGGCATCACTATGATGCAGGCGGTCCAATAACACCCGACCCAGCCAGTGGTTTTCCACCACATAGCCCAGCGCTTCAACCTGCTCCTGTTCTGCGTGCAGACGGGTCACACCGAAACGGCCTTTATCAGATACATGGATATGCTGAATCGGGGTCAGATGCTCACTCAGCATCTCCCAGACGCCCATCTGTTGATAGCTGGCACGGCTACCATAGGCCAGCGCGGTAGCACGGGCGTCATAACTGGGAGTATAACTGAGCGGCCCGTCAGGTAATGGATGGGTTTCCACCACCGCGATACTCAGCCCCAGCTGGTCAGCAGCGGGCAGCAGCGCGCAGGCCAGTGAAGCCCCGACCATACCGCCGCCAATAATGATCAGATCGTACTGCTGTTTCATCGGTATTATCCCTGTGCCATCAGTGCTTCAATTTCTGCCACGGTTTTTGGCACACTGGCGGTCAGCACTTCATGACCGTCACCCGTGATCAGCACATTGTCTTCTATACGCACACCAATACCACGCCAGCGGGGCTCAACTTTCTTGCAGTCCGGCGCAATATACAGACCCGGCTCAATGGTCAGCACCATACCCGACTGCAGCGTACGCCACTTGCCATTTTTACGGCCGCCACCCACATCATGCACATCCATCCCCAGCCAGTGGCCAATACGGTGCATATAGAAATCTTTGCAGGCACCGCTAGCGATAAGGCTCTGTAATTCCCCTTCGAGAAGGCCCAGTTCCAGCAGGCCTTCGGTCAGCACCTCCAGCGACAGGGTATGAATGCTGTTCCAGCAGGCCCCGGGCTGACAGGCTTCAATACAGGCCAGCTGGGCTTTGAGTACCAACTGGTAGATTGCCCGCTGTTCCTCACTGAAACGACCGTTCACCGGAAAGGTACGAGTAATGTCAGCAGCGTAGTAGTCCTGTTCTACCCCGGCATCGATCAGTACCAGATCACCCTCCTGCAGTGGCTGATTGTTTTCGGTGTAATGCAGCACACAGGCATTACGACCGCCACCAACAATCGACGGATACGCGCACTGCCGATGACCCGCCATGGCAAAACGGTGATTGATCACAGCTTCCAGCTGATACTCATAAATACCTGGCTGGCAGGTACGCATGGCATCGCAATGCGCCTGTGCCGACAGCTCACCGGCCTCACGCATGACTTCCGCCTCTTCTGCCGACTTGATCAGCCGCATTTCATGTAACACAGAGTCAAGCTGTACCAGCTGCCCTGGCGCTTGCAGACCATGACGCCCCCCCTGACGCAGCTGGCTGAGCCAGAGCTGCACCTGCGCGTCCAGTTCCGCGTCCTGGCCCATGCTGTAATAAAGCTGATTACGTCCATCCAGTAGCGGGATAATCTGTGCGTCAATATCGTCAATCGGCCAGGCACCATCGGCATCATAGTCACGCATACACCCCTCCGGCCCGGCTCGATAACCGTGCCAGACTTCCATCACCGGGTCTTTATCCTGACAGAACAGTACATACTCACCGTCTTTATGGCCCGGCAACAGCAAGGCGATGGCATCAGGTTCATCAAAGCCGGTCAGGTAATAGAAATCACTGCTCTGACGAAACGGATACTCGACATCACTGTTACGTGGCTGCATTTGCGCCGCTGCTACCAGCACAACAGCATTGTCTGGCAGCTTTGCCATCAGCGCCTGCCGACGGCGCGCAAATATGCTTCTTTCAATACGTGCCCGTGCTGACTGGCTCGGGGTAATCCGTGTCTGTGTATTCATACGTGATAATCCAGCACTTGATGCTCAAGCGATGCTCAAGCGTCAAGGGGCGCTCAAGCGTTTAATAATGTCTGCGCAGCGATTCAGTGTACGGTTGGTGCAGGTTGTGCGGCATCAGCCACCGTGTTGCATTCCGTAAACAACATAAGACAGGCCATGCGTACGTATTCCTGCACTTCCATCATATCGGCTTCATTTTCATCATTGTCTTCAATATCAGATTCAATCTGCGCAATCTGGCCAAGATCCTTCAATGTTTCACGGGTCTCTTTTGACAGCGTGGTATTACTGTGCGCGCCCTGCAAACCAAAACCACTGAGGAAACCTGTACACCAGGCACCCAGCATTGTTACCCGTTCACTCAGTTCACTATCATCGTCAGGCAGCAGTAACTGAAAACTCATATCGGTAGATTGCAACTGCGCAAGCGCGCATTGATACAAAGCCAGCACACCGATTTTGCTGGCTTCATCCTGCAACGCGGTGATGTCCATCAGTTCACAGGCACTGCGTAACAATGCACCCGGTTCAGAGCGGGCACCGGCGGCAAGGTGGCCACAAAACAGGCCGTGGAGCTCGGAGGGGGATACCACCTGAACGCCTTCCTGTACGAACAGATTGGCGATCAGATCAAAATCAGGCAGGTCAATTGGAAGACTGGTTGTCTGAGCACTATTTTCTTGAGACATGATTCTTCTGATGCAGGTTTTCTATAAAGGGGAAAGGAGTCGGTGGAACCTGGTCCGTAACCCGAGCACGGTCGTGGCTACGATTCGAAGGTTCCATGGCTATATGCTAGCATCTGCCGCCAGTGCCGACCATGCAGGCCGTTTGACCCTTTCCGGTCACCTGACTATAGTCGCACCGGCTTTGATACAGTGGCACCGGCATTAGAATAACCAGCCAGGAATAACCGGCTTTGAATAACTGGCTTTGAATAAAAAGCCGCACCGGCCTGAATATCAGCACAGTAAAATGGTCGGGGGAGAAACCATGTCAGAACATTATTTTGACCAATTGGAGTCGCACATTGTCGAACTTCTGGAGCGGTGCCAGACGCTGGAGCAGGAAAACCAGCAGCTACGGACCGAACGCAGCCGACTGCTAGAAGTTAACGCACTGACCCGGCACCGGGTAGAAGCCATGATTCAACGATTGAAATCACTGGAGCATAAACAATGAGCGATCCAAACACTGTCAGTGTGTCATTGATGGGCAAGGAATATATGATCGCCTGCCCACCGGGCGCAGAAGCTCAGTTACAGGAAGCAGCTGACTTTCTGAACAGCAAGATGAAAGAGATCCGTGGCAGCGGTAAAATTATCGGGCTGGAACGTATTGCCGTGCTGGCAGCACTGAATATCAGCCACGAGTATCTGCAACATAACCAGCAACAGAACAAACAGGCTGAACTGGAACAGCGTCAGGTTGATATGGAAGTGCAATTGCAACGCCTGAATCAGCGTCTGGATAGCACATTACAGAAGCGTAGCCCCCGCAGTGATGGCTAGCGCCTGTTGAATTTTTTTCATAAAAGTAACTTTTTGCTTACAAATCATACAGTTAAACCAAGTCAGTATCAGAATATAAACAAATTTCAAGACCTGACATCCCACTTCCTGTGAGTATAATGGCATTAACTCCCTGGGGTGTTCGATTGCTGGCATTGTCCCTCGAGCCGATAATCATACTCCCGGGCGCGATTCGTAGATATTGGCGTGCATGTCCGCTTGACGGGAAGCCCGATATATTTCAGTTGCGCCCACCTTGAACCTTCGGGTTCAGGGCCTGCGCCGGTGTCGGCACTTTCGGGGAGCCTCCCTCCATTGCTATGATCCCTGACTCTTTCGTACACGATGCCACCATGGCAGGAGTTCCTGTGGATACACATCAGCAACCTGATACACGCCAGCAACTCAGACAGCAGATGCGCCGTGCCCGCCGTGCATTAAGCGCTCAGCAACACGCCTCAGCTGCCCACAATCTGCTGGGTAATATTGCAACGCTACCGGCTTTTATCCGCGCCCGGCATATCGCCATCTATCTACCTGCCGATGGGGAAATTGATCCACGCCCACTACTGGAACGTTGCTGGGCGATGGGCAAGAAAACCTATCTGCCAGTGCTGCACCCTGTCCGCCATAACCGTCTCTGGTTTGCTCCCTATGATCGCCACACCCCCATGACCCGCAACGGCTATGGAATTGAAGAACCGCGTCTGGACAAAGCACCACGGCGTCCGGCCTGGGCACTGGACATGGTACTGCTGCCACTGGTGGCGTTTGATGCCAGCGGCGCACGTATGGGGATGGGGGGAGGTTATTACGACAGAACGTTCGCCTTTACACAGCAGGAAAAGGCACTACATGGGCCAACTCTGATCGGCCTAGCACATGAACTGCAAAAGGTAGACACACTACCGATAGAAAGTTGGGACATTCCACTCACAGGCATTCTGACTGATCAGCAACGCTATATGCTCAATCAGCGCTGACGGCCGAAAGTACCAGCCCCACCTGCCACAGGCAAAAGAACAGACTTTGGCAGACAACAGAGCAGGAAAACAGACACAGCAACCGTGCTAAATAAAACGAACTGGCCACTCAGCTGTTTCTGAATACCTGCTCCATCAGGCTGGCAAACTGAAAATCAACATGACTGACCCCCGTCATTACCGAGCCAACGATAAATACCATTATCAGGACAAGTACAATATCCGGGCCTTTTTTCATCATACAACTCTACAGTACGGGTTCAGGGGCAGGCTTTCAGAGAGCGCTTTCAAATACACCCAACCAATTCATCAGTCTGGCAGATATTCAGGCCAGACAGGTGCCACACAAACCTAGTGTTTCAGATACCGGAAAGATTGCAAGCACTTTTCAAACGCCCGTTAAAAAGCCATTCATAAGAGAATGCAGATCTGACTATCGACCGAGAGAGAACGCAATCTAGCCAGCAGATTCCACGCCGGGCAGCACCATAACACAACTGCCGTTTTATCAACCGTCAGAAGATTACAAAGCAAAAAAATCAGCCATATTCTGATAACCCCTGTCTGGCAGGCAGTGCAATTTCCTGTCCGTGGTATATATTCATCAACGGAACACAGCCAACGACTGTCGAGGACAGGGGAACAGGGAGGCCTGCGGCCACATTTCAGCCCTGCACCACAAGGCCGCACACCACTTCCCCGGGTCGTTTTTGAGTAAACAGGAGTCTCGTATGACCACATCTCTGGTATTAACCGTCATCGCCCCGGATAAACCCGGTCTGGTAGAACAGTTATCACAGGCCATTGCACAGCACCAGGGCAACTGGCTGGAATCCAGCATGTCCCGGCTGGCAGGCAAATTTGCAGGTATCCTGACTGTCCGTGTACCGCAAGCACAGAGCGCTGCACTGATCAGCGCCCTGGAAGCACTGAACGGACAGGGACTGAAAGTAACCGTTGAAGTCAGCCATGAACACAATACAGATACCGCACAACAGGCACTGACACTGGAACTGATCGGCCATGACAAAGCCGGTATCGTGCGTGATATATCACAAGCCCTGGCACAGCGTCATATTAACGTTGAGCGTCTAGGCACTGAACTGGTATCTGGTTCCATGTCAGCAGAGCAGCTGTTCAAAGCCAGCGCTGATCTGCTGGCTCCGGCCGATGCCGACCTGGATGAACTGCAAGAAGCGCTGGAAGCTATTGCTAGTGATCTGATGGTAGATATCAGCATCAACAGCTGATTATCCTCCTGACATTACCCGACTGATGATCAGTTCAGAGATCATCCGTCGGGCCGTTTTTAGCTCAGCGAGTTCAGATCAGATTTAGTCCGCTATGGGGCTGGCGCTGCTCCAGCATAATCAGCCCCATCATCAGTACAGCACCTGCAGCGACAAAACCACCCGCCAACCAGAGCCCCAGATCATAGCTACCTGTTTGCTGTGCCAGCACGCCGGTCAGCGCCGGTGCAACAATCTGTGCCACACCATATGACAATGTCATCCGTCCCATCAGTTTTGCCGGTTTTGTCGGATAGAAACGTCCCGCCAACGTCAGCACCAGACTGACACACCCCAGGAATGTCCCTCCATAAAGCACCGCACTGAGCAACGCGGCAACCAGGCTGTCACTGACAGCAGGCAACACAATGCCCACTACCTGTACGCTGTAAGCTAGCAGCAAGGCCCTTAGATAACCCTGCTGGCGAGCAATGCGATCCCAGAGAATAACCGTCGGCATTGAGGCCAGCCCGACCACCACAAAGACCCAGGCCCCCATGCCCGCAAGGCCTGGCTGCTGTTCCACAATATCGACAATGAACGTAGCACTGATCACATAGCCATATCCGGCACAGAAATAGGCCAGCATCATCAGCTTAATAAACAGGCGGCCAGGAGGACGATCTTCCAGCGCATCACCACCAACAGTCACCGGCCGCACATCAGGGCGCGGCATCCATAACCAGGCAGGAATAGACAGCAATGCTGCAACAAGAGCAAAGACATACCACTGCTGCCAGCTCTGATTCAGCTGCAACATTACTTCCACCATCGCGCCAGCCAGCACAATGCCAGCACCCGCACCGGCAAAGTGGATACCCAATTCACTGCGAAAGTGATGACGCATCAACCAGTTAAGCACCAGCCCAGCGGCTAGCAACATACCGCCAGAACTGGAAAAGCCAGACAGAAATCGTAATCCCCCCCAGAGCCAGATATTCTCGGTCAACGGCATGGCAACCGTGGTCAGTACCGCGACCAGCAGATACAATCGGTACAACCGATCTTTAACACGCAGATCACTGACGAACGCCGCCAGCAGTGCGCCCCCCATATATCCGGCATAATTCAACGTGGCCAGCCAGCCACCACTGGCATCGTCCAGCCCGGTCTGCGCCTGCATTACCGGCAGCAACGGTGTATAGGCAAAACGAGCCACGCCGATGGTAACCAGCATGCTGCAGATTCCTGCCAGCAGTACCCGAACTCTCTGTGTACCATAATCCATAATCCCCCCTGTGACGCATTTATGGCCTGATACGCTCTGCCCATCAGGCTGATTGTTTTTTATGCGATCAGCCTACAAAGAGGAAAATTACTCTACAATCGAATATTCCAGAACAGATTGTTCTCTTAAAATGAACTATTACTTGCTACAAGCCATTACCTGCCACAAGCTATTACCTGTCATAAACTGTTCCCTGTCATGAACAGTCTCCGGCAATGAACCTTCTTTCTGAAATCCAGGCAGCCTTTACAGCCTGACAGTTCCTAAAGGCTGAGAGCTGTTAAAGACTGATAACCAAAACGATCGGGAACTCAACATGGAACTGATCTGTCTGCGTACCTTCAAAGCCGTTGTTGATGAAGGCGGCATCGGTGGCGCATCGAAAAAACTGCACACAGTGCAATCCAATATCACCAGCCGCATCCGCCGGCTGGAAGACGACCTGGACTGCAAACTATTCCAGCGTCAGGGCCGTCGACTGGTGCTGACCCACAGTGGCGAAACTCTCTATCAGTACACCAGCCAGATGCTACAACTGGCCGCCCGTGCCCGTCAGGCCGTGCAACAGCAACGCGCCCACTATGAACTGCGCATCGGTACACCCGAACCCTTTGCAGCAGTTCATCTGCCAGCAGCTCTGCAGCAGCTACAACGTAGCTGCCCTCAGATTCATCCGAAACTGCACATTGCTACCAGCTCGGAACTGACCCGTGCTGTGCTGGAACACAAACTCGACTGTGCCTTTGTAGGGAACGAAATCATCCACCCTCAACTGCAATCAGCAATCGTCGTACGTGAGCAGATGATGCTGATTCAGGCTCGCAACAGCCCACAGGTTCCAGTGATGATCGTGCGTAACCCTGGCTGCGCTTACCGGGAACAAGCGCTGCAATGGCAACGCCGCCATGGCCGGGTTGACGATGCTCAGATGGTGATGGGGACGGTGGATGGTCTGCTGGGCTGTGTTGCTGCGGGACTAGGATACAGTGTTATAAGCAAAGAGATGGTCATAAACAGTCGTTATGAGTCATCACTGCAACTGCTTGAACTGAGCCCTGAAGAGAGTTTGATGAACATCAGCCTGATCTGGCACCGGGACACATTGATCACGAATGCAGCAGCGACAGCCAACCATTCATCGACACAAGGTATCCAGGCGCTGGCTGCGCTGTTCTAAAAGCCGTTGTAAACCGCCGATACAGAAAAGCCCGCATAAGGCGGGCTCTGAAAGATAAGCAGGCCGGAATTAACGGGCAGCCAGTTTTTCCTTCGCACGTTCAATTGCAGCCAGCACCTGCTTCGGTGCAGTACCACCGATATGGTCACGGGCAGCCACAGAACCGTCCAGCGTCAGCACTTCAAACACATCCTGCTCAATGGTATCGGAGAACTGCTGCAGCTCTGCCAGTGTCATCTCGCCCAGGTCCTTGCTCTGCTCAATGCCGTAAGCAACGGACTTACCAACCACTTCATGGGCATCACGGAACGGCATGCCCTTACGTACCAGATAGTCAGCCAGGTCAGTAGCCGTAGAGAAGCCACGCAGCGCAGCTTCACGCATATTTTCTTTCTTAGGCTCAATCGCAGGCACCATATCAGCAAAAGCGCGCAGACAACCTTTTACCGTATCGATGGCATCAAACAGCGGCTCTTTGTCTTCCTGGTTATCCTTGTTGTACGCCAGCGGTTGCGACTTCATCAGCGTCAGCAGGCTCATCAGATGACCATAAACACGGCCAGACTTGCCACGTACCAGCTCTGGCACGTCCGGATTTTTCTTCTGCGGCATGATAGAAGAACCGGTACAGAAACGGTCTGGCAGGTTGATAAAATCAAACTGTGCAGACGTCCACAGTACCAGTTCTTCGGACATACGGGTCAGGTGCATCAGCAGTACACTGGCGGCAGCACAGAATTCGATAGCAAAGTCACGGTCAGATACCGCATCCAGCGAGTTCTCAGCCGGGGCAGCAAAGCCCAGTAGCTCGGTGGTCATCTGACGCTGAATCGGGTAGGTGGTACCGGCCAGTGCAGCAGCACCCAGTGGCATGATGTTGGTCCGTTCACGGCAATCAGCAAAGCGGCCAAAGTCACGGCTGAGCATCTCGAACCAGGCCATCAGATGGTGACCAAAGGTAACCGGCTGTGCAGTCTGAAGGTGAGTAAAGCCTGGCATAACCGTAGCATTTTCACGTTCGGCAACCTGCAACATACCTTCCTGCAAACGGGTGATTTCAGCCAGAATCAGGTCGATTTCATCACGTACATAGAGACGGATATCAGTCGCAACCTGGTCATTACGAGAGCGGCCAGTGTGCAGTTTTTTACCGGTGATACCGATTTTTGCTGTCAGCGCCGCTTCAATGTTCATGTGCACATCTTCCAGTGCCACAGACCATTCAAACTCACCACGCTCAATCTCACCACGAATCTCTTCCAGACCACGCAGAATATCGTCACGCTCCGCTTCAGTCAGCACACCGGCCGCCGTCAGCATTTTTGCGTGGGCGATGGAACCACGAATGTCCTGCAGGTACATACGCTGGTCAAACTCAACAGAGGCGGTAAAACGGGCGACAAAGGCGTCCGTCGGTTCGTTAAAACGACCACCCCACTGCTGGTTGGTTTTATTGCTCATGGAAGAATCCTCTACGTTTCGCAAGCTCTGCGCACGCGGCTGTTGCGCGGGTGCTGGCGCATATCAATCCGTGGCGCATATCAAAACATCTCACCTGAACAGCTGCCCGCTTACAGGCCTGTAACCGGGCAGTGGGAGACGCAAGTATAAGTGTGGCGTTATTGTATCAGACAGGGCCACGGTTGACCTGTATCAGCCCTGGCCACCAGATTACGACAGTAGATGCCGCATCCTCTCTGCACGGTGGCTGTACGATTCTGATACAATGCTCGGCCTCCGCCGGATAGATAACCTGCAGTTTGCCGGTCTGTCTGAACAGGTCGGAGTATCCTCAGATTTTTACCCGCCTGGCGGGCAGTACAGGATCCCATGCATGAGTAACCGCACCATCCGTATCGCCACCCGCAAAAGTCTGCTGGCTCTGTGGCAGGCAGAATATGTCAAGGCTGAACTGGAGCGCCATCATCCGGGGCTTGAAGTTGAGCTGGTCAAGATGACCTCCCGTGGTGATGTGATTCTGGATACCCCGCTGGCCAAAGTTGGTGGCAAGGGGCTGTTTGTCAAAGAGCTGGAAACCGCCATGCTCGAAGACCGTGCCGACATCGCCGTCCACTCCATGAAAGATGTCCCGATGGAATTTCCACCCGGGCTGGGGCTGACTACCATCTGTCCACGGGAAACCCCGACCGACGCTTTTGTATCCAACAACTACAGGTCGCTGGCTGAACTGCCTGCAGGCAGCGTAGTTGGTACCTCTTCCCTGCGCCGTGAAGCGCAGCTGCGCGAGAAACGCCCAGACCTGAAAATCCAGTGGCTGCGTGGCAACGTACAGACCCGCCTTGGCAAGCTGGATAACGGCGACTACGACGCCATTATCCTCGCTTCAGCAGGCCTGATTCGCCTGGAGCTGCAAAACCGCATTGCTGAAGAACTGAACACCGAGTTCAGCCTGCCTGCCGGTGGTCAGGGTGCCGTTGGTATCGAATGCAGGCTGGATGACAGCGAAATAATTGAGCTGCTCAAACCACTGCATCATCAGGAAACCGCTTGGCGAGTGCTGGCCGAACGCGCTATGAATCGCCGCCTTGAAGGTGGTTGTCAGGTACCGATTGGCTGTTTCGCAACACTCAGCGACGATCATAGCGAGATGCGCCTGCGAGGGCTGGTTGGCCGTCCTGACGGCTCACTGGTGTTACGTGATGAAATCAGCGGCAAACCGGAAGAAGGTGAACAGCTAGGCATCACCCTGGCAGAACGCCTGCTGGATGCCGGTGCCGATGAGATTCTCAAAGCAGTTTACGCCCAGACAGATAACTGACAAGTATCTTGAGCAGGTAACAGGTATCTTGAGCAGGTAAATGTCTGCAAAAGATACACGTCTTCAGTGATAAAGAACCTTCAGCGATGAAGACTGAACAGAGCCAACAACCTTTACACAAGCAACGTATTCTGGTCACCCGTCCTGCTCATCAGGCAGGCAGGCAGATCGAACAGCTGCAGCAGCTCGGTGCCAACGTAATACCGCTGCCGTTGCAGGAGATCGTTCCTGTGGCTGAAAACAGCCAGGAATATCATCAGGTCAAAAGCCGTATTCTCGATCTGGACCTCTATCACCAGGTGATTTTTGTCAGTGCCAATGCAGCACGCATTGGCACTGACTGGATCGACCTCTATTGGCCACAGCTACCAGTCGGGCTTAACTGGCTGGCCATCGGCCGCCGTACCGCGGCGGTTCTGGACGACTATGGCATTACTGCATTTCACAGTGATCAGGGGTACGATTCGGAAGCCCTGCTCGCTGCCGAACCATTGCAGGCAGTGGATGGCCAGAAGATTCTGATCATGCGGGGCCAGGGCGGCAGGGAATTGCTGGCCAGCACATTACAGCAGCGAGGGGCACAGGTTGAGTACGCAGACCTGTATCAACGCCGCTGTCCGCGTTACAGTACAGCGCAGCTGGACAGCGCCTTGGCAACACCCCTTGATGCCCTGCTGGTCACCAGTGCTGAAGCACTGGATAATCTGCAGACTCTGGCAGGCGCCAGGCTTACATCGTTACAACAACACCCGCTGATTGTACCCAGTGAGCGCATTGCACAACGGGCACAACAGCAGAGCTGGCAGCAGGTCAGAGTGGCACAGGGCCCTGATGACTGCGCCATGATCCAGGCACTGCTGCCTGATATGGATTTTGGAAAACGACCATGAGCACAACTGATAACAACAAACCGGGCAATGCCACGGACCAGACGCCTGACGAGCAGAAGGCGACGGACACTCAAGAGCAGAAAGCGACTGAAACCCAGTCGCAGGACAAAAGCCAGGAAAACCGTGGTAACAGCCGCGGCCGCCGTGGCAAGCGTGGTGGCAGCAAGCCTGCATCAGCTGCTGATAACACTGCTGCTGATAACAAAACAACCGACACCAAGGTTACCGCGGAAACAAAATCGACGGCTGAAACCAAAGCATCAGCAGATACCAAAACTGCCAGCGATGCCAAAAAAGCTGACAGCAAAACCACTGGCAGCCAGACAGCCAACATCAGTGCAGAAAAACCTGCGGAAAAACAGGCAGCACAGTCTGAGCCTGCCGCAGCCGTTGCAGCCATGCCAAAACAGGGCGCAACCTGGCCGGGCAAACTGGCGCTGGCGCTGTCTTTTGCCGCGCTGGGTGCATCCGGTTACCTGTACTGGATGAGCCAGCAACAGTCGCTGCGTATTACACAGACAGCTCAGACCGCTGAAGTAATGCGCAGCGAGGTCAATGCCAAGGTCGACAGCACCATCAACGGTGCCCGTTCTGACCTGAGCAGCAACATCGCACAGATGAACAGCAAGCTGGGCCAGCTGCAAGCTCAGGCAGGCACTGACCGCCAGAACGTCAATGAATTGCAGGACCGTCTGACCCGCGCCATGAAACAGCTGGCTGCCAAGCAGACCAACACCCGCAAAGACTGGCTGCTGGCAGAGGTTGAATACCTGCTTCGCCTTGCTAACCAGCGTATTCTGATGGAAAACACCGTCAATGGCGCTTTGAGCCTGCTCAAATCCGCTGACAAGATCCTGGCCGAAACCGACGACGTTACCATTTACGACATCCGCAAGGCCGTTGCTGCTGATATTGCTGCGCTGGAAGCAGTGCCACAGCTGGACACTGAAGGCCTGTTCCTGAAGCTGGGCGCAATGAACCGTCAGGTTGCTGGCCTGCGTGTAACACCACTGAGCCAGCAGCACCAGATTCCAGAACTGATCAACAACCTGGCACCAGAAAACCTGAAAGCTAGCTGGTCTGATGGTCTGCAGGAAACCTGGGCCAAGGCAGTTGATAAACTGCAAACACTGGTTGTTGTTCAGCATCGTGACATCGCTGTCAAACCACTGCTGTCACCAGAACAGAAATACTACCTGCAACAAAACCTGAATCTGATGCTAGAACAGGCTCAGCTTGCCCTGCTACAGCGCCGTCAGGATTCCTACGACAGCGCGTTGAAGAAAGCCGAAGAATGGCTGAATACCTACTTTCAGCAAGACGACGGCACCACTCAGGGCCTGCTGCGTGGTATCGAAGAGATGAAAAAGGTCAAGGTATCACCTGAGCTGCCGGACATCTCCAACTCTCTGGCAGAGCTCAAGTCTTACCTGCATCAGATGTCTGAGCTGAAGCGTAAGGGAGCTGCCTGATCATGAAAAAACTGTTACTGCTCCTGATCCTGGTGATGGTCGGCGGCGCCTGGGTCGGCGAAAAAATGGTGCTCGACCCGGGCTACGTGTTGCTGTCTTACAACAATACCACCGTTGAAAGCAGCCTGTGGGTTATGCTGACAGCACTGGCAATTGGTTTTCTGGTACTGCACTGGCTGATCAATCTGGCGTTCAACACTCGCCTGCCAACAGATAAGCTGCGCAGCTGGAGCCAGCGTCGCGGTCAGCGCAAAGCACACCAGAAAACCGTACAGGGCCTGCTGTCACTGTCAGAAGGCAACTGGGCCAAAGCACACAAGCAGCTGGCAAGTTCTGCAGAGCGCTCTGATCTGGCACTGGTCAACTACCTGGCCGCTGCCCGTGCTGCCCATGAAATGGGTAGTGATCAGACCGCAGACGATATGCTCAACAAAGCGCGCCAGTGTACACCGAACGCCGATGTTGCCGTGGGCATTACTCAGGCTCAGTTCCAGCTTGCCCGTGGCCAGCTGGAACCCTGCCTGGCACTGCTTCTGCAGCTTCGCCGTCAGGCACCTGATAACACCTACATCATCAAACTGCTGAAGGACGTCTACGTACAGCTGAAAGACTGGCAGTCACTGTCTCACCTGTTGCCAGCCATGCGCAAACAGCAGGTACTGCACAATGATGCCATGCTGGCACTGACAGAAACCGTTCATATCAATCGCCTGGAAGACACTGTCGCAACATTCACTCCGGACACCCCGGATGAAGATCGCCTTAAACGCCTGGCCCAGGCATGGGATGCCATGCCTGCTGATATGAAGCATAACCCACAGCTGGTTGAACGCTACTGCGAACTGATGAGTGAACTTGGTGCTCATGACGATGCAGAAAGCACCCTGCGTGACCTGATCAAGCGTGAGTGGGATGAGCGCCTGGTAGCGCTGTACGGCCGTATCGAAAGCAGCAACCCGAAACGCCAGCTGGATCAGGCGCGCAAGTGGAGCAGCCAGAACCCAGACAGTGCGGCACTGCTGCTGACACTGGGCCGCCTGTCACTGCGCAATAAGCAGTGGGGTGAAGCACTGAAGTACTTCCAGCAGAGCATGGAGCATAACCCTGACCGCGAAACCCTGGCCGAGCTGATTCGTCTGCTACGCCACCTGGGTGACAAGGACCAGGCGGAAGCCGCCTTGCAGGAACACTTGCTGCTACTGTCTGATAAACTGCCAAGCCTGCCAATGCCTGATCAGGAAACGGTCAGCTAAGAACGAGCTGCCCGAATAGCACAGCGTCCTGTTTGACGGGCCCCAGCCATAAAAAACGCCCGCATTTCTGCGGGCGTTTTTTATGGCTGCAAAAACATTCAAGCCCATCAGAATAACAACGGAAGGCTGCAGATTACTGAAAGATGGATACCACATTACAACACTTTAATACTTTAAAGGTATTCAGGCTGGTTTCATTCTGACACCATAGACTGCACATATCGACACAGCGACACCCCCTTCAGTCGCACCGTCGAACCAGGATTCCCCTCAGTGGATCGCATCAGACCTGCCCGTTTGATGCCAGCTGTAAGCAGAAGTGTAGAGACATTAAAGCCGCACAATGTGCGGCTTCTTTTTTATCTGCGGCCAGGTAATCCAGTTACTTCTTCGGACGTGGCGCATAGGCGAATACATCAGATTTCATCTGCGCTTCGCTCATACCGGCCTCTTCACAGACATCCAGTAACGCATAGACCATACCCGGTGAACCCGCACCAATGACCAGTGTATTGCTGAAATCATCAATATCACTCAGCACCACCTGTGGCAGCAGACCAACACTGCCAGACCAGTCAGCCGCAGCCTCTTCTACGACACGGGTCGTCGTCACATGGGTATGCTCACGCGCCCATTGTTCTGGCAGGTCATCCAGATAGAAATCTTCCTGACTGCGCGCACCCCAGTAGATGTGTATCGGGTTGTGATGCTGATTCGCCAGCAGGTGCTCAACCATGCTTTTCACCTGGGCAAAGCCGGTGCTGGCAGCAACCAGCACCAGCTGAGTATCATCCTTCATCCCGGTTGCCTGCAGGTAACAATCCCCCTGTGGCAGCTCCACTTCGACACTCGGATTATTCAACAGGTGCTCAACAATGGCAGATGACATCTCACTTTCTGCCATATGGCGGATATGCAGTTCGATATCACGCCCCATATCTGGCGCTGATGCGATAGAAAATGATGCCTGCTTACCGGATGGCAGCAGAATATTCAGATACTGACCGGCATAATACTCCACCGCATGGCTGCCAGTTGCAGGCAGTTGCAGGCGAATACGGTAAACATCATGGTTCAGTTTTTCAGTTTGCGTGATCTCACAGACCACCTTTTTTACAGCCAGAACACCGGGCATTTCTAATCCCTCTATTAATATATGCAGATCACTCAGTGCCACAGCAGTACAGGCCAATACCCGTACACCAGGCCCCGAAAAGCGCTCTGCCGGGTAGCGCTGCTGTACATCACCCTGTAACAGCTGTACCTGGCAGATTTCACAGACGCCGTTACGGCAGCTGCGGCGCATACGGTACCTGTAACGCTCCAGCGCTGCCAGTATGGTTTCACCGGGTTGCAGAACCAGTCGCTGCTCTGTATCGGTGAGCGTTAAAACATACACTTTCGCATCCACTGTCAAAGAATATCCAGTGAATCCCAAAGCTCATCTATGCGCTGTTTGACGGTATCATCCATGGTAATCGGTTCACCCCACTCGCGGTCGGTCTCACCGGGCCACTTATTGGTAGCATCCATCCCCATTTTCGACCCTAGCCCTGAGACAGGCGAGGCGAAATCGAGGTAATCAATCGGTGTGTTATCAATCAGCAGCGTATCACGGCTGGGATCCATCCGGGTGGTGATCGCCCAGATTACATCATTCCAGTCGCGAGCATTCACGTCATCGTCGCAGACAATCACGAACTTGGTGTACATGAACTGACGTAGGAACGACCAGACCCCCATCATCACCCGCTTGGCATGGCCTGGATACTGCTTTTTCATGGTTACCACCGCCATCCGGTAGGAACAGCCCTCCGGTGGCAGATAGAAGTCGACAATCTCCGGGAATTGCTTCTGCAGGATCGGCACAAATACTTCGTTCAGCGCCACACCCAGAATCGCAGGCTCATCCGGCGGACGGCCGGTGTAAGTGCTATGGTAGATCGGCCGGTTACGATGGGTAATACGCTCCACCGTAAACACCGGGAAGGAGTCGACCTCATTGTAATAGCCCGTATGGTCACCAAACGGGCCTTCATCTGCCATCTCTCCTGGCTCAATATAGCCCTCGAGCACAAATTCAGCACTGGCTGGTACTTGCAGGTCATTGCCGATACAGCTGGTTACTTCAGTTTTGTCACCCCGCAGCAGCCCTGCAAAAGCATACTCTGACAGGGTGTCAGGTACTGGCGTTACCGCACCCAGAATAGTTGCCGGATCAGCCCCCAGCGCGACTGCCACCGGGAAGCGTTCACCTGGATGCTGCTGTTGCCACTCGCGCAAATCCAGCGCACCACCACGGTGAGCTAGCCAGCGCATGATCAGCTTGTTTTTACCAATCAGCTGCTGGCGATAGATACCCAGGTTCTGGCGCTGCTTGTTCGGGCCACGGGTAATCACCAGCGGCCAGGTCACCAACGGCCCGGCATCACCCGGCCAGCAGGTCTGGATCGGCAGTTTATAAAGGTCAACCTCATTCCCTTCGATCACATGCTGCTGGCAAGCGGCATTTTTCACCACTTTGGGGCCCATGTGCAGCACCTGCTTGAAGATTGGCAGCTTCTCCCAGGCATCTTTCACGCCTTTCGGTGGCTCAGGCTCTTTCAGCTGGGCCAGCACCTTGCCGACTTCACGCAGCGCTTCAACGCTCTCTTCACCCATGCCCAGCGCAACCCGTTCGGGCGTACCAAACAGATTACCCAGCACCGGGTAGTCATACCCTTTCGGGTTTTCAAACAGCAGTGCAGGGCCACCGGCACGCAGTGTACGGTCACAGATCTCGGTCATTTCCAGAACCGGATCAATCTCCTGTTTAATACGTTTGAGTTCACCGCGCACCTCCAGCATGGCAATAAAGTCGCGCAGGTCTCGATATTTTGGTGTTGCCATAATGTCATCAGCACCCGTAAAAACAAAAAAGGGCAAGCCGTTACGCTCACCCTTTATTCATCAGATCACTCACCAGTCCGATTATCTGGTAATCAGATCACGCTTATTTGCGTTTCATCGACAGGAAGAACTCATCATTCGTATTGAAGTCCTTCAGTTTATCGATAACGAATTCAGTGGCGGCACTATCTTCCATCGGATCAAGCAGCTTGCGCAAAATCCACATGCGCTGCAACTCTTCCTCGGAAGTCAGCAAATCTTCACGACGAGTACCAGAACGACGGATATTAATCGCCGGGAACACGCGTTTTTCAGCCACCTTGCGATCCAGGTGAACTTCAGAGTTACCCGTACCTTTAAATTCTTCGAAGATAACTTCATCCATCTTGGAGCCAGTATCAACCAGTGCCGTAGCGATGATAGTAAGGCTGCCGCCCTCTTCGATATTACGTGCCGCACCGAAGAAACGCTTCGGACGCTCCAGTGCGTGGGCATCCACACCACCGGTCAGTACCTTACCGGAGGATGGGATAACGGTGTTGTAGGCACGGGCCAGACGGGTGATGGAATCCAGCAGGATAACCACGTCTTTTTTGTGCTCAGTCAGACGTTTGGCCTTCTCCAGCACCATCTCCGCTACCTGTACGTGACGGGCTGGCGGCTCATCGAAGGTCGAAGCAACCACTTCACCGCGTACTGTACGCTGCATTTCGGTCACCTCCTCCGGGCGCTCATCGATCAGCAGCACAATCAGGTGCGTTTCCGGATTGTTACGGGTGATGCTGTTAGCAATATTCTGCAGCATCAGCGTCTTACCCGCTTTTGGCGGCGACACGATCAATGCACGCTGGCCTTTACCCATCGGGCAGACCAGATCAATAACACGCGCCGTCAGATCCTCTGTACTACCGTTACCCAGCTCCATACGCAGGCGATTCTGCGCAAACAGCGGCGTCAGGTTCTCAAACAGGATCTTGTTCTTGGCGTTTTCTGGCTTGTCGTAGTTTATCTCATTAACTTTCAACAGCGCAAAATAACGCTCGCCCTCTTTTGGCGGACGGATTTTTCCGGCAATGGTATCACCAGTGCGCAGATTGAAACGGCGGATCTGGCTTGGTGACACATAGATGTCATCCGGGCCGGCCAGATAAGAGGAGCCAGCGGAACGCAGGAAACCGAAACCGTCCTGGAGGATTTCCAGTACGCCGTCGCCGTAGATATCTTCGCCACTCTTGGCATGACGCTTGAGGATCGCAAAGATCACATCCTGTTTACGGGAACGAGCCAGGTTGTCCATGCCCATCTCTTTGGCAATGTCCAGTAGCTCGGGAACGCTCTTCTGTTTGAGTTCGGTAAGATTCATAGAGTTGACCAGGGCACAGGCCCCGCAATGTTATTCTGGATGGAGGTTCTGGAAGGTTAGACAGTCCGACAAGTGTATCGGGCCGTGTGTGGCGTCCATGGCAGCAGTCACCTTAGTTACGCAGTCACCTTAGTTACAGGAATGACCTTACGTTACAGGGATGCCGGAGACTTGGGTCACTATAATCCGTTGCAGATTATCTGTCCACTAAATCACATTATTACACTATCAGGCCCGCAAACAGAGGCTGAAATCAGCACTTGTAACTGGTTCCTGCACCTGATGGTTATCACCAGTTACTCAGAACCGTTGCTGCAACAGACTGTTGTTTCGGGCCTGGGAGGCAGTACCGACTTACAGGTTACTGTCGATGAACGCAGCCAGCTGAGACTTGGACAGCGCACCCACTTTAGTGGCTTCTGCCTGGCCGTTCTTGAACAGCATCAGCGTAGGGATACCACGAATACCGTATCTTGGTGGCGTTTCATTGTTTTCGTCGATGTTCAGTTTGCAGACCTGCAGACGACCTTCGTACTCCTTGGCAATCTCTTCCAGTACCGGCGCAATCATTTTGCACGGACCACACCACTCAGCCCAGTAATCCAGCAATACAGGTAACTCTGACTTCAGAACATCCTCGTCAAAACTTGCATCCGTAACATTCTTGGTATTTTCGCTCATGGGATTCTCTCTTCTGATATCGGGGTGGCTGTGGACAGCCAGTGGGGGGCTGATCTGCACCCGGATAATTCAAATCAGCCGGGGATAATACCACTGTAATAGCACTTTGTATAAATGCACAGTCATTCACTGCGACATCAGAGCCATGCAATAGCGGCATCACAGTTACGTGGTATTGCAGCTCAACCGGCGCAAAGCCGATGATCTGAATTCTCTGACTCCAGCTGTGGTCATAAACAGAGAAGGCTCTATTCGCAGCTTCTCCGACCTTCTGGTAACCTGTCGCGGTTTTTTTAACCACTGCCGACTCAGCGCAGCCAGTTAATCAACGACCCGACTCAACAACAACGGTCTCAGCACGACACAACGGACGCACCATCAGTACGAGGACAGCCGATGAACAGCATCGATCAATCCAGCCCACAGAGCCCACTGCTGGCCGCCATCGACCTGGGTTCCAACAGCTTCCATATGGTGATAGCACGGCTGGAGCAGGGTGAACTCAAACCCATTGAAGTGATGTCAGAGAAAGTACAGCTGGCTGCTGGACTGGACAGCAACAGCATGCTGTCTGATGAAGCAGCACAACGCGGACTGGACTGTCTGAACCGTTTTGCCCAGCGCACTCAGGACCAGCCGCGTGATTCTATTCGCTGTGTGGGCACCAATGCACTGCGCGCAGCCCGTAATGCCGAACACTTCATTGAACAGGCTGAGAAGATTCTGGGAATCCCACTGGAAATTATCGCCGGGCGCGAAGAAGCTCGCCTGATTTTCCTTGGTGTTTCACACACCCTGCCAGACAACTTTGGCCGCCGTCTGGTGATTGATATTGGCGGCGGTAGTACCGAATGCATCATCGGTGAGCGCTTTGAACCACTGGAACTGGAAAGCCTGCACATGGGCTGCGTCAGCTACAACAAACGCTTTTTCAGTAATGGCCGCATCAGCCGCCGTCGCTTTAAAGCAGCCCGTACCGCAGCTCAGCAGGAATTACAGAGTCTGCAATCACGCTACCTGAAACACGGCTGGAGCAGCTCTGTGGGTTCATCCGGCACGATAAAAGCCGCCTGGATGGCCTGCCAGGCCCACGGCTGGTGTAGCGAGAAGCTTACCCGTGAAGCCCTGCAGAAACTCTGTGACCATATCCTGAACCTGGACCATGTTGATCAGATTGCACTGGTCGGCATCAAACCAGAACGCTGTGCAGTATTACCCGCCGGGCTGGCTATTCTCAGCGCAGTATTTGACAGCCTGAAGATTGATGCCATGGATTTTTCCTATGGTGCTCTGCGCGAAGGGCTGCTGTATGAAAGCGCTGGCCGCCTGCGCCATGAAGATGTACGTCAGCGCACCACCGATGCACTGATGCAGCGCTATCACGTTGACAGCGAACACGCCCTGCGCGTGGAAGCAACCGTACTGATGGCACTGGCTGAGGTTAAAAAGGACTGGCAGCTGGAAGGTGAAACTTGCCACGATATGCTCAGCTGGGCCGCCCGTACCCATGAAATCGGCCTGACTATCTCACACAGCGGTTACCACAAACATAGTGCTTATCTACTGGCCAACTCTGACCTGCCAGGCTTTACCCGGCTGGACCAGCAGCTGCTGGGCACACTGGTACGAGGCCATCGTCGCAAGTTTCCAAAAGACGACTTCCGCCTGCTGCCACAACGTTATCAGCAGAGTTACCGTCGCCTCTGTGTACTGCTACGCCTGGCCTGCATCCTGCATCGCAACCGCAGTATCAACCGTACACCGGCCTTTGACCTGAAAGTAAACGATAACCGGATTGCACTGAGCTTCCCGGATCACTGGCTGGATGCCCATTCACTGACCCATGCAGACCTGATCAGTGAACAGGAACTGCTGGCCACAGGCGGTTTCGAGCTGGTACTGAGCTGACCACCCCTCAAGCCGTACCGCAGACCGCGACAACCGAGCCTGTCTGCGACAATTGGTCACATTATCCAACCCCGGACAACTCCGTAATATGCGCGCAGAATCAGTCTGCCCTGTTATGGAGTTGTTCAATGTCTATGTCCCGTGCTATCCGGCACCCACGTACCCCGCTTTCTCTGATCATCGGCCTGCTGGCCTGTAACAGCGTACTGGCGGCAGATACCGCAACCCAGCAGACGGTGGTCGTTACCGCCACCCGCAGCGACCAGCAGGCATTGGAGATTCCACTAAGCATTGGCGTCGTCGGTCGTCAGCAGCTGGACATGGATCAGGGCAATCATATCGAGGACAGCATCAGCCAGGTAGCGGGGGCAACCCTGAACCAGCTGTCGGGCAGCTCCTCCCACAATACTGCCATTCGTCTGCCACTGAATTACGATGGCTATTACCTGTTTCTGCAGGATGGCATCCCTCTGCAATCTGCCGCTTTCTTCAACCACAATGGCCTGCGCTGGTCGAGCTACAATACCAGCGCAGATCAGATCGAAGTCCTGAAAGGTGCGGGCACCACCCTGTACGGCGCCAGCGCGGTAGCGGCAACCATTAACGTGCGTAGTGAAGAACCTGACTTCAGCGAAAGTGGCCAGGTAACCCTGTTGGCCGGTGAAGAAGACTACCAGCAGTTGCGGATCAGCCAGAAAGGCACCGTTGGCAATAATCAGGCTTACATGGTAGCGGCCTCTGGCCTGAAAGATGGTGGCTGGCGTGACCATACCGCCCGTGACCGCCAGGAACTGCTGGCCAAACACCTGTGGCAGCTGAACGACGATAACAGCCTGAAAACTGTATTGCAGCTGTCACGGCTGGATGATGAATCAGCATCCTCTCTGCTGGAAGATCAGTACCGCACAGACCCGACCGACAACGGCCTGAGTGATCAGGTACTGGCGATCAACCCACACCGTAACAGTGACTTTGCCCGCCTGAGTGTAGAGTGGCAGCATCGCATCAACGATCAGCTAAGCTTCAGCAGCATCCCCTATGCCCGCTACAGCACCAATGATTATGTCGCCACCTGGCGCTCCTACACGCCCATCGGTGAAACCAGCATTCGTACCCTG
>JAOXSF010000063.1 GCA_025800125.1 Marinobacterium sp.
GTTAGCCAGTGCTACACCGCTTTCGATTGCTGCACCAGAAGCACCGAAGTCAACGGTACCTTTGTAGTCGATGCTGCTAGCAGTTACAGAGTTAGCTGTAGTGCCGTCGAAGGTTACGTAGAATACTTTGTACTCACCTGCGTTAGCGTTGTTTTCAACCATTACTACAGAGTGGCCAGTGCCGCCGAACAGCTGCTGGTTGCTGTAAGTAGAGTTAGTCAGGTTGAATGCTTCCAGCAGGTTAGCTTCTGTCAGATCATTCCATGTAGGAACGTTAGCAACCGGGCTGAAGTTCAGGTTAGTTACTTCGTTCGCAGCAACGTTCAGATCGTTACCAGCAGTGATTGCAATCAGCTCAGCGCTGTCTGCAGAACCGCTGGAAGAGTTCTGGTCGTTCAGGAACGCAGAGAAGTCCAGTACGTCGTTGCCATCAAAGTTGTTGATGTAAGTCGTACCGAAGTCCTGAGTAGTGAACTGGATAGTGTCAGTAGAAGTGCTGTCTGTAGACAGCTGAGCTACGTCCATACCCGCAGCGATTACAACAGTGTTGTCGCTGGAATCAGTAGAGTCAGCACCACCTGCCAGCGCAGAATCTACAGCGTAACCAACGTAGCTGTTGTTTACAGTTGCGTCGGAATCGTCAACGTAACGCTGGTATTCAGTTTCGATAGCGTCCTGAGTCGCCGCAGACCAGTTAGTGTCGCCGATGCGAACTTCAACCTGGTTGTCGCTGCCGTCTACCAGAGAAGTAAACGTGAAGGTTGCTTTGTCGAAAGAAACCAGCTTGGACAGAACGTCGCTGTTGTTTACAGCAGACTCGATTGCGTTACCCAGGTCAGCTTTGCTGGTCAGGCTGGAGTAAGAGTTGCCAGCAACGTCAGTCAGCTCGCCTGCCTGCACAGTAGCAGTTGCTTCGAAGCCGTCAGTGTAAGCTTCAACGTTACCGTTGTTTACACCCTGGTCACCGTTGAAAGTAACAGTAACGGTACGGCCCAGCAGCAGCTGGTAGCCATCTTCAACGTTGTCAGCGAAAGCATCGGAAGTACCGAAGTCCTGCGCCAGGTTAACGTTAGCAGCAACGCCTTTAGTGCCAGTGTTTTCCAGGTACAGAGCATCGTTGCCAGCACCAGAGTTAACAACAACGTGTTCGTTGTTGTCCATCAGCGTGTCGTTGCCCGCACCCAGATCAACAGTTACTGTGTTCTGGTCTGCAACAGCGTCAGCACCTACGTCTGCAGCGGCGCCAGTTTCTTCGCTCAGCAGGTCAACAGTATCATCACCTGTACCAGCGTTGATGGTCATATTAGCGTCTGCATCAGCAACAATCTGGTCATTACCCGCACCAGAAGTGATGGATGCGCCAGAGTTAACTTCGTTGATGTAGTCGTTACCATTACCTGTAGTGATGGTGTCAGTGCTTACAGCCCAGTAGCTAACATCGCCGCCACCCGTTGCTACCAGCTCACCCAGGTTGTCAACGCGAGTTTCGTTACCCAGGGACAGGTTGCCCAGGAAGCCAGAAGCGTCAACTTTAGCAACATTGCCACCAAATGGAGCAGCGTCAGTGTCAGTCACGTTAGAAGTAGACTGCATGTCTTCGCCACGTACAGTCAGGCTAGCGTGAGTGTCGCCGTTTACGAATGCAGCGTCAGTTACGATGTTGATCGTCTGCAGTGCACCGTTAGTAGAAGTGATCTGACCCAGGTTGCTAGGCTTGGTTGCATCGCCCAGTACGCTGATGTTGAAGACCTGAACGCCGTTACCTTCTGCAGCATCGTTGGACTTGCCACCGATCATCAGGTTGCCGCCTTCGCCTTCACGGCCAACTTTGTGCAGCTCAACGTTTACTGTAACGTCTTCGTCACGGCCGTCGTTAGTGCTTACAGCAGCACGGTCGTAACGGTTGGAAGCAGGAATTTCACGCTCTGCTTCAGAAACAGGTGCCAGGAAAGCGTTGTCTTCAGTTGCAGACAGCTCAACACCTGGCTGGCCTACCAACTGTACAGTTGGAGCGCTACGCTCGTCACCTGTCTGTACAGCAGTACGCTCAGTGAAGTTAGGGCCAACAACTGCATTCACCTGGTTGTCCAGACCCAGACCCGTCAGCGCAGTGTTGATTGCGTCAGCCAGGTCCTGGTGAGTACGGATTGCCAGGTCGTCGCCGTTTTCGTTCAGTGCAGATGTCAGGTCAACAGTGCTGCCGTTCAGAACGAAGCTCAGGTGCTGGAATACAACACCGTCCAGCAGCTGAACATCGTCACGGCCAGACAGGTTGATCAGGTCCCATGCGTCCTGGTTCATTACTTCGTACTGAACTGTGTTGGAATCTTCGATACGACCTGCCAGCAGGTAGTCTTCGTCGAAGTAAACAGTCAGGTCAGACGCATCGCCATCGCTGTTGAAGTTATCAGTGTGATCCATGGTCACAGTGATAGACTCAGTGTTGCGCAGCGCGCCAGCACTTGTCAGCGTGGTCAGGTTTTCGATGACCAGGTCACCGTCAGACTGTACAGAACCAATCTTAACGATGTCCGTCATGTGTTTAGCATCAACGGTTACAGAACCGCCGCCAGCAGACATGTCACGTGCCTGGAAAGTTACGTTTTCGATGCTGCTAGTGCGCGCCTGAACGTCGATAGCGTTGTTGCCGTTCACACCGTAGAACTCAGTAACCAGCTCTGCATACAGGGAGTCAGAGCCTGCACCACCATCCAGGCGATCAGCAGAAGACAGAGAGTTGGATACGCCACCTACCAGGGAGTTCTGCTGCAAGTAAGCGAGGAACGTGTCGTTGTTATCACTGAAGGCAAAATCAGAAGCCTCGTCTGTGCCAGAGGTCAGGTAGAACTTAGCACCGTCAACGCCTGGATCAGGAGTGTCAGTGTTCAGTTGATCAACTGTTGCGCGTGCAGCTGCCAGAGTTGCTGCATCTTCAGTAACGCCGTTCAGCAGAGATACAGACTGGTTGTAGATGTCAGAATCGATAGCGCCATTAGACTTGGTGCCCAGCGTGTCAGCGAAGTAGTTACCCGCTTCTACTTTGTTGGACAGCGCCTGCTGTGCAGTTGTTGCAGCAGCTTTAGTCGCGGCGTCGCTAGTGGTGTCAGCAGCTGGATCGTAGTCCAGAGCAGACGTTACGAAGGAAGCAAAGAACGCGTCCTGGCCGTTTGCGTCCAGGAAAGCAGTCCAGTTAGCAACACCAGCATCTTCACCGTTACGGCCCAGGATGTTGTTGTAAGCAGCCTGTACGATCTGTTCGTTAGTTTTGCCGTCGTACAGTTCGCTGAACTTGGTTGGAGCTGCTTTGATGAACTCAGCTGCCATTGTAGTCGCGTTGTAAGTGCCAGCGTCCAGAGCAGACAACCAGCCGTCACGGCCAGCCTGGTCAGGAGCGCGATCGTAAATTGCAACGTAAAGACCCGTTACCAAATCCTTATTTGTAGCCATGGGTTGGTGATTCCTATAGTCGTTCTAATGTTAATACGTATTAAGTGTACGTACCTGTCTGATAGACCGGATGGCCTGTCCAGAACAGGCAGTACCAGAACCGGTTTGGTCGCTACTGCGACCTACGAACGCCAATATAGGAAAATCAAGTAAATTTACCTGTGATTGAGGTCACAGTGTCTAAAAAAGAGGGTTTGTTCTTGAAAAACCATGACCTGAAACGCTTGTATGGTTTTTTATCGTAGCCGTTTTTCACTATGGTGAAGGCAGCAGCAAGCAGTCATAACAACAGCGCTTTTACCCGGACTATGACAGAACTATTCAGCCGCCTGTCTGCTGGATGGTTTTGACACAGAAAAAACCGTTCTGGTGGATCTCAGACGCCTGCGCCAGCGCACCACCGGACGCTCCACCAGATAAAAACCAATCACGCCCAGAAACAGACTTATGCCGATAAACAACAGGGGCTGCGATTGAGCGGACGGTAAGATTTCAGCCTTACCAAGCCAGACCACCAGAAAATGGGCCAGGAAAGTACCGTAAGACAGGTCACCCAGTTTTTCATCAAAACGATGTCGCGGTAGCTGTGCCAGCAACAGAATAGCAGGTGCGCCTGCCAGCACGCCCAGCAAGACTTCACGGTTAAACGGTAACGCCAACTGCCCCCTCATCTGTAACCACAGCCCCCAGAGCAGCAACGGCGCCAACAACACTGCAAGCTGTATAGCCGCTGCGTAAAAGTCTGCCCTGGATACAGATTGCACCACACGTTCCTGCAACCAGCCCCCCAGCAGAAATACCCAGAGGATGCCCGGCAACAAACGGTAACCGTACCAATCACTGTTTATCAAGCCGGTACTGGCCACCATAAACACCAGCAAACTGGCAAGCATCAGCAACAGGCGCCCTCGGGCAGGCAACAGCAAAACAAAGGGCAACAACAGATAAAACTGCAATTCTGCCCCAAGAGACCAGGCCGGTGGGATTAGCGTTACGTCATGAATTCCAGTAAACATAAAGAAGTTAAGCGGAATAATCGCCAGGTTGGCCAGTAATATCTCAGCATAACTTCGAACCTCAAGCCCGGAGAGATAGACAGAATCAATAGAGGCCAGTGAGACCAGTGTTATTGTCAACACCAGCACAAACAGATACTGCGGGTAAATTCTTAATGCCCGATCAAGGTAAAAACGATGTACAACGCGGATGCTGGTGTAATGCTGACGCAACAGCCCCGTCATCATAAAACCGGAGATCAGATAAAACACAGCAACAGCGGTCACCCCCGGATTCAGCCCGGCAACGGTAATACCAATATGACTGAGCGCTACCGCAATCGCCAGTAATAAACGGAAGGTTCCAAACACATCATCTACCTCTTCATAACCCTTTCAAGCGCCCAGCCGGGCAATATCAGCTGCAGTTAACCCTGTTATCGCCTGAATTTCATGGTCAGTCATTTTTCCAGATGCCAGCAGGTTCCTGGCAAGTATATAACGCTCTTCCTTCCGCCCTTCTTCACGCCCTTCTTCACGCCCTTCCTCACGCCCCTCATCCCTTGCCGTATCAATCACATTTTTCAGATCTCGATAGTATTTGAGGCTGGATTCATAGGCCTGTCGTTCTTCTGGCTGGAATTTAGCAATACTGGCCTTTTCAAACAGACTGAGAAACACCCTTTCTCGCAACCGTGGCGGAATTTCATCCAACTCATGTAGATGCTGGAATAGATAAAACCATTTATCCTGAAGGGTCTCGAGCTGGTTCTGAGTTTTGGTAAAATTGGGCAGAGTCAGGTAGATAAATGTTAACTTGTCATAGAAAACCTGATGATGCTGGTTTTTCAGCTGCACCTGGTGCACAACATCCCCGGC
>JAOXSF010000068.1 GCA_025800125.1 Marinobacterium sp.
GTTTTTCCAGGTACTCTGTTTTACAGCTTGCTGCGGAATGCGTCGAACTGATCCTGTACGGACTGTTCCGGTTCGCCGCTGGCTTTGCTGACAGCAATAATCGCGATAGTGGCGAAAATAATGCCTGGTACGATCTCGTACAGATCGAAGATACCGCCGGAGATCTGTTTCCAGATTACCACTGTTACACCGCCGACGATAACGCCCGCCAGTGCGCCGTTGCGGTTCATACCTTTCCAGTACAGGCTCAGAATCAGGGCTGGGCCGAAGGCAGCACCGAAGCCTGCCCAGGCGTAAGACACCAGACCCAGTACAGTGCTGTCCGGGTTAAACGCCAGCAGCATAGCGATTAGCGACAGGCCAACAACCGCAACACGACCAACCATTACAACTTCAGCCGGAGAAGCATCTTTACGGATGATCTGCTTGTAGAAGTCTTCCGCCAGTGCTGATGAACTTACCAGCAGCTGAGAGTCCGCTGTGGACATGATTGCTGCCAGAATCGCTGCCAGCAGGATACCGGCCACAATCGGGTTGAACATGGCGTTTACCAGTACCATGAAAATCTTTTCGCCATCGCCGAGGTCGCCGCCCATCTGGCTGTCAACGTAAAGCATACCTACCAGGCCAACCAGGATGGCACCCGCCATGGACAGGGCAGACCATACCACTGCAATGCGGCGGGCAGTCGGTACATCTTCATTGGAGCGAATACCCTTGAAACGGGCCAGAATGTGCGGCTGGCCAAAGTAGCCCAGGCCCCAGGCCATCAGTGAGACGATAGCGATCCAGCTCAGTGGCTCACCTTTAACGTCGTTCCAGACTGTTAGCAGTTCCGGGTTTTTCGCTTCCAGCGCAGGCATCAGTTCGCCCATACCGCCGGTCATCTGTACTGCAATCAGTGGCACCATGATCAGTGCCGCCGCCATCAGCAGGCCCTGTACCAGGTCTGTCCAGGACACCGCCAGGAAACCCCCGAATAGGGTGTAGGACACGACGCAGACCGTGCCGATCACCAGCGCGACGGTGTAATCCAGGCCGAATACGGTTTCAAACAGTTTGCCGCCTGCCACCAGGCCAGAGCTGGTGTAGAACAGGAAGAACAACAGAATAAAGAACGCAGAGATTACCTGTAGCGCTTTGGAGGTGTCATTAAAGCGGTTAGCGAAGAATTCAGGCAGGGTCAGGGAATCATTGGCTTCGACTGAGTAGGTGCGCAGGCGTTTGGCAACCAGCAACCAGTTCAGCCAGGTGCCGGCCAGCAGACCACCGGCCAGCCACAGTGATTCCATGCCGGATGCGAAGGCGTAACCAGGCAGGCCCAGCAGCAGCCAGCCGCTCATATCAGAAGCTCCGGCAGACAGCGCTGATGGCCATGGCCCCAGCGAACGGCCACCCAGGAAGTAATCGGCAGAGTTTGCCGTGCGTTTGTAGGCGTAGATGCCAATACCCAGCATTACTGCCAGGTACACAAGAAATGTGCCGATAACGGCACCGGTGTTTTCGATCATGGGAGTGTATTCCTCTATTTTTATCATCCCGAACCCGCTTTATTCAGGCAGTGCGCCGGTGACGGTCGCTGTTGCCAGCAACCCTCTGACCGCTACCTGTAACACTCGAAAACCTGAGTGCTGCCAGACGTTTCCATAGCGGGAACAGCTGGCAATGACGCGCAGAAGCGGGGCAGGTAACCGTGATGTTGGCAGCTGGTTACCCTGTCTCCTGTACTTTGTATTCCGGCGTTCACGGCCCGCAAACCAGGGCCGTGGTAGCTTGAACTAAAGTCGAAGGATGTGAAAAGCGCGCGAATTTACTCTGCTTTAGCGCCCAGCTCAAGCAAAGTTGCGTTACCGCCCACAGCTGTGGTGTTGTCGGTGCGGGTACGTTCCGTGATAAAACGCAGCAGGTAGTACGGGCTGGTGATGCTGGAGAGACCGTGGGTATCGGTTTCGCAGATCAGCTGTGCCAGGTTGCCCGCACGGGCTGCCAGCTGACGGTTCAGTTCAGCCACGCTACTTGAGGTGATCGCCACACCGGCCAGCTGTGGCTGACTGACCAGCTCAGCCGGTAGTGTGGTGATTGAAGACAGCGCGTCACTGTCCAGTGTCTGTACCACATACTGTGGGCAACCGGCTTTTGCCAGCTGCTGGGCCAGATTGTCATGGCCCAGCATGATCACCACATTACCTGCCAGCAGTGCTGTTGCCAGCTGGCCAACCATGGCGCAGCGATGGGCCTGGTCATCAGCAGCCAGTACAAACAGGCCGCGGCCTGCGGTAGATAGCACATTGGCTTCACCGGTCGGGCCTGGCAGGCTGATCTGTTCGCCAATCTGGCTACGGGCATTCTCGATCTGCCAGCGCACCATGGCGGCACAATCGGCGTATTCACTGCCAGCACTGTGCAGGCCTTCGGCAAACTGTTCCAGAATACGGGCGCGGGCCTCTACACCCAGCCCGTCCCAGCTTTCCCACTGTGCCAGGGCATGGTCAGTCAGGGTCTGAAAGGTTGTTTCAAGGCTCATCAGGCATTACCTCCTGCAGGGGTATCAGACGGGGGGCTGACCGCCTCCGGGCGGCTGGCTGTTTCTTCAGTAAAGCGCAGCAGGTAGCGTGGGCCGCCTGCTTTCGGGCCAGTACCAGACAGGCCCTGGCCGCCAAATGGCTGCACACCCACTACCGCCCCGATCTGGTCACGGTTGATATAGGTGTTGCCGACGCGGGTACGACGGGCGATGCGGTCTGCCGTGCCTGCGTTACGGGTGTGGACACCCAGCGTCAGACCAAAACCGGTGGCATTGATGCTGTCGATTACGCTGTCCAGTTCGCTGGCTTTGTAGCGCACCACATGCAGAATCGGGCCGAACTGTTCTTTGCTCAGCTGGTGGATACCGTCGATCTCGAACGCCGTTGGTGGCACAAAAGTACCGTGCTCGCACTCGGTTGGCAGTGCCGTTTCACCGATCAGTTTCGCTTTACCTTTCATCGTTTCGATATGGGCCAGCAGACCAGTGCGAGCCTCTTCATCAATAACCGGGCCAACGTCGGTGCTGTGCTTATATGGCAGGCCAACCACCTGCTCGGCCATGGCGCCCTTGATCATTGGAATCACCCGGTCGGCAACATCTTCCTGCACAAACAGCACTCGCAGCGCAGAACAGCGCTGACCGGCCGATGCAAAGGCGGAGTGAACCACATCGCGTACTACCTGTTCTGGCAGTGAAGTGGAGTCGATAATCATGGCGTTCTGGCCACCGGTTTCTGCGATCAGCGGGGCCGGTGCGCAGTTACGCTGCGCCAGCGAACGGTTGATCAGCTGTGCGGTTTCGGTAGAACCGGTAAAGGCGACACCTGCAATCCGCAGGTCACGGGTCAGTGGTGCGCCAACGGTGGCGCCGTCCCCTGGCAACAGGGCAATGGTGCCCGCCGGGATACCGGTTTCCAGCAGCAGCTCGATGGCACGTACAGCAATCAGGCTGGTCTGCTCGGCTGGTTTGGCAATTACACAGTTCCCGGCCGCTAGTGCTGCCGTAACCTGACCAAGGAAGATCGCCAGCGGGAAGTTCCACGGGCTGATACACAGGAAGATGCCACGGCCTTTCAGCTCAATGGTCTGGCTCTGACCATCAAAGCGGCTGATCTGTTGCGGTTGCAGCTTGCTACGGGCTTCATTGGCGTAGAAGCGACAGAAGTCCACCGCTTCGCGGATCTCATCGATACCATCCTGAATGGTTTTACCGGCTTCACGGTGACACAGGGCAACCAGCTCGCCTTCGTGCTGTTCCAGTTTGTCAGCCAGACCATCCAGATACACAGCGCGTTGCTCAGCCGGGGTATTCTGCCAGCTGCGCAGATGGGCGGAGGCGATCTCCAGCGCATCATTGACTTCTGTTTCGCCCGCCCAGTGTACCTGGCCAACGTTCTGACGACGGTCGTAGGGTGACGTGACCGCATTCAGGGTGCCGGTTTCACGCAGCTGACCGTTGATGATCGGGCCGCCCTGCCATGGCTGCTGCATAAAGGCTTCAATCGAAGCCTGGAATGGCGTCCACTCGCAGTCGATCTCGATATTCGGGCCTTTCGAGTTCAGGCGGTCTGCAAACAGATTGCGTGGCTGTGGAATAAACGGGTTAGCCAGTGTTTTGCGACCGCGCAGGGTTTCTACCGGGTGGTGAACCAGATCCGCCACTGGACAACGGGCATCAACCAGACGGTGTACGAAAGAGCTGTTAGCACCGTTTTCCAGCAGACGGCGCACCAGGTATGGCAGCAGGTCTTTATGACTGCCCACCGGGGCGTAGATACGCACTGATACGTCGTGCATGTTCAGCACACTGTTGTAGAGCGCATCGCCCATACCGTGCAGACGCTGGAACTCATAGTCCTTGTGCTGCGCCATATTAACAATCGCCGCTACGGTGTGGGCGTTGTGGCTGGCAAACTGCGGGTAGATACGTCCACGCACCGGCTCGCTGAGCAGGAAGCGGGCACAGGCCAGGTAAGACACGTCCGTGGCTTCTTTACGGGTGTAGACCGGGTAGCCGGACAGGCCGCGTTGCTGGCAGAGTTTGATCTCAGCGTCCCAGTAGGCGCCTTTTACCAGACGTACCGGAATACGGTCACCCTGTTCGTTGCTCAGTGCGGTCAGCCAGGCCAGTACCGGCAGTGCGCGTTTGGAGTAGGCCTGAATGACCAGACCGAAGTTGCCCCAGCCCTGAGTATCTGTATGGCGGTAAAGTTTCTCGAACAGGGTCAGTGACATCTCCAGGCGGTCGGCTTCTTCAGCGTCGATGGTGATGCCGACATCCAGCGCGCGAGCCTGGCGGATCAGCTTCAGCACCCGTGTGAACAGCTCGTCCATCACCCGGTGCTGCTGACCCACTTCATAGCGTGGGTGCAGTGCAGACAGTTTGATGGAGATGGTCGGGCGCGGGCTGCTGCCGTTGTAACGGTCCTGGCCGATGGCATCGACAGCGCGACTGTAATCGTCGAAGTATTGCTGTGCATCGCTGCTGGTCAGCGCCGCTTCACCGAGCATATCAAAAGAGTAGGTGTAGCCTTTGTCACGGTAGCTTTTACCACGCTTGAGCGCTTCGCTCATATTGCGCCCCAGTACGAACTGGAAGCCCATGACTTTCATTGCCTGGTGCATCGCCTGACGAATGACCGGCTCGGAGAACTTGTTAACCAGACGGTTCAGTACACTGGATGGCGTACCGTCTTCCTTGCTGTCCATGGTGACCACTTTGCCGGTCAGCAGCAGGCCCCAGGTGGAGGCGTTTACAAACAGCGAGTCGGAATTTTTCAGGTGCGATTTCCAGTCTGCTACGCTCAGCTTGTCGCGGATCAGCGCGTCGGCGGTCTCGGCATCTGGAATGCGCATCAGTGCTTCGGCCAGACACATCAGCAGAATCCCTTCATGGGTATCCAGGCTGTATTCCAGCAGCAGGGCGTCAATCATCTGAATGGCATTATCGTCAGCGCGAACACGCTCGATCAGATCAGTGGCGCTGGCAGTGGTGGCGTTGAGCTCATCACTGGCTGGCGTTGCCAGTGGCAGTAGCTGTTCCAGCCATCGGGATTCATCCACGGTATAGAGCGGCGAGATCAGCGGCCAGATTTCTGCGCAACTGCGTGCAGTAAAGTCCGGGCTGAGCACATCCGTCGCGTTGAATTCGGTCGGGTTGAGCATGGTGGGTTCCTCGCATCCGTTTGCCGGTCAGTTGTCCGTGACAGTGACCAGAGAGGGATTTGTATTCTGTCTAAAGATGGCACTTTAGTGACCAGAGGGGGGCGAGGTCTTACAGAATGCTCCGGTTTTTTTGCGGAAAACGCCGCCGCTCTGCAAGGACGCTGAACTAAGCTGAGTAGTCTCTGTCTTGCTATAAGCGGCGGCGGGAAGGAAACAGCCGTGTGTAAACAGTTGTTTTAATTTTTGTGCTGGATGATTTTAACTATCTGTTTATAAAGAAAAATTATCAGATTTGTACTTGGGTCTTGTATGGGAAATTTACTCTGTAATCCTATGGGTTCTCGCTGGAAAATGTTCATTCCATAATAAACCCTTGCCATAAACCGGCATTACTTCAGAAAACGTTAATCTACTCCATAAAGTTGTCGCCTCTGTTTGCGAGGCAGGATATGGAAGGCAGGAACGCTATGTCACAGGAATTGATTATTACCTCGCTCTCCCCGCTGGTGCTGATTGAAGACCAGACGGGTAATCGTACAGTTGCAGAAGCAGGTGATGTACTGGCTGCAACAGACACGCTGATTGTTTCTGACAGCGGCAGTGTGCAGCTGAGCCCGGACCAGACCATGGAAATTACGGTGGCAGAAAGCGGAGAGTTTTCATTCAGCGACCTGCTGGCAATGATTAACGAACAGGGTGGGCAACTTGCTGAACTGCAGGATGCCAGTCTGGATGACGCTGAAATTGCGGCATTACAGCAGAGCATTCTGGAAGGTGTCGACCCGACTCAGGCATTTGAAGCCACAGCCGCAGGTGAGCAGACACCCGTCGCGCCGGGTGAAGAGGGTACTGAATTCCTGCAGCGTGATGGTAATGAAAACCTGGCTGAAGGTGGCTTTGATACCGCACCAGATAATCGGGAGGCCAGCACCGAGTTTCCAGGCACTGAGGATGGCAGCCGTCGTGAAGCGATTGTGACCGGTTCTCCAGCAGCGGATAATTCAGGTGCTCCTGTATCGCCCGATAACGCTGACAGCCCTGTTACACCTGAAACATCGGGCACTCCAGACACTCCAGATACAGCCGATGATGGTGTCGAGCCTGAAGTTCCAGGCACGCCTGAGACCAGCCCGGACAACACGTCTGAGACAGTAACGCCCGAGCCACAACCCGAGCCACAGCCTGAGCCACAACCCGAGCCACAACCGGAACCCGAGCCACAGCCCGAGCCACAACCGGAACCGCAGCCCGAGCCACAACCGGAACCACAACCGGAACCACAACCGGAACCGCAGCCCGAGCCACAACCGGAACCACAACCGGAACCGCAGCCCGAGCCACAACCGGAACCACAACCGGAACCGCAGCCTGAGCCACAACCGGAACCGCAGCCTGAGCCACAACCGGAACCGC
>JAOXSF010000070.1 GCA_025800125.1 Marinobacterium sp.
CCCGCATGGAGCCCGCCATGAATGGATTTGTTGTAACAGCCCCTGGCCCGGTTGATGAAGAACCGACCATTGAAAATGAAGATTTCTGGCCCGCCATTGAACCCGGTGCCTGCCGGGATGTGATGCGACTGGACCAGACCATTACCCCGGCCCGGCTACGTGAAGCACTGGTGAATGCCATGATCAACACCAATGGCAATCTGGCCGACTGGCAGGCCAGCCAGCTGGCACTGGAATACAACCAGCTGGATGCGGTGCCTGCACCACGGATTGATGGAAGCAGTCAGTTGATCAGCCTGTACCACCGTGCCGTTTACTGTTTCGCAAAAGCTGAGCTAATGGAGCGTTACCGCGACTATGACAGTACATTGCGTGGTGATCGGCGTTCTGACGATATGGGCGACGGCATCGATGACTATCGCCGCCAGGCCATTATCGCTATTCGCAATATCAGCGGTGAACCTCACACCACCGTAGAGCTGATCTGATGCGGCAGGTACGCACCCAGCAGGGCGACACCATAGACGCGGTGTGCTGGCGCTATTACGGCTATACAGCAGGTATTACTGAGGCCGTGTTGCAGGCCAATCCGCAGCTGGACAGCAGCGAGCCGATTCTGCCCCACGGAACCCTGCTAACACTACCGCCGGAAGAAACCGCCACCGCCACCGAAGCAAACCTGGTGCAACTATGGGACTGAAACCACACCACAACGCACCCCTTCAACGATTCCACCAATATGAGACCACCCCATGCCTGATATAAGCACCACGGCCGTGAAAGTCGGTGCCTCAGCGTTTGGCCTCAGCCTGGCCACGATTGCGCCAGACGGTAACGCCCTGATCGGCGCATTCGCCGGGGCGACACTGTTTGTGGTATCGGCACAGGAATACCGACCACTGGAACGACTGATCTACATGCTGATCAGTCTGGTGATGGGCTATATGGCCGCGCCCGAGATCACCACCCACACCCCCATCAAGGAAACCGCTGTGGCCGGGTTTCTGGCTGGGGTGTCCTGTGTCTATGCCGGGCTGAAGTTGCAGGAGCAGATCCGCACACTCAACCTGAACAAGCTACTGAAGAGGATAAAGCCATGATGGATATGTTCTACATCGCCACCGGTGCTGCCATCTGCTTGCGCCTGCTGCTTTACCGCCGCCGCACCAGCACCCACTTCAAGCGCAGTCTGTCCTTCATCGCCTGGCTGCTGATTGTCGGCAGCGGCTCACTGGTACTGGCCCTGCTGACCGGTAAAACCAGCGGCCAGCAACTGCCCATACTGCTGGGGCCGTTTATGGCCCTGCTCTGTGCGCTGGTGTTTTTCACCGGCGGTAACATCTCAAATATGATCAGGATGAAATTATGTCTACCACTTCAGGCGTTACGACACTCCGCAAAGGCGACAGCACCCCGCAAGTCGTCCAGCTACAGCAGCGATTGCTGAACGCAGGCTATCAGATCGCGGTGGATGGCGAGTTCGGCCCCGCCACCGAACAGGCCGTCAAACGGCTACAGCAGGCCCATGGTCTGGTGGTTGACGGTATCGTCGGGCCAAAAACTCAGGCGGCACTGGCCGGTAAAGTGATGGGCTGGATGCTGAGCCAGCGCGATCTGCAGCAAGCAGCGGATGATCTTGACGTTGATCTGGCTGCTATTCAGGCGGTGAACACGATAGAAAGCAACGGCGCTGGCTTTCTGGCCGATGGTCGCCCGGTAATACTGTTTGAGCGCCATATTATGCACCGCCGTCTGAAACATCACGGGCTGGATGCAAACGCCCTGCAGGTGCAATACCCGGCACTGGTACACACCCAGCCAGGGGGCTACAAAAGCGCCACGGTAGAGCATTACCGCCTGAAAATGGCAACGGATATTCACCCTGAAAGCGCGTTGGAATCCGCCAGCTGGGGCCTGTTTCAGATTATGGGCTTCCACTGGCACCGGCTCGGTTATGAAACGGTTCAGGCCTTTGTGGCTGCCATGGAAACCGATGAAGCCAGCCAGCTGAACGCCTTTGTCCGCTTTATCAAAGCAGACAGCAAACTGCACCAGGCCCTGAAAGATCACGACTGGCCTGCCTTTGCCCGTATCTACAACGGGCCGAAGTACAAGAAAAACCACTACGACACCCGGCTGGCCGACGCCTGGCAGAAATACAACGGCGATGCGGGATGATTAAACCCCGCAGCCTGCAGGCCTACCTGCTGCAATGTGTACCACAGCTGGCCCAGAACCCGGACCAGATGCAGGTATTCGTTGATCAGGGCAGCCTGCAGGCAAACCTTAAACGCTCACTCAGCTTCGAGTATGAATACAGTCTGCAACTGATCTTTACTGATCTGGCACTGCACCCCGACCAGGTGCTGGTGCCCATCCTCGCCTGGCTACGTACCAACCAGCCCGACGCCGCTGATGATGCTGTCCGCTTTCAAGCGGAAGTGATCCGCAAAGATCTGATTGATCTGTCTGTCACCCTGCCACTGACAGAACGGGTGCTGGTCAGCGAAGAGGACGGCACCTTTACCATCAAGCATATCGACGAACCGGTCTTTGAATACAGCCTGCCAGACCCGGCACTGTTCAAAGCACTGTTTGCCGATGACCTGCGCGACAGCCTTGATCATCAGCTGATGACTGAAGGTTACATTGAGAAAGAACCCATCTGATGGCCACTCTGAAAGCACTGGAAACATGGGCCGCACCGCTACTGAACAAACTGTCTGAAAGCGAACGCCGCAAACTGGCCCACACCATCGCCCTGCGGTTGCGCAAAAGCCAGCGTGAACGTATCCGCCGCCAGCAAGACCCAACACTGGGCCGCTACGCCGCCCGCAAAGAGCAGCAACGCCCACGCAACCGCCCCCTGCGCTTTATGTATGACGGTACCAGTCGCGTTGCTGAACTGAAAAGCTATGTGAAACGTGGTGGTTATATCACCGGTTTTGACGTGGAAGCTGATGATATTCGCACCTTCAAGGAAAGCCTGATCAGCCGTTATATGCCGCCCCTGCACACCACACAAAGTGGCTTCAGACAGAAACGTGGCACCATTCGCCGCAAGATGTTTAAAGGCATCGTCGCTAACCGCCATCTGAAAACCCGCCATTCCGGGGCAGAGGTCTCCGTTGGTTTCTTCGGTGAAGTGGCCAGAATCGCCAGGGTACACCAGTTCGGTGAGCGTGATCGGGTTAGCCACAATGGCCCGGAAGTGGATTACGAACAGCGCGAACTGCTGGGCTTTACCGATGATGATCTGGATATGATCCGGGATTTACTGGTCAAGCATCTGATGCCGTGAAAGTGCCCCACCACTACAATCTATTCGCCGCTTGTATAGATGTACGCTTTGACGTACGCTTTTATGCAGGAGGGTATTTTATGACAACACTGACCGCTACCGAAGTTCGCGCAAACCTTTACCGTGTAATTGACGATGTAGCCCTATCACACGAGCCCGTACTGATCACCAGTAAAAGAAACAATGCCGTGCTGCTTTCAGAACAGGACTGGGCAGCTATGCAGGAAACACTGTATCTGCTGGGTGTACCGGGGATGCGGGAATCCATCAAAGAAGGCCTGGATACAGACATTGAAGACTGTAGCGAGGCGCTCGACTGGTGAGCTGGACACTGGTTTATACAAAGCAGGCCCAGAAGGATGCCAAAAAGCTTGCCAGCGGAGGCCTGAAACCCAAAGCGCTACAACTGCTGGATGTTCTTAAAGAAAACCCCTATCAGACACCTCCCCCTTATGAAAAGCTGGTTGGTGATTTGTCCGGTGCTTACTCCCGGCGCATCAATATTCAGCACCGTATCGTATACCAGGTGCTGGACGCTGAAGAGATCGTTAAAGTGCTGAGAATGTGGACGCATTACGAATAAAGCTTAACCCGTTGACCTCAATATGAAGTCAACGGCCTGCCTGTCCGTTTCAGCTTTCCCAATCCATACAATCAACCTGCTCCCCTGACTGCTTGTACAGCCCGTCTCTACACTTGCCCATGCTCCACACCTGCCGTGGCTCTGATGCACTATCAGGCCATGATTATCAGCAACGCAGAACTTCACCGTCAGTTAAACAACCTGCTCCGACTGGGGACTATCGCAGAGGTAGACCACAGCCGTCAGCTGCTGCGCGTGAAAACCGGTGAACTGCTAACAGACTGGCTGGACTGGCCTGCTGAAATGGGCCGTAACTATATCCGTTGGCGACCACTTCGTATCGGCACCAAGGTACTGCTGGCCTCCCCCGCCGGTGATCCAGCCCAGGCGCTGATTATCGGCATGTTGTACACCAATGCTCTGCCAACCCCCTCTGATGACCCGGCGCTGGATCTGATCCAGTTCGATGATGGCAGCTTTGTAAAACACAACGCCGACAGCGGCCTGGTGCATCTTCATGCGGCGGGCGATCTCTATCTGACGGCAGACGGAATCGTCCGAATTCAAGGCAAAGAGGTATATATCAATTGATTAACTCAGGCCCACCTGTTGCCCGCCTGCATGACATATGTACCGGCCATGGCCCATGCGCACCACGCCCGAATGTACAGGGCAGCCCGGATGTATTCGTCAATCACCGCCCGGCTCATCGTAAAGGCGATAAATGGGCTGTGCATTGTGGGCATGATTCGGTACTTGCTGAGGGTTCCAGCACCGTATTTGTGAACGGTAAACCGCTTGGCCGTATTGGCGACCCGGTAGCCTGTGGCTCTGATGTTGCCACCGGCAGCCCAGATGTATTTGCAGGGGGCTAATCATGCAGGGCATGGACTCCGTAACCGGTAAACCACTCGCAGATATGGCCCATATTCGCCAGTCGATTACCAATATTCTGACCACCCCCATCGGCACACGGGTGATGCGCCGGGATTACGGCAGCGTCCTGCCTGACCTGATCGACCGACCGACCGCTGAACGGTAAAACCGTGCTGCGTGTGTATGCCGCAGCCGTGATGGCACTGATGAAGTGGGAACCACGCCTGAAAATCTCCCGTGTACAGCTGATCAGCCGTAAGGAAGCCAGTGCGGTACTGGAAGTTATCGGCACCGTGGGCGATCAGCTGTTTACCCATAATGTACAGCTGAGGAACTGATCATGCCTGATCTTGACCTCTCACTGCTGCCCGCGCCCGATGCGGTAGAAACCATCGAATTTGAGCTACTGGCTCAGCAATGGCGCACAGAACTGGCAACCCGTAACCCGGCGTTTACGTCCATTGTTGAAAGCGACCCTGCTTACCAGGAAATGGACGTTGGCGCTTACCGTGAAATGCTACTGCGCGACCGGGTAAACCTGGGCGTGAAGGCGGTGATGCTGTCGCACTCCCGCAGTGCCGACCTGGACAACCTGGCCGCGAATGTAAACGTACAGCGGCTACTGATCCGCCCCGGCAACCCGGATGCAATCCCGCCTGAACCGCCCACTTATGAAAGTGATGACAGCCTGCGTCATCGAGCACAACTGAAGTGGGAATCTATCACCACCGCTGGCTCTGTAGAGAGTTACCAGTATCACGCCCGCAGCGCCGCCGGGCAGGTACGTGATGTCTATGTGGTCTCACCAGAGCCCTGTGATATTGAGATTTATGTGCTCAGCCATGAGGGCGAAGCCAGCCCGGCGTTGCTGTCTGCCGTTGATACCGCCGTAACCGGCAAGACAGTGCGGCCGCTGGGTGATCGGGTAACGGTACTACCTGCAGAACGGGTAGAGCTGCGCATTATCGCAGAGCTGGAAGTAGGAACCGGCCCAGACGCCGGGCTGATTATCGATAGGGTAACGGCGGCGGTGATGGAGTTGATCAGCCCCGAGTTTGCCATGGGTCTGGTGGTTGATCTGCCATCGCTATACGCAAAGCTCAAGCAGCCTGGGGTGGGCCGTATCTACCTGAGCGAACCCACCGAAGATATAGAGTTACAACCCCATCAGGCCCCGAACTTCGTTGAAGTCACCATCACCCGGAGGGGGATCTGATGACAGACCTGATGCCTCCCAGCGCCATCCAGGAATCCCGCCAGCGCGCCGCTGTCATGGCCAGGCTGAGTGAAATTCCAGTGCCAGTACGGCATATGTGGAATCCACAGACCATACCCGCGCCATTCCTGCCCTATCTGGCATGGAGTTTCAGCGTTGACTACTGGAACCCGGACTGGGACGACGCCACCAAACGCCGGGTAATCGCCGCGTCATGGGACACCCACGCTTACAAGGGCACCATTTACGCCATTGAAGAAGCCGTAAAAACCCTGGGCTACGCCATAGAGATTGAAGAGTGGTTCCAGAACGAACAGCTGCGCCGTCGGGGTACGTTCGGGGTACGGGTACAGGTCACACCAGACACACCCTCACTGACCACAACCCGCCTGCGCGATATTGAAGCAGCAATCACCCGCGCCAAACGTGCCAGCCAGCACCACGATATACGGGCTGATGTCGGCTTTACCGCTGATACCGGGGTGATCTGTGCGGGGGTGATGTGGGGCGCTCAAAACCAGACCGGCCAGGCCTCCGGCCGTCAGCATCTGCAACATAACCAGCACCGTGTTGTAGCCGCCCAGCTGGACGCCCTGAACGCCAAATCCGGCACCCTATCTGGCCGTTGCACTCTGGTACAGCGCATCCATACCACCGCTGCTGCCACCTTTATGATCAATCTACAGGGCCAGATTTCATGAGCTTTAATCCTGTCTTTACCGATACTGGCCGTGCCGCTGCGGCAACTGACAACGGTCGTGGTCTGCACACGCAGATAGCAGCCGTTGGCCTGGGCTCTGCACAGTATGCAATCAGAGATGATGCGGGGGCGGCGCTGGAAACCGCTGCCGCTGCTACCGCATTACAGAATGAAATGCTGCGCCTGCCCATCTATGCCGGTGGCGACACCGTGCCTAGTCAGATCAAAGTCGTTGCTGAAGTGCCTCCGGCGAATACCACTGATGATCAGTTTTTCATCGGTGAGATCGGCTTTTACGACGATAACGGCGTATTGATTGCACTCTGGTCTGATCTGAATAACAACCTGGGATACCGGGGCGATCTGGTCGGCTGGTATCTCAGCCTTACCTTGTCCTGGGTCGATCTACCGGGCGATCAGTTCACAGTTGAAGTGCTGAACGGCCCGTTATCTGAACAGATCATCATTACCAGCCAGCTATCAGAAAAAGTCCGCATCGCTGTAGAAACAGCGGGGATTGACTACAACCCGAACGACCCCAGTCAGCTGGCACAAGCTATTGATAATCCCTCTTCTACTTCACAGAGCAGTGAAGCATCGCCACTGCCTCTACTGGCCCTGTTAACCGGGGATGTCAAAAACAAAACCAGAATCCTGCTACATGAATCCCGGCTGAGTCAGTTGGAACAGCAGCAGGTACGCAACATTAAAACCACAGAAGGAAATAATAATGTCTCAAACTCAAACTCCAACCTTTGATCAGCTGTTCACTAATTTTGAAGCAGCGTTAAATACCCTGCTGGATCAACAGGGTGCTACTGCAACAGGTGGTGCATCAGAACTGGTCGCAACACTGAAAGCAGAGCTGATCGGTGTTGCGACAGAGGGTAATGCCGCAACGCATCAGAGCCTGGGTATGTTGCAGGATTTGCTGTACAGCAAGATGGATAATCAGCATTCGTGGGTGAATGGACATATTGGTCGTATTGAGACGCTGATTGCTTCGCTGGATGACACATATGCAACGGATAGTGATCTTGCTGCGCGTGTACAGGCCGTTAATGCTGCGATGTCTGCTGCTGATGATGATTTGACGGCGCTGGTTAATGACCGTCCAACTGTTGATGCTGTAAATCAGCTGATCGCAGATGCCAGAACATATACAGATCAACGCATCGCTGCGGCGGTGCAGGGTATGACTGACAGTATTAATAATCTGGTTGCAGCGAATAGCGCCGGTTAATTAACAGTATTGACGATAGCCGGGCATTGCCCGGCATCTGGGAGCTAGATATGACAGAGGCCGTAACTGCGCAGATCGCTGCGCTGGCAACAGCGCTGCAGCAATATCAAGATGGTGTTCTGGATGCTGTCGCACTTGATCGGCAGGCCCTGCTTGATGCGCTTGCTGCGCTCGGCGATATTGACGTAACTGTTGAAGAAAAAGTTGTGGCGTTGATCGGTCAGCCGAGTAGTTACCCGGCAGGTCTGAAAGATCTGATCGTTGATGTAATCGCATCTGTGCCTGATATTTCTGCAGTATCAGGGCTTGATTTTGCGTCAAATTACAGCGTCGGTGAGTCAGTCGAGTTTGAGCCCGGCGGTGCGACTAACTCGTCAGGAAAACCGATAGTCTGGCATCTATCTGAGCTAATCGGTGTGACGGCAAGCGCAACCGAGGTGCCTGATGGCCAATCAGTGACGCTAACGTTTACCGGGCCTGGCAGTATCAAGATTACCGCTGTATCTGACGGTGCAGCTGCGCATATATCAAAAAGCTGGAGTACAGCTACGACTGCACCAGCTATGACGCAGCCGACAGTCAACAATCTCGGTGATGTTATTACTGTACGTCCTGTCGTTGTCACATCGGCTTATGTT
>JAOXSF010000076.1 GCA_025800125.1 Marinobacterium sp.
TGAACAGGATCAGCTGGCAGTACTGAAGGCTGAGTTGGACAAGCCTGTGGCTGAGCGACAAGAGGGGGCGAGCGATGCTCAGCTGAATGCGCAGATAAGCGAGATTACCGGGGTTCGAACCTTCGACCAGCTCAGCACTGAGGAGCAGACACAGGTCAATAAACTGCATGTCCAGATTGCCGAACTGGCACCGGCAGAAGCAGCCCGATTGAACGGTGAGGACTTCGCCAATATCCCTGTCGATAGCATGCCGCCGGTTGAAGTCGTTGCAGGTTTTGAAGTATCGGCTTTTGAAGGCCGTGATGACCCGGCGTGGGCTAATATCGGCAACCCGAATATCAGTCAGATGGGGGAATATACCTTTGATCTGGAAGCGATGATGTCGGGTGGTGTCGAGCACGTGGATGAGGGCATTTATATTATTGGCCAGCCCGTTGGTATGGATGATGCCGTCATAGAGGTTCTCTGACAGCAGAGGACTGGCCAAACTGGATAGAAAACGGTGACCTTGCGGTCGCCGTTTCTTATTTGAGGGGGCCGGGCTTGATAGAGCCTTGGCACTAACAGGCTATTATTCTACCCAGCCAGCAAACTCTGTCAGCAGATAATCAATTGCCAACCGGGCACGCATTGGCAGAAATTTTCGGTTCTGATACACAATCCAGTTGCTGACGCCACTGTGCCAGAAAGGTTCCAGTACCGGTATCAGGGCACCACGCTGTATTGCCTCAATCAGATTACTGCGTGGTAGATAAACGATTCCCAGTCCTTGTTCGCAGGCGCGTAGCAGAGTGGCTGGGTTATTGCTTTGAAAACGACCTTGTACCCGAATGCTGCTGGCACGGCCTTTGTGCTGGAAGGTCCAGTTATCATTATTGATAATGCAGCTATGTTGGCGTAGATCTTCCGGGTGCTGTGGGCTGCCATATTGCGACAGGTAAGCCGGGCTGGCGGCGGCCATAAGGCGACGGTCTACCAGTTTGCGAGCGACCAGGCTGGAGTCCTTCAACTGGCCAAGCCGAATGGCAAAATCATAACCCTCCTCCACAAAGTTGATCAGCCGACTATCAAAATTGATTTTTACACTCAGCTGCGGGTGCTGGCAGGCAAAGTTGATCAGCGCGGGTGCGACGTGGTTTTCAGCAAAGGCCCCGGCAGCACTCACCCGCAGAATACCGCTTAGCTGATAGTGCTGGGCGCTGACCTGTTCATTAGCCTGTAGCAGTCCATCTACCAGATCACGGCACTGATGGTAATAAAGCGTACCTGCATCGGTCAGGCTCACCAGCCGGGTGGTGCGGGCGACCAGAGCAACGCCTAGCCGTGTCTCCAGTCTGGCCACCTGACGGCTGATATGACTGGTGCTACAGCCCAGCTGACGAGCTGCGGCTGAAAAACCCTGTTGCTCTGCTACCGCGACAAATTCCTGTATGCCCTCAAAGCTGTCCATCACTGCGCCCTGTCAGATTATTGCTGTTCTGCAATAGTGAATTTGAAAAGAGTCATATTATCAGCCAACCAGGGATTAACTAGAGTATAGGCATCCTATCGTTTATTCCGGCCGCTGAATGTGGCCCCTGCAATGAGGCATCAAGATGAAAACAGTACTGATTCCCGTTACCAGCCATGCCACTCTGGGCAGCACTGATCAGGCCAATGGCACTTACGCACCAGAACTGACCCATGTGGTTGCTCAGCTGGATGCAGCGGGCGTCGCCTACCGTATCGCTTCCATTGAAGGCGGTGCGGCACCGTTGTATGGCACTGATATGGATGGCGACAGCGTGAATGATGCCGTATTGGCGAATGAACAGTTCCAGGCACAGATTAACGATACTCTGCCACTGGCGCAGGTGAAGGGAGCTGATTACGATGCCATCTTTTACCCTGGCGGTTTCGGGTTACTGTCTGATCTGGCAGAAAATCAGGGTTTTGCCAGTATTGCCGCTGCACACTATGAAGCAGGTGGCGTGATTGCGGCGGTTTGTCATGGCCCGGCGGCACTGTTACCGATCACGCTCAGCAACGGCGACAAACTGCTGGCACGTAAATCTGTCACCGGTTTTACCCGTGAAGAAGAGGTGGATTACAACACCATCAACGATATTCCATTTCTGCTGGAAGAGGCGCTGGCACGTAACGCCGCCCGCTACAGCAAAGGCCAGCCATGGCATGAACTGGTGATAGAAGATGACCGTCTGATTACCGGCCAGAACCCGGCCAGTGCCCATGGTGTGGGTAAAGCACTGCTGGCGCATTTGCAGGGTTAACTGACTGTTCTTCGGTTAACTGACAGTGCTTCGGTTACCCGCCGGTGCCCCGGTTAACTGCTCGCTGGCCGGGGATGCCTGAATTCGTGTGTATTCAGGCTTTCGTATTCAAGCCCGCCGCCAGATGGTCCAGCAGCAGTGTTACCTTGGGCGACGGGTGACGATTGTGGGGGTAAAGCCCCCAGATGCCTTCTTCTTCTGGCTGATAATCCTGTAGCACTGTCACCAGATCACCGCTGGCCAGCCAGGGTTCCACGTAGTAGTCCGGCAGTTGTACCAATCCCAGCCCTTTCAATGCTGCATCCAGCAATGCCGGGCCGCTATTACAGCGGATATTGCCGCTGACCCGCACGTTACGTTCCTGCCCCGCCTCCTGCAAACGCCAGTAGTCCCGTGAATTGAGCAGGCAATTATGCTCGGCCAGTGCCGTCAGATTCTGTGGTGTGCCATGTTGTGCCAGATAGGCTGGAGTGGCACAGATATAACTTACCCGTGACGCCAGCCGCCTTGCCATCATGGTTGAGTCCGCCAGCCGACCGGGCCTGATGGCCAGATCAAAACCACCGGCAACCAGGTCAACAGTCTGATTAGTGAGCCGGAACTGCAACTCCAGCGCCGGATACTGCGCTATAAAGGTGTTTACCAGAGGGGCAATACGTAGCTCGCCGTAGGTGCCAGGGGCGGTCAGTTTCAGGCGGCCACGGGGCTCACTGCTGAGATCGCTGATGGCCCGTTCCGCATCTTCCAGACTATCCAGCACCTGACGACAGTGCTGATAGTAGGTGGTGCCTGCTTCGGTTAGCGAGACTTTGCGGGTGGTGCGGTAGAACAGCCGGGTCGCAAGCCGGTTTTCCAGTGCGCTTACCTGACGGCTTACCTGGGCGATAGAAATTCCCAGTGTGTGTGCTGACGCGGTAAAACTGCCCGTTTCTGCCACGGTGACGAACTCTGTAACCCCTTCCCAGCGCTGCATTATTACATTCCATACAAGTGACTCTATTGAGAATGAATTATCACTAATTCGAAACCAACTGCAATATCTGTCATCCAGACGGCCATGCTGTCCCGACGTAGTTCAGCAAGTATCGGTAAAGCCAGATGCTCTGGTTGTTATGGGAATCCAGGGTCAAAAGACGGAGCCGGTAAGCAGGTGGTTTATCTGTTGTGGGTATAGAGCGGGTATTGAATATAGAGCGTGTATTGAATATAGAGCAGGTATTGAATATGGAGAGGGCTGCGTACAGCAGAGAAGGGAGATAAAAAAACGCGCAGGCAGATTGCCAGCGCGTTGTCGGTTGGCTGATACGGGGGAGGCTCAGCCAACAACGAAAATCTGATTGCGATCAATAATGGATAATGGACCGGATAGACTTACCCTCTTTCATCAGGGTAAAGGCGTCGTTGATCTCGTCCAGCCCCATATTGTGAGTGACAATCGGGTCGATGATGATGTCACCGTCCATATACTCCTCCACCATACCCGGTAGTTCAGAGCGGCCCTTGACACCCCCAAACGCGGTGCCCATCCAGTGACGACCGGTTACCAGCTGGAATGGACGGGTGGAAATCTCTTCACCTGCGGCAGCCACACCCACAACGACACTTTTACCCCAGCCTTTGTGGGTGCATTCCAGTGCAGAACGCATAATATCGGTACGGCCGATACACTCGAAGGAGTAATCCACGCCACCGTCGGTCAATTCGATAATGACCTCTTCAATCGGTTTGTCGTAGTCTTTCGGGTTGATAAACTCGGTGCCACCGAACTCTTTCGCCTTCTCCAGCTTGTACTCATTAATGTCGATACAGATGATGCGGGACGCTTTGGCTTTAACTGCACCCTGTACCACCGACAGGCCGATAAAACCAAGGCCAAATACTGCAACGGTGGCACCTTCTTCAACTTTGGCGGTATTGAGCACGGCACCGATACCGGTCGTGACACCACAGCCGAGCAGACAAACCTTGTCCAGCGGTGCCTCTTTGCTGATTTTTGCCAGCGAGATTTCAGCCACCACCGAGTATTCGGAGAACGTAGAGGTGCCCATGTAGTGGTAAATTGGCTGGCCCTTATAGCTGAAACGGGTGGTGCCATCGGGCATCAGACCACGGCCCTGGGTTTCACGCACCGCCTGACAGAGGTTGGTTTTACCGGATTTACAGAACTTGCACTCACCGCACTCCGGGATGTACAGCGGAATCACATGGTCGCCCGGCTGCACACTGGTCACACCTTCACCTACCGCCTCAACAATAGCGCCGCCTTCATGGCCCAGTACGCAAGGGAATACACCCTCCGGGTCATCACCTGACAGCGTAAAGTAATCGGTATGGCAGACGCCGGTGGCAACATTGCGGATAAGGACTTCGCCTGCTTTTGGTTCTTCCAGGTCCAGCTCGACAATTTCCAGCGGCTTGCCTGGTGCGAAAGCAACAGCGGCACGGGTTTTGATCATGAAGGCTCTCCAGTGTTCTTTGGTAGCGATTGTTTTTGGTAACGATTGTTTTTGGTAGTGATCGTTCTTGGTAGCGATCTTGTTTGATGCGTTGTTTTTTATAGATTGTTCTTTATCGATTGTTTTTTATGCGTTGCTTTTCATACGTTGCTTTTCATACATGGCTATGCGGGCGCGTTCGTTGGCTAACGGCCTGATAAAGACGGCAGGGTATTGCGTTTTCCAGAGTGTGATAACCTGCCTTTCCTGTAAAAAGCTTTTACATGGTTGGAATAATGGCGAGGCTGTGCGCACGTGTTTGTACTGTCCACCCCTTATTCCAATGGCAATTCCAGCCAGGATTGTTCAGAATTCTGCATCCGATTCTGTCCCGCGCCTAAGCGTTGTTGCTGTCGTTGCTGGCGGTTAACCGGCTCCGGCAGAATAGCGCCAGTCTGTTGCTGCGCGTTCATCACCCTACTTCAGGTATACAATTCATGCCAAACAGCCACAACAACCTTGCTGCTTTTATCTGGTCCGTCGCTGACCTGCTGCGTGGTGATTTCAAACAGTCCCAGTATGGGCGCGTTATCCTGCCATTTACCCTGCTGCGCCGCCTCGAATGCGTGTTGGAACCCACCCGGCCAGCGGTGCTGGCGCAGTATGAAAAAGTAAAAGTGATGAACCTGCCGGAAGAAGGTATGGAAAAAATGCTGCTGCGGGCGTCGGGCTTATCTTTCTTTAATACCTCACCGATGAACCTGTCGAAACTGGGCCAGGCGGGCATTAAAGACAACCTGGAAAACTATGTGCTGTCGTTTTCCAGGGATGCCCGTGAAATCTTCGAACATTTTAAATTTGATGAATTTGTCGCCACCCTGAACGACGCCAACCTGCTTTATAAAGTGGTGCAGAAATTCAAAAATATTGACCTGAGCCCCGCCGCCGTTTCTAACCATGAAATGGGGCTGGTGTTTGAAGAGTTGATCCGCCGTTTTGCTGAATCTTCCAATGAAACTGCCGGTGAACACTTTACCCCACGGGATATTGTCCAGCTCACCACCTCGCTGGTGTTTATGGAAGATGACGAAGCCCTTACCCGTGAAGGTATTATCCGCACCATTTACGACCCCACTGCCGGTACGGGCGGTTTTCTGTCGTCCGGTATGGAATATGTATACGAGCATAACAAAAACGCCGTGATGCGAGCTTTTGGCCAGGAGCTGAACCCGGAGTCCTACGCCATCTGCAAGGCTGATATGCTGATCAAGGGCCAGGATGTCAGCCGTATCAAGCTGGGTAATACCCTGTCTAACGACCACCTGGCTAACGACCAGTTTGACTATATGCTGTCTAACCCGCCGTTCGGGGTGGACTGGAAAAAGATTGAAAGTGACATCAAGGACGAACACAGCATAAAAGGCTTTAATGGCCGCTTTGGCCCCGGCCTGCCACGGGTGTCAGACGGCTCGCTACTGTTTCTGCTGCACCTGATCAGCAAGTTTCGTGACCCTTCTTTTGAAAAGAGTGCGCCGGAGAACAGTAACCCAAGCCGTATCGGTATTATTCTGAACGGCTCGCCGCTGTTTACTGGTGGCGCGGGCAGCGGTGAAAGCGAAATCCGCCGCTATATTCTGGAGGCTGACCTGCTGGAAGCGATTGTCGCCCTGCCGACAGATATGTTCTACAACACCGGCATCGCCACCTATATCTGGGTGCTGAGCAATAAAAAGTCCGCTGAACGCAAAGGTAAGGTGCAACTGATTAATGGCGTTAACCTGTGCGGCAAGATGCGCAAGTCGCTGGGTTCCAAACGTAACCTGATGAGCGAAGCTGACCGGCGCACCATCACCAAAAACTTTGGTGCGTTTACTGAAGCCAGTGACGATCACTTTGCAGCGAAAATCTTCGATACCCACCAGTTTGGCTACCGCCGTATCACCGTAGAGCGGCCGCTGCGGCTGTCGGCACAGATCAGCGATGAAGCGGTTGCCGGGCTACGTTATGCGCCCAAACCCTATAACGCCGCCATGCGCTGGATTCACAGCGAATACGGGGATCAGTGTCACACTATGCTGGCAGACCTTTCCGCAGAGATGGAAGCAGCCATTCGCGCCAGAATCAAAGCCGACTTTAAAGAACTGAAAGAGAAACAGATCAAAGAACTGCTAAGCGATAAACTCTGGCTGTTCCAGCTGGGCCTGATGGATAAAGCACAACAGTTACAGGCCGAAATCGGCAGTGGCCAGAGCGACGACTTCAACCGCTTTGATCAGACGCTGAAAGCCGCGCTGAAAACGCTGGGCCTGAAGCTGGATGCCAAAGAGAAAAAACAGTTCCTCGATGCTATCACCCACAAAAACCCTGAAGCGGAGCCGGTCATAAAGAAAGTGCTTAAAGAGGATGAGCAACCTTTATACGGAGCCTTCGCCTACCAGGGCAAGGTGGTGGAATTCCAGCCAGATGGCGACTTACGGGACAATGAAAATATCCCGCTGAACCCGTCCATCAACACCAGCCAGCTGATTACCAGCCAGCTGATTACCAGCTACTTTAACCGCGAAGTTGCGCCCCATGTCCCCGATGCCTGGATTAATGCCGATAAACGCGATGCCCAGGATGGCGAGATCGGTATTGTCGGTTACGAAATTCCGTTTAACCGCCACTTTTATGTATACCAGCCACCCCGTGCGCTGGAAGCCATTGATGCCGACCTGGATGCGGTAAGTAAGCGGATTATGGGGCTGCTGGCGGAGGTGCATTCGTGAGCCAATCCGACAAAAAACTGAACCTCAGCCTTGATGCTGACTACCGGCACTGGCTGAAAGACCTGAAACAGAAGTTTCTCTCTACCCAGCTGAAAGCCGCTGTTCAGGTAAACCCCACCCTGCTGACGTTTTACTGGGAACTGGGGGAAGACATTGTACGCAGGCAGGCGCAGGCGACCTGGGGCGATGGTTTTCTGAAACAACTCAGTCAGGATTTAATGGCGGAATTCCCTGAAATCAAAGGGTTTTCCCGCCGGAATCTTGAATTGATTCGGCAGTGGTATCAATTCTGGAACCAGTCTCCGGAGATTGCGAAACAGGCTGTTGCGCAATTAGTTCAGGTGCCCTGGGGGCATAATCTGAAGATCATCAGTAAGTGCCAGACAACAACTGAAGCGCTGTATTACGTGCACAACACCATCGAATACGGTTGGAGCCGCAACGTCCTCACTCACCAGATTGAAAGCGGTTTATGGCAGCGGGAGGGCACTGCATCCAGTAACTTCAGCTCGACACTGCCCACCGTGCAGTCAGACCTGACGGAGTGCGCCCTGAGTGATCTTCAAAAGCCGATTGGTGTGTCGGCGTATCAGTTGACGCAATCACTGCCGGATAATTTAAAGTCAAAATTGCCCAGTGTTGAGGAAATAGAACAGGAACTGGGAGGTGAACTGTAATGGCCAGGTATAAAGCGTATCCGGAATATAAGGATTCCGGGGTTGAGTGGTTGGGTAAGATTCCTGGCCACTGGGAAGCAAAACGATTAGGTCAGTTTTTTGAAGAAAGAAGAGATAAGGTTAGCGATAAAGATTACCCGGCATTGTCCGTAACAATGCAAGGTATTGTGCCTCAGCTTGAAAATGCAGCTAAGACGGATGCTGGTGATAACCGTAAGTTAGTATTGAAAAATGACTTTGTGATCAATAGTCGATCAGACAGAAAGGGATCATCAGGTGTTTCCCCTTATGATGGTTCTGTCTCTTTGATCGCTATTGTCATGATACCGAGGAGAGTTATCCCGGCGTATGCGCATCACTTATTGCGGAGCCAGCCATTTCAAGAAGAGTTTTACCGTTATGGAAAAGGTATTGTCGCTGATTTATGGAGTACGAATTCTTCAGAGATGAAGAATATCCTGATTCCGAAAATACCTGATCAGGAAGCTAAGACAATTGCCAATTTCCTCGACCACGAAACCGCTAAAATCGACACCCTGATCGAAGAACAGCAATCCCTGATCCGGCTATTGCAGGAAAAGCGACAGGCGGTCATCAGCCATGTTGTAGCTGCTAGACCCGATGAAAAAGTGGCCCGGCTTTCATACTTCATTGACTTACTTCCTGGCTATGCCTTTCCAAGCAAGGGTTATAAGGACACAGAGGAAGGTAATATAAAGTTGCTTCGCGGAATTAATATAGGTGTTGGCTATCTAAAATGGGATGAAGTAGCTTATTGGCGATGCTCTGAACTAGAAGATTTGGAAGCTTTCCAGCTGCATGAAGGAGATATCGTTTTCGGAATGGATCGACCGTGGATTAGCTCAGGTGCAAGAGTGGCTGAGGTGAAAGCGGAAGATTTACCATGCTTGTTATTGCAGCGGGTTGCCCGTATTCGTGCAGGACAAAAAACTTTCCAACCGTTTATAAAAATGTGTTTGCAGAGCATTGAATTTAAGAAATATGTGGAATCCGACTTAACTGGTGTTAGTGTTCCTCACATTAGCCCTGAGCAGATAAAAGGCTTCGGAATCAGGGACATTTCTTTTGAGCAACAAGAAAGCGAGACAAAACAAGCATTGGAGCAGATAAGCCGGATTGAGCGTATTGTTATTCAAGCTCAGGATGCTATCCAATTAATGCAAGAACGCCGCACCGCTCTGATCTCCGCCGCCGTCACTGGTAAAATCGATGTGCGGGACTGGGTCGCACCATCCACGCAAAACCAGCAAGAACAAGTACCAGAGGCCGATATATGAGCAAGGATGCGACCGCTGAAATCAACTTTCAGAACGATATAATCAGCCAGCTACAGCGCAACGGCTGGCGGCTGGGCCGTGGCGAGGGCTACGACCGGGAAAATGCCCTGTACACCCGGGATGTGCTGGATTTTGTCCAGCAGACCCAGCCGAAAGAGTGGGCCAAATTCTGCAAACTGTTTCCCCATGACTCCGAACAGCACTTTATCGCGCACCTGGTGGCCCAGCTGAAAAAAGCTGACCCCAACGCCATCGACAGAGAGCTGCGCAGCTTTGGCACCCTAGGCGTATTGCGCCACGGCCTGAAAATTCGCAATGCCCGTTTTTCGCTGTGCCAGTTTATGCCAGAATACACCCTCAACCCCGACACATTGGCGCGCTATAAAGCCAACCGCTGCCGCGTGGTGCCCGAGCTGGTGTACAGCCCCTATGCGGCGGTACCCCCATCCCAACCTTCCTCCGAGGGGGAAGGCGTTGCCCATCTGACTGAAACCGGTAACAAGGCCCCAGAGAAAAAAGCAAAAAGGTGGCGTATTGATCTGGTGCTGTTTATCAACGGCTTGCCGGTGGCCACGCTGGAGCTGAAATCAGAATTCAAACAGTCGGTAGACCGCGCCATTCGCCAGTACAAAACTACCCGGCTGGCTAAAGACCCGGAAACCGGCAAACCGGAACCACTGCTCACCTTTAAACGCGGCGCGCTGGTGCATTTCGCCGTCAGCCAGTATGAGGTGTATATGGCCACCCGGCTGGCAGGCAGTGATACCTACTTTCTACCGTTTAACCGGGGCACCAAAGAGGGCGGTGCCGGTAACGATATACCCGCTGATGAAAACCGCTACGCCACCGATTACCTGTGGAATAAGGTGCTCAGGCCCGACAATCTGCTGAATATTATTGCCCGTTTTGTCCATTTGCAGATTGAAGAGAAAGAACACGCCGACGGACGCAAATATAAAAAAGAGGTGCTGATCTTCCCCCGTTATCACCAGTGGGATGTGGTGAATAAACTGATCAGCGCCGCCCGTAGCGAGGGCACCGGCAATAAATACCTGGTGCAGCACAGTGCTGGTTCTGGCAAGTCCAACTCCATCGCCTGGACGGCGCATCAGTTATCGACGCTGTACGATAACGACGGCAATAAGCAGTTTCATTCAGTGATTGTGGTAACCGACAGAACCGTGCTGGATGATCAGCTACAGGACACCATCTACCAGTTTGAACACGCCGATGGTGTGGTCGGGCGTATCAACCGCAAGGAAGGGGAGGGTTCCAAGTCTGAAAAGCTGGCCCGGGCGCTGGAAGAGGCGCAGCCCATTATTATCGTCACCATTCAGACCTTCCCCCATGTGCTGGCGACGATTGAAAACAGCACCAGCCTGAAACAACGCCGTTACGCGGTGATCGCCGACGAAGCGCACTCATCACAGACGGGCTCTACCGCGCGCCAGTTAAAAGAGGTGCTGATGGTGGAGGGCTCGGAAGCTGAAAACAGCGTGGGCGATAAAGGCCAGCCCACTGAGGAGGCAGGGTTAAGCGCGCAGGATATGCTGGACGCCACCATTGCCGCCACCCTTGCGGTAAGAAAAGGCAGCGGCAACCTGAATTACTACGCCTTTACCGCTACCCCCAAGGCCAAAACGCTGGAACTGTTTGGTCGCTTGCCCAGGCCGGATGAACCCGCTTCAGCGCAGAACCTGCCGCAAGCGTTTCATGTTTACACCATGCGCCAGGCGATTGAGGAAGGCTTTATTCTTGATGTGCTGAAAAACTACACCAATTATCAGGTGGCCTATAAATTAGCCCAGCAGATCGGCACTGCTGACGTTGAGGTAGACAGCAAAAAAGCCAAAGTGAAGCTGGGCCAGTGGGTGCGGCTGCATGAGTACAATATCGCCCAGAAAGTGAAGGTGATTGTTGACCATTTCCGGCAGCACATCATGCACCTGCTGGACGGCCAGGCCAAGGCGATGGTGGTTACCAGCTCCCGTAAGGAAGCGGTGCGCTATAAGCTGGCATTTGACAAATACCTGGCTGAAGCCGCCCAGAAAGGACAAAGCACTGTTGCGGTGATGGTGGCGTTCTCGGGCGAGGTGGAGTTCAACCCGCACGACCCGGACAGCACCGCGCTGCTGGAGCAGACCTTCACCGAAAAAAGCATGAACCCGGGCCTGAAAGGGCGGGATATGCGTAAGGCCTTCAATACGGATGATTACCAGATCATGCTGGTGGCCAACAAGTTCCAGACCGGCTTTGACCAGCCCAAACTCTGCGCCATGTATGTAGACAAGCCACTGGGCGGTGTCGAGTGTGTGCAGACCCTGTCCCGGCTGAACCGTACCTATCCGGGCAAGGAGGCGTGTGGCACCTTTGTGCTGGATTTCTACAACAAATCGGAAGAGATTCTGGCGGCTTTCCAGCCCTATTATCAGACCGCTGAACTGCTGGATGTGACCGACCCCGACAAGATTTTTGATCTGCATGAAAAGCTGCGGGCCAGCGGTATTTTTGTCTGGCATGAAGTGGAACGCTTCTGCGAAGCCTTCCTTGGCAAGCGTAAAAGTAATGCTGCCATCAGCAATATCGTAAAGCCCGCAGTAGAGCGCTGGCAGAAAAGCTATGCCAACGCGATTGATGCGTATTCGAAGGCCCGGGAGATGTTTGAGCGTACCCGCAAGACCGGCGATGCCGTGTTGATCGCCAATGCTGAGAACGGTCTCAAAGCGTGCAAGCAGGAAAAAGACCGGTTGGAAATCTTCAAAAAAGATCTGGGCAGTTTTACCCGCTTCTACGAATTTATGTCGCAGATTGTTGATTATGATGACCCGGATCTGGAAAAACTCAGCCTTTACGCCCGCTACCTGCGGCCACTGCTGCGCGAACGGGTAATTGAAGAAGACGATATTGATCTGGATAACGTGGTGATGAGCCACTATCGCCTGTCAAAAATCAGAGAACAGCATATCAAATTGCAGGAAGGCACCGGCGATTACAAACTGGAGCCCTCCGGCGAGGTTGGCACCGCTAAAGCCAAAGACAAGAAAGAGGAATTTCTGTCGCAGATTGTGGCGCGCCTGAATGAGATGTTTATTACGGATGAACTCAGTGATGGCGACCTGATCAACTATGCCTTCACCGTGCGGGATAAACTCGCTGAGAACAACACGGTGATGAGACAGATTGAAAACAACACGGCTGAGCAAGCGTTGCTGGGTGACTTCCTCCAGGCTATTGACCACGCGGTGATGGACAGCAGTGCTGCGCATCAGGAGATGATGATGCAGTATCTGTCCAGCCCTGAACTGGCACGGGGCTTTGCCCGTGTGGTGTTTGATATGTTGAAGCGTTAGTGGTTGAGGCGGTTAATAACGACCTGCGGTGCTGGCTGCAAAACCGGGCCAGCACACTTTGTACCGGTTAAGGATAAAAATTATATATGTTTGCCACGCCGTTTTTATTTGGTGCTGATGGTGAAGTGACCACGCTGGAACCTGTGCGCTTTGCCGCAGGGTTTACGGAAGACTGGTTGCAGAGTCGATTGTATGAATGCCCGGCAGCGCTACCGTTCGGGGAGATTGACTCTGGTTATCGCCGTGTTTGTGCGCTCTGCCGGGAGCTTAATACCGGGGCCGGGCCGGTTGACCTTGTTTATGTCACCCCGGAGGGGCGGCTGGTGATTGTGGAAACCAAACTCTGGCGCAACCCGGAGGCGCGGCGCAAGGTCATTGGTCAGATTCTGGACTATGCCAAAGAGTTGATTCGCTGGTCTTACGCTGATTTGCAGCGTGAAGTGACGAAACGTACCGGTATTAAAGGCAATAGCCCCTATGCGCTGGTACAGCAGACTTTCCCTGATACCGAGGAAGCCGCATTTGTTGATGGCGTAAGTGCCTCGCTGGCCAGAGGCGACTTTATGCTGGTTATTGCCGGTGACGGCATCCACCACGGCGCTAAAGGCATCGTCGACTTTTTGCAGTATACAGCGCACATGCGTTTTATTCTGGCGATGGTTGAAGTGGGTGTTTATAAATACCCACAGTCCGAAGACTATTTTATTCAGCCACGTGTACTGGCAAAAACGCAGCTGATAGAACGGGCTGTAGCCGTGCCGGAATTATTAGCACCATCCAGCGCTATGCCCATTCAGCGCGAACCAGAGCGCGAACCAGAAAAAGCCCGCTGGCAGCAGGATTATCAGCAGTTCTGGCAGAGCTTTCTGGAACAGTTAACCCTTGATGACCCCGAACAACCACTGCCCGAGGCTGCAACGGTGGGCAATATAGCGTTATCGCTCCCCCCTTCTGGCTGGACCGCCTGGATTACCCTGTACTTTGAAAAAGCTTCCCGCTCATGTGGTTGCTTTGTCCGCCTGCGCAACTCTGAACAGGGTAATGCACTGTATGAAGCGCTACAGAGAATGCGTGAAGAGATCGACAGTGAACTGCCATTTGCCGTGAGCTGGAGCGATGATCGAAAAGTAAAACGCTCTATGGTGATCGGTGAACAATGGCCCGGCTTTGACCAGCCCGAAGTGGTCGAGTTTATGGCCGACACAGCTAACGCACTGGTAAACGCATTCCGACCACGATTACGCCAGCTGATAGACGATTGAAATTACCAGCTTTTGCGGCGGTCTGCTGTATCGTTGCAATATGTTGGAGTAATCCGATTAGTGCTGGGCTGGTTTTGGTGGGATACAATACCCGGTAAGTATGAAGAGAGCTGAAGAGTACCGGCCATAGACTGGACGGGAAAGGGTCTCGAAAAACCGAAGTTCTCGTAACGCCTTGAAAAGAATGGTGGGCCTTCCGGGACTCGAACCCAGGACCTGCCGATTATGAGTCGGATGCTCTAACCAACTGAGCTAAAGGCCCTCACCGAGGAATTGCTGTCTGTTGTGTTTACACTGGCGTGTAAGAGCGGTTAACAGCGAACGGCAGCCATAATACCTGTAATGATATATGGCTGCAACTGTTTGATATAAAAGAATTTCTCTCTATATCAATCTGAATTGAAATGCCAGTGCTTACTCGTCGAGGAAGCTACGCAGGTGGTCAGAACGGCTAGGGTGGCGCAGTTTGCGCAACGCTTTAGCTTCAATCTGACGGATACGTTCACGGGTAACGTCAAACTGTTTACCGACCTCTTCCAGAGTGTGGTCAGTGTTCATGTCGATACCAAAACGCATGCGCAGTACTTTTGCTTCACGGGCGGTCAGGCCTGCCAGTACTTCGCGAGTGGCTTCACACAGGCCTTCGCCAGTTGCGGAGTCCACCGGTGAAGACAGAGTGGTGTCTTCAATGAAATCACCCAGGCTGGAGTCTTCATCGTCACCGATAGGTGTTTCCATGGAGATCGGCTCTTTGGCGATCTTCAGGACTTTACGAATCTTGTCTTCCGGCATATCCATGCGCTCAGCCAGCTCTTCCGGGGTAGCTTCACGGCCCATCTCCTGTAGCATCTGACGGGAGATACGGTTCAGCTTGTTGATCGTTTCGATCATGTGAACTGGAATACGGATAGTACGAGCCTGATCGGCAATAGAGCGGGTAATCGCCTGACGAATCCACCATGTTGCGTACGTGGAGAATTTGTAACCACGGCGGTATTCAAACTTGTCTACCGCTTTCATCAGGCCAATATTGCCCTCCTGAATCAGATCCAGGAATTGCAGGCCACGGTTGGTGTACTTCTTGGCGATGGAGATAACCAGACGCAGGTTGGCCTCGACCATCTCTTTCTTGGCGCGGCGGGCACGGGCCTCGCCAATCGACATGCGGCGGTTAACTTCTTTGATTTCAGACAGCGTGATGCCAGCTTCATCTTCCAGTGCCAGCAGGCGGCGCTGTGCGCGTTGCAGGTCTGGCAGAGAGGCGCTCATGGCACCGGCGTAGCTTTCGCCTTTATCAATCTGCTGCTGGAACCAGTTTTTGTCTGTTTCGTTACCCGGGAAAATCTGAATGAACGTCTTACGTGGCATGCCGCAACGCTGTGTGCACACACGCATGATGTTACGTTCCTGGGTGCGGATACGAGTGATGTAGTCACGGATGTTCTCAACCAGCTCGTCGTAATAGCGCGGCGTCAGTTTGATCGGTGCAAAGGCTTCGGCCATCTCTGCCAGTGCGGTTTCCACCTGTTTGCTTTCACGACCATAGCTGTCAATTGCTGCGTTAAGCGCATCGCGGCATTCTCTCAGGCGACCGAAGCGACGTGCTGCTTCTTCAGGGTCTGGGCCACGCTCTTTCTCATCAGAGTCGTCATCGTCGTCGCCGTTGTCATCATCAACGTCAGCGTCGTCAACATCGTTTGCCGCGGCGGCTACCGGAGTCGGGCTGTTGGCAACCACATCGTCGTCAGGATCAATGTAGCCACTGAAAATATCGCTCAGGCGGCCTTCTTCCTGCAATGTCAGGTCATAGGCTTCCAGTACATAGTCGATGCTGCGTGGGAAGTAGGCAACCGCAGACATCACTTCACGGATGCCTTCTTCGATGCGCTTGGCAATGCTGATCTCGCCTTCGCGGGTCAGCAGTTCTACTGTGCCCATTTCACGCATGTACATGCGCACAGGGTCAGTGGTGCGGCCAGCGTCAGACTCTACTGCGGCCAGCGCGGCAACGGCTTCTTCGTCCGGGCTGTCGCTGCTGGAGTCACCTTCGGTCATCAACAGGGTTTCTGTGTCAGGCGCTACTTCGCTGACAGGAATCCCCATGTCATTGATCATGCGGATAATATCTTCGACCTGATCTGGATCTGCGATATCTTCTGGCAGGTGATCATTTACTTCGGCGTAGGTCAGGTAACCCTGCTCCTTGCCACGGGCGATCAGTTCTTTGAGACGTGATTGCTGCTGAGAAGTGTCGGACATAGGACCCTAACTTGATGAAAATACGGATGGATGACAGAAACGAGCACGGTATTATACCGGCAAGGTTGTACTGATGCTATATGGTAGAAGGCAAGATTTTGTCTGCTGTTTCAAAATAGACCAGTCCGGTCGGTTTTGCCTGTTGTCTTGTGTGAGCTTTGCGGTTTGTATGATGGCATTTTCAGCCGCTTTTAAGGCGTAGCAGCAAGCTGTTCAGTTCCAGTTTATCTTCGCGGGTCGCGGTGCGGCTGGCCATTTTGCCTTTTAATACTTCTATACGTTGCTGAGTCAGTTTCTGATCCAGTTTTTGCAGGCCATCTTTCAGGCTTTGTTCAGCGCTAGCGGCGTCTTCCAGTGGCGGTGTGCGGGTAATGGCGTTGATGGTGTCGATCCAGTGGAAGCGATTGTCATCATCAGACCAGTCCAGCAGCATCATGCTCAGCGATGCGCCCGGATTATCCTTGAGATAGCGGCAGGTGGCGTAGAACAGATCAATGCCGGGCTCATCAAGAATCAGGAACTGATCAAGTGCCGGGACAATCTGTGCCAGTGCCGGGTAGTGCAGCAAAATCTCATTCAGCCTGTGTACCAGCTGGGTGCTGGGTTGCGGTGGTTGATGGCTGCGTTCGCGTTTTTCCCACTTGCCCCGTCGTTGCCAGCCATGGCTCATAGAGCGACTTTCATAACTGCCAAAGTGGTTGCCGCCGGTGTTTTTACGTACCGGGCTCAAACTCGAGTTTATGGTGTCAAATTCAGGCCCACGATGGTTGTGCTGGGGGAGGTGGTAGTTGTCCAGACTGTCGTAGTCGCTGTATGGGTCGTCTCCGCCCTGCGCTGGCGCTGGCGGTGATTGCCAGTCCGGTGGTGGCAGCTCGCGGCCATAGTCAGAAGCGGGTGCCGGGGCGGGTTTTGCCGGTTCGGCCAGGTGTACCGGCTGGCTGAACTGCTGAATATCTTCAATTTGCTGTTCACTCAGGCCGGTCAGGTCACGTACCTGATTGCGCATCATCTGCTGTAACAGGCCTGGCTGCATACCATCAATCAGTGGCAGAGCTTCACGGCTGAAGCGGGCGCGGCCGTCCAGGTGGTCCAGATCTATATCTTTTTGCAGGATCTGGAAAAAAAAGCTGGATAGCGGGATGGCATCGCGCAAGCGCTGCTCGAACGCTTCTTTGCCTTCTTGACGCACCAGACTGTCCGGGTCTTCGCCTTCGGGCAGAAACAGAAAGCGTGCTTCTTTGCCGTCGGTGATTACCGGCAGGGTGGTTTCCAGTGCGCGACTGGCGGCTTTGCGGCCCGCTGCATCGCCATCGAAACAGAACACTACTTCACTTACCATCTTGAACAGTCGTTCCAGGTGCTGGGCAGTGGTTGCGGTACCCAGGGTGGCGACGGCGCAGGTAATACCGTATTGTGCCAGCCCGATTACGTCCATATAGCCTTCAACAATGATCAGCTTGTCCAGTTTGCTATTGTATTGGCGGGCTTCATAGAGGCCATACAGCTCGCGGCTTTTATGGAAGGTGTCGGTTTCCGGTGAGTTCAGATATTTGGGTTTGGCATCGCCCAGTACGCGGCCGCCAAACGCAATCACTCGACCGCGTTGATCGCGGATAGGAAACATGATCCGTTCGCGGAAACGGTCATAGTAACTGTTGCGTTCTTCGTTGTGGATCAGCATGCCAGCGCGTTCCAGCAGTTTGACCTGCTCTGTCTCTGTGCCGATGTGCTGCATCAGGTTATCCCAGCCGGGAGGTGCAAGGCCGATGCCGAACTGCTTTGCAATTTTACCGCTGAGGCCACGTTGTTGCAGATAGCCCACGGCGGGCTGGCGGGCAGGGTGCTGTTTCAGCTGTTCACAATAGAAGGTGCTGGCTTTTTCCAGCAGGCTGTAGATGTCTTTGACCTGGCGTTCGCGCTGTTGCTGGGCGGCAGAACGCTCTTCGCGCGGTACTTCCATACCGACCATTTTGGCCAGTTCTTCGACAGCTTCAGGGAAATCGAGGCGTTCGTAATCCATCAGGAAGCTGAGTGCGTTGCCACCGGCGCCGCAACCAAAGCAGTAATAGAACTGCTTATCCTGATTGGCAGTGAAGGAAGGTGTCTTCTCTTTGTGGAAAGGGCATAACCCTGAGTAGTTCTTGCCGGTGCGCTTGAGTTTGTTTACTCGTCCATCAAGGACATCGACGATATTTACCCGTGCGAGCAGGTCGTCAATAAAGCTTTGTGGAATGCGTCCGGCCATAGCTGTTCCGGTCTGGTGGGGAACAGCAAATTTTTAACCTGTCAGCTGTTCTTTGACAAGTTTTGAGATAGCTCCCATATCGGCACGGCCTTGCGCCTGGGGCTTCACAATCCCCATCACTTTACCCATATCCTGCATGGATTGGGCACCACTCTGGGCAATTGCGGCGCTGACCAGTTCAGTCAGTTCCTGTTCTGTTAGCGGCTGCGGCAGGAAAGTTTTAATCACCTCCAGCTCCCGTCGCTCAACGTCGGCCAAATCGACCCGACCCGCGTCATCAAATTGTGATATTGAGTCCCGGCGCTGCTTGGACATTTTGTCCAGAATAGCCAGCACACGTGCATCATCCAGCTCAATACGCTCGTCCACTTCGACGCGCTTCAGCTCGGCCAGGATCATTCGAATGGTGCCCAGGCGCTCTTTTTCTTTAGCGCGCATGGCTGCTTTCATTTCATCAGTGATTTGCTGCTTCAATGTAGACATTCGATGACCCCGTCCCAGATGTGCTTAAGTGCTTATACCGGTACTAATTCTGTAAATCTTTTTACGCAAAATCCAGACAAAGGCCTGGATTGAAAAGATCTTAGTACAGACGAACGCGACGTGCGTTTTCGCGGTTGATCTTTTTCATGTGGCGCTTAACAGCAGCAGCTGCTTTACGCTTACGTACGGAAGTTGGTTTCTCGTAGAATTCACGACGACGTACTTCAGCCAGTACACCTGCTTTCTCGCAAGAACGTTTGAAGCGACGCAGAGCTACGTCGAACGGCTCGTTTTCTTTAACCTTAACGCTAGGCATTGTGAATTTCCTTAAGCAATAGAATTAGTACGATTTCTGTTCAGCTGCACAGGCAGCCTTTACAGAGGCGCAGTATTCTAATCAGCCTTGTGGGTGGAGTAAAGCCTGAAAACGGTGAAATCTGCCCGGCTTTGGTTGATAATACCGCTCCAGTTGCCCATTTGGGCCCTTATTCAGAACCTGCTGCAGTGGTAGAGCTTTTAATATGCGTGTACTTGGCATTGAAACTTCCTGTGACGAAACCGGCGTTGCGATCTATGACAGTGAAAAGGGCTTGCTGGCCGATGCGCTGTACAGCCAGGTAAAAATGCATGCTGAGTATGGTGGCGTGGTGCCTGAACTGGCCTCCCGCGACCATGTGCGCAAGCTGCTGCCACTGGTGCAGGAAACGCTGGATAAAGCGCAGCTGAGCAAAACAGATATTGACGCCGTTGCCTACACCGCAGGCCCGGGCCTGGTGGGTGCCTTGATGGTGGGAGCGTCCTGTGGCCGAGCCATGGCGTTTACTTGGGGTGTGCCCGCCATTGGCGTACATCATATGGAAGGTCATCTGCTGGCGCCAATGCTGGAAGAACAGCCGCCAGAATTCCCATTTGTGGCATTGCTGGTGTCTGGTGGCCATACCCAGCTGGTGCGAGTTGATGGTATCGGCCAGTACGAGCTGCTGGGTGAGTCGCTGGATGATGCCGCCGGTGAAGCCTTTGATAAAGCGGCTAAAATGCTGGGTCTGGACTACCCTGGCGGCCCGCTGATTGCAAAACTGGCGCAGCAGGGCGACCGTACCCGCTTTAAATTCCCACGGCCGATGACAGACCGTCCGGGGCTGGATTTCAGTTTCTCTGGCCTGAAAACCTTTACTCTGAACACTTCCAACAAGCATAAAATTGACGGTGTAGTGTCCGATCAGGATAAAGCCGATATTGCAGCAGCATTTGAAGAAGCGGTGGTGGATACGCTGGCGATCAAATGCCGTCGAGCACTTGACGATACTGGCTTGAAACAGCTGGTTATTGCCGGTGGTGTCAGCGCTAACAGTCGCTTGCGGGAGAAGCTGGAAGAGATGGTGCACAAGCGTCGGGCAAAGCTGTTTTATGCCCGTCCAGAGTTCTGTACCGATAACGGCGCGATGATCGCTTTTGCCGGTACTCAGCGTCTGCTGGCAGGGCAGCATGATGATCTGTCAATTGTCACCCGCCCGCGCTGGCCGATGGACCAGCTGGAATCTATCTGAGCTGGCGATGCCTCGACCACTTCTGACTATCTCCCAGATCGAAGCGTTCTGTGCGCTGGCTCGGCATAAAAGCTTCAAGCAGGCGGCCGGGCAGCTGGGCCTGTCGCAGCCGTCGCTGATCCATAAAATTTCTCAGATTGAAGAAAATTATGGCGCGCGGCTGTTTATTCGTCAGCGTAATAACAACAGGCTGACTGCACTGGGGCTGGCGGTATTACCCAAGCTGCAAGCTTCGCTGGCCAGTCTGCGCGAAGCTGAATTTATTCTGCTGGCGCATAGCCAGGTTGAGACTGGCGAAATTCATATTGCAGCGGTGTCGCCCTATCGGGTTTCATTGTTGATCAAGCGATTTCACGCACTTTATCCCAACATCAAAGTTAGAGTGACCTTTGCATCGTCCGAGCGGGTAGAGGCACTGGTGGCCAGTGGTGATGTGGATGCCGGTTTTTTTGTTGTGCGCAGCGCTAATCCGGGGCTACAGAGTTTCTTTTTCTATCAGTATCAACTGGTGGCGCTGGTACCTGTGGGTCACCCGCTGGCCGGTAAAGCGCAGCTGATGCTGTCGGATTTTGCGAATCAGGACTTTATTAGCCGTGAACCAGGCTCACTGACGCGGGAGCGCTTTGATGAGGCATTGCGTAATGCTGATGTCGGTGTGAATGCGATCTATGAGCTGGGTAGCCGTGAGTCAATTCGTGAAGCAGTGGCGCAGGGGCTGGGTATTTCAGTGGTTGCGGATGATGAGCATGTGCCCCATGAGCGTATTCAGGTCAAACAGATTGTTGGCGTTGATCTGGCGCAGAATAGCAGTCTGGTAATTGCCAATGATCAGCTGACGACCCCGTTAAGCAAGGCGTTATTGCAGGTGGTTAATTCAGCCTGAGTGGCCCGGTGTTGACCGGCTCAGGCTGAAGGTATGAAAAGGTGGGAAAAGTATGAGGTCAGGTATCAATCAGGCATTTTGCAGCTGATTACCGGCACGGCGGCGTGACAGTCGGTGTCTGGCCCAGGCAGAGATCAACTCTGACACCAGTACCAGCAGCACGATAGACAGCAGAATGGCGGCAACACGTTCGGTTTCCAGTTGTTGCACATTGCGTTTCAGATACCAACCCATGCCACCGGCACCGAAGAACCCCACCACGGTTGCTGCGCGAAAGGCAACATCCCAGGTATAGATGGCGATACCGGTCCAGGCGGTTCTGACCTGTGGCCAGACTGCGTACATAAAGGTTTGCAGGGGGTTGGCTCCATTGGCCTGCATCGCTTCTACCTGCCCCATATCAATCACTTCAATCTCTTCTGCAAACAGCTTGCCTGCAAAACCGATACAGAACATCACCAGCGCACAGACACCGGGCAGCATGCCAAAGCCCAGCACGGTGACAAACAGAATAGTCCAGATCATCTCATGCACCGAGCGACTGCCCATAATGGCCAGACGCGCCAGTGGATATAGCCAGCGCCGGGCGGGGGTGACATTCCAGGCGGCAAACCAGGCTAGCGGCACTGCCAGCAACATACCCAGTATTGCGCCCAGGTAAGCCATCTGGATGGATTCAATCACCGATTGCAGATAACCGGGCTGGCTGATGTAGGCAAGGTCAGGTGGGAAGTAACGTTCTGCCAGTACTTCACCAACCCTGCCAAAAACACTGAGCAGGCGCTGCAAGTCGATATTAAGAAAATGGATGCTATAGGCCAGTGCTGAGAGTGCCAGTAGTACCAGTGTGAACTGAATCAGTGACTGCGGGTAGCGGTAACGCTGCCAATGCAGCTGACGATTTTGAGTCTGTGATTGGGTTGACATGGGGCTCACCTCAGTTGATCGCTTTGCGGACATAGTGGGAGGCGATTTCGCCCAGCAGAATCAGGGTCAGAATAGCCAGAATGACGACGGTAACGCCGCCATAGTTGTACATCGCCATCTGGCGGAAGAAAGTCAGCCCCAGCCCGCCTGCGCCCACCAGACCCATAATGGCAGAACGACGGATATTGATGTCCCATTCGAAAATAATGGTGCCGATCACCAGGGTTTTTATCTGTGGGATGATGCCGTAATACATCACCTGAAAATTGTTACCGCCCATGGCACGAATTGCTTCGACCGGTTTGGGGTCAATATTTTCGATTGCTTCAGCGATGATTTTTGAGATAAAGCCCACCGAGCGCATGGCAATAGCCAGAATGCCGGGTAGTGCGCCCAGGCCGACAGCCGCGACAAATATCAGCGCCCATACCATCTCATGAATAGAACGGCTCAGGGTCATCAGAAAACGGCTGAACGGGTAAAGCAGCCGCCGTGAGGGTGTGACATTCAGGGCGCCAAACCAGGCCACCGGTAATGAGAAAAACAGCCCCAGCAAGGTGCCCAGGCAGGCCATCATAAAGGTTTCCAGCATGGGTACGCCCAGGTGCGGAATCAGGCTGAAATCCAGAGCCGCAAAACGGCCAATAGATGCCAGCACTTGTTCCAGAGTGCCGATGCGTTGCCAGTCGGTATCTTCAATAATGATGCTGTGAATGCTTAATAGCAGGGTCAGTAGCAATATGGCCAGTATGGCCAGGTGTTTCCACTGTTGCTGGCGTTTCTGCTGGCTGTAGTGGTCGAAAGTCTGTGTCAGTGGTGACATATCTGGCTCCTACAGCACTTCGCGCTCATAGATGCGGTCAAGATCCTGCTGGCTCATCGAATGGGTTTCGCCATCAAACATCATGCGGCCGTCCTGCAAGCCAAGAATGCGGTTACAGAACTCCTTTGCCAGTGCAACATCGTGGATATTACACAGCACCGGAATTTGCAGATCACGGGCGGTTTGCTGGATCAGTGTCATCACATCACGGGCGATTTTCGGGTCCAGGCTGGCGGTGGGTTCATCCAGCAGCAGTAGTTGTGGGTCCTGCATTAATGCGCGGGCAATACCCACCCGCTGGCGTTGTCCGCCGCTGAGCTGGTCGGCGCGTTTGTCGACATGCTCCAGCAGTCCAACCCGCTCCAGCAGTTCCAGCGCACGCTGTATATCGGCCTGACTGAACAGTTTGAGCATACTGCGCCAGGTGCTGGTATAACCAAGCCGACCGGAGAGCACGTTATCCATTACTGACATGCGGTCAACCAGGTTGAACTCCTGGAAAATCATGCCGATATGGCGACGGGTCTGGCGTAACTGGCGCGGTGGTAGCTGGGTGATCTGCTGATCAAACAGTCGAACCGTGCCTGAGGTGGGCTCCACCAGGCGATTGATACAGCGAATAAGGGTGGATTTGCCTGCGCCGCTAGGGCCGATGATGGCGTAAAAATCCGCTGGATTAACGGTGAAGCTGATCTCTTTCAGGGTGTCTGTTTTCGCACCAGGGTAACGGGCGACCAGCTGGTTTACATGCAGAATGCTCATGGTATGACGGTCTTTTATGATTGCGGGCGTGGGCAGCAGGGAAGTTTGCTGCCCTCTTCAACAAAGGCGGCTGGCAGCCGTTGCTTAACGGTTTTTCTTCGCTTCACGCAGTTCGCGGACGATGTTGTAGTCCTCATCCTGCATGGCCACGAAACGGTTGGAATTTACGTTGTGCAGAAAGGCCTTCATCTGTGGCAGGGTGTGCAGAGTCAGAAACGTGTTGCGGATTTTCTGTTTCAGTTCGGCACAGAGTTTGCCACGGTAAGTGAATGGGTCCTGCGGAATTGGAGGGGAGCGCCACAGCACATTGAAATCTTCCAGCTTGACCAGCCCCCGTTCAACCACGTTGTCAAAACGGTGGCTGGCAACAAAGCCTGCATCAACCTTACCTTCGAATACTGCCATGGTAGTGAGGTCATGACCGCCGGTGTAGACGACTTTGTCGAAGTGATCATCCAGCCCTTTACCAATCACCTTGGTGAAAGCAACGCGGGGCACCAGATTGCCGGATGTGCTGGCCGGGTCGCCCAGCCCCAGTACGCTGTTTTCCAGGCTGGACAGTTCGGTAAAACGTGAGCCCTTACGGGAGATCAGCACCGCTTCATAACCAGGGCCTTCCTGTTGCAGGTAGCCCGGTTTTTTGGCGTAGGTGGCGAATACCTCGATAGAAGGGTCTTTTTCATGGGCAATCACATAGGAGTTGGCGCCATGTACGCCAATATCTACCCAGCCACCAATCATCGCTTCCATCACTGAGGCGTAGGACGTTGGCATATAGAACTCGATCTCTTTGCCTGTCTGTTCAGACAGGTAGTCCAGTACCGGCTGGTACAGCGACAGTTCCTGTACTGATTCTTCGGTTGGGATAATGGAAAAACGCAGGCTGTCCGGGTTGTCACAGGATTGTGCCAGGCTGGCTGATGATGCCAGGCCTGAAGCCAGCAGGGTGCTGACGAGGGTGCATTTTTTCAGCAGTGTACGGCCGGTTTTGAATGACCCTTGCAAAAGCGATTTCATACTATGTGCCTCCGGGGCGCTTATATAGATGTTCTTGTAACCATTTTTGTCAGCCGGTTTTCTGCAAACCGGCTTTTGCGAGCCGCTTTAATTACGAGCAGTTTTTACAGGCGGCTCGTTACAAACGGCTTGCTGGAAAAGCGGGCTGTTTTTGCGTGTGCCGGGTGTTGCGCTTAACACTCCAGATTCAACGATGACTAATTTCGATAAAGCGCTGTTTCTGGCCGATAAAATTTTGTCCCCGTTCGCCTGCAAAGGCCTGATCGGTGATGGTTTGCCAGTCGCTACTGGTGATGCCATAGGCCTGATAGTGGTCAGGAATGTTCAGTGTTTGCAGTAACTGGCGTAGTTGCGCCGGTGCTTGCCACAATTCACCCGGAAAAATTTCTGCCAGGTAGTGATCCAGTTGTGGGTCTTCACCCAGAACACTGGCAAGAATGTCAGGCAGGGTGAATGAGCAGGCCTCACCGTGGGCGATGCCATATTGCAGGGTGATCGGGTATGACAGGTTGTGGGCCAGCGCGGTACGGGTGTTAGAAAAGGCAACGCCTGCAAACAGTGAAGCGCGGGCAATGTGGGTGCGTAGAGACTGGTCTGTCGGGTTGGCTGCCAGTGCCGGCAGATGTTGCAGGATGCTGCGGGCGGCCGAGATGGCAAAGCGGGCAGACACCGGGTTGTTATTACGGTTCCACAGGCTTTCCAGCGCATGGCTCAGGGCATCCAGTGCGGTGCTGATGGTGAGTGCGCGCGGCAATGCCAGTGTTAATTCCGGGTCGACCAGTGCGCACTCCGGGTAAAGTGCCGGGTGAGACAGTGAATATTTACGCTGATTCTGGCTGTCCCAGACTGTCGCCCACTGGGTGACTTCGCTACCCGTGCCTGCTGTGGTGGGTATGGCAAGCAGAGCTGCAATGGTCTGTTGAGGACTGCCGTCAAGTGGCAGTGGCGTGCCGGTTTCCAGTGCGGTGCGTACCCGGTTGAAATTACCATCGGCGGCGACAATCACTTTGCTGGCATCGATCACCGAGCCTCCACCCAGTGCGATCAGCAGTTCTGGGCGTTTGTCACATTGTGCCCACTGCTGGCAGGCCTGTTGCAGGCTGTCAAAGTCAGGGTTGGGCTGAACATTGTTGATAACCAGCGCCGGTTTTTTGTGACACAGTCGGCTGATTTGTGTAACCAGCTCCGCGAACCAGGGGGTGTCATAGGTGACGATGCCATAGCTGCGGCCAGCCAGCAGGGCGGGCAATTGCTCAAGTACGCCTTCACCAAAAACGACCTTTACCGGGTTCATAAACTGCCACATACGTTGTACCTCCACAAAGTTTCTCCATGCAGACGGGGTCGATAACACCGTCTCGATAAAAGCGCAGCTACGGCAACAGAAGTGTTGCTATGGCAATAGAAGTACTGCTATGAAAAATCGTCGTATCAGTTGCTGTGCTTAAATATTGCCGTGCTGAATATTGCGGCGCTAAATGCAGCATTGCTTAGCGCCTGATGGGGTGCCATTGTGTGAGATATGCGTGTCGGCAGAGTGTCGCCGGGCTCTGAAAATAAAATGTATGGTTCAGGAAAGTTGAATTAAGCGTTTGGGGTTAAGCGTTTGGGGTTAAGCGTTTGGGATTAACTGCCGGTGAAAGTGGCAGTCGTGAAACTGTGATTGAGAAAGCAGGGTTGTGATTGAGAAAGCAGGGTTGTGATCGGGAAAGCAGAGCCTGGCTGAGTGCGCAGGGCATGCAATGGAGATGTGGAGCTGAAAGCTGGTAGGGAACTGGAACTACAGAGTGGGGTAAGGCTCCTGTGTCGGTACACAGGAGCCTTACCCCAGGCGATGACTGGGTCAGAAAAATCAGTCACCCATTGCCGTGCCTTCACGGCGTGGGTCTGCTGCGCCAACCAGTTTGCCATCCTTGAACTGTATCGCCTGCAAGCCTGAGTTCAGATCACGTACGTTGACCTTGAAGCCCATCTGTTCCAGCGGTGCTTTGAATTGCTCGGCGCTGGTGCCTTTCTCCACATCGTAAGTACCGAAGCGGTTCAGCAGGTGTGGTTCATTGATTGCGTCCTGAATCGGCATACCCCATTCCAGGTGGCGGATCAGTGTTGATGCAACGTAACCGATGATGCGTGAGCCACCAGGTGAGCCCACCGCCATATATGGCTGGCCATCTTTCATCACGATGGTGGGTGACATGGAAGAGCGTGGACGTTTGCCTGGCTCCAGACGGTTGGCAATCGGGTAGCCATTTTTGTGGCTGGCAAAGGAGAAGTCGGTCAGCTCATTGTTCAGCAGGAAACCGTTACTCATCACGCGGGAGCCAAAGCCATTTTCGATGGTGCTGGTCATGGAGACGATATTGCCGTCTTTGTCGACGATCACCAGGTGGGTAGTGGAAGGTAGCTCAATTGACTGATCATCCGCCATGGCGACCGCTTTCTCCCAGCGAGGCTCGCCTGCGGAGACAGATTCCAGTGCTTTGCCCGGTGTAATCAGTCTGGCACGTTCTGCCAGATAGTTCTGATCCAGCAGGCCTTCTGGCATCGGTACAAAGTCACTGTCGGCCATGTAACGGCCGCGATCAGCAAAAGCCAGTCGGGAGGCATCCCCGATAATCTGCCAGGCTTCGCTGCTGTCTTTACCCATGGACTTGAGGTCAAATTGCGCGCTGATGCCCAGAATCTGGCCAACTGTTAATGCGCCAGAGCTTGGCGGGCCCATGCCACAGATGTCGTACTGGCGGTACGGGGCACAGGTGGCGCTGCGTTCCTTGACTTTATACGCCGCAAAATCATCGCGGGTCAGCAGGCCGGGGTTGTCGCTGATGCTCTGTACCTTACGCACGATGTCAGCACCGATGCGGCCTTGATAAAAGGCAGCAGAGCCCTCTTTCGCCAGTGTAGCCAGGGTTTGGGCGTATTCCGGGTTTTTCAGAATATCGCCTTCCAGCAGTGGTGTACCATCGGCTTTGAAGAAGTAGGCGCGGGTGTCCGGGTAGCGGCTAAGGCGTTCTTTGTCGTTTTCAATGGCACCGGCCAGACGTGGTGAGACAGCAAAGCCGTTTGCAGCAAGCGCTTGCGCGGGTTGCAGCAACTGTGCCCATGGCTGGTTGCCATAGCGGGTGTGCATGTCGGCCATCAGTTTGACGGTGCCCGGTGTGCCAACAGAGCGACCGCCAACAACGGCATCATAGAATTTCAGTGGCTTGCCGTTTTCATCCTGAAATAGTTCTGGTGTGGCAGCCAGCGGTGCCGTTTCACGACCATCAAAGGTGGTCAGCTGTTTTGTTTTAGCGTCGTAATAGACCAGAAAAGCACCGCCGCCCAGGCCAGAGGACTGAGGTTCAACCAGGCCGAGCATTGCCTGTACGGCAACCATGGCATCCATGGCGCTACCACCGGTTTTCAATACATCATAACCGGCTTTTACGGCCAGCGGGTTGGCGGCGGCAACCATGTAGTTATCAGCGGTGACAGCCGTTTTCTGGGTGAAGCCACTGGCGGCTTCGGGGTCAATCGCGTCGGTGCTCTGGGCGGCATTCAGGTGTGTGGCCAGCAGCGCGGAGGCGACCAGTACCACAGATTTTCTGGTTATAAGCGGCTTTTTCACCAGCTGTGAGGCTGTAATAGCGTGCTTCAGCATGGAGGTTATTCCTTGTTTTATTATTCTGAATTATCTTCCGGCGTGAATGCTCGACATGGCTGGCGAGCGGTTTGGGGGGATGTCGGAAGTCCGTCCCGGATAGTGGCGTGAAAGATGGGTAGGGGGAATATCCCTGCGTGCCAGAATCTGGTTCTGCCGTGCCACAATGACGGCTACTATTCGATAAGCATTGGAACTCACACAAAAACAGGCTGCCGTTGCTATGGGTAGATACCAATACCAGCGCTTTTAGATACCAGCGCTCGCAGATACGCAGGGCAGCCCGTGTCGGGGAATGGCGTGAAAGGTGTTGCAGGCTTTTGTCAGCGATCAGGCGGCAATCAGTGCGCGCAGCTCAGTCAGGACGCTTTCGCCTTCTTTCACGTTCAGGCCGTCTTCGGTCAGTTCGTTTTCACGGGTTACACCGTCAACGGAACCCAGCTCGGACAGATAGCGCAGAATCTCCAGTGGTGTTACGTCAACCAGCAGATCTTTGCCGCTCCAGACAGACAGGAACGTCATCAGGCCGTAGGCACCCCAGTTGGACACATCAGCTATGCACAGTTCATCCACTGTGGTGGCTGAAGCATTAATATCCAGCTGTGCTAACGCATCGTAGATGTTACCCATGCCGATTTCGTTACCGCCGTCACCGATGGCGATAGTTGGGCAGGTTGCCTGGCGTACAAAACTGTCAAAGCAGGCAGCACGTGCGCCGATGCTTTCACCACGCATATTGTAGTAATCACCATCTTCTGCCTGGCCTGGCCGTTCAATCGAAACAATGGCTTCGGGCTGGTATTTCGCCAGTGCATCTGCCGCTTCCTGTTCGCGCTGGTCGTGTGGGCCAACGTGAATTTCATAAACGCGGTAGTCGCGGGCCAGTGCTTCAGACATCGGTTTACCACAGACAATTACCGGGGTTGCGCCCAGTGTTTCCAGTGCCTTATACAGTGCCAGCGCGCCTACCGGGCCATCAGTTTCAAAGGTGTCGACCACCGGGAAGCCGGTGCCGATCAGCACATGGCCTTTGACATCTTTCAGCATCTGCGCCGCGCGCAGGTAGTAGCCGGTTTCCAGTGCAGGCTGTACGGTTTTCATGCCGCGCAGGTTACGGGCGACCAGTACATCTTCAATCTGCTGACTCAGTTCAGCTTCACTTACTTTCAGGCTAGTCATGATACTTTTTGTCACGATACTTCTCTTTATTCTTGCTGTGAGTGCAGTGCGACCGGGGTTCCATGGTCGCACTGACTGTGACGGGGGTTCAGTCGAGCTGTTCCAGTTCGATTGATGCGCAACGACGTTGTGTCAGGTGGTGCAGGTTATGGGCATCTTCCATGGTGATCTCTTCAAAGGAGACCTTTGCACCGGATAGCAGCTGCGTCATACGGGCGGTGTCGCGGGCGATCATGGCGCCGATTTTCGGGTAGCCGCCGATGGTCTGTCGGTCATTGAGTAATACAATCGGTTGGCCATCGGCGGGTACCTGAATGGCGCCATGGCAGATCCCTTCCGATAGAATACCGTCAATAGACGGAGTGATCTGTGGGCCTTCCAGCCGGTAACCCATACGGTCAGCGCGGTCGGTAACGCTGTACTCGCTGCTGAAGAACAGGCGCTTTTGCAGATCGCTGAAAGCGTCCTGCTGGTAGCCGCAGATTACCCGCAGGGTGACATCCTTGTTGAAGTCTGGACGGAATGCTTCGGGTAGTCGCAGTCGTTGTGCTTTACCTGCACTACAGAACAGATAGTCACCCTGAGCCAGCTTTTCACCGTTCAGGCCACCCAGACCTTCGCGGGTAACGGTGGCGGCGCTGTCAAAGCTATGGCTGATCTGGAAACCATCTTTCACTGCCAGATAGCCACGGGCACCGGCAGTGGTGAAAGCGACTTCAACGCGGTCACCGGCTTTTATCGGCTGTACGCACCAGCGTTCCTGCTCTCGGCCGTTGATCTTCAGCGCCATTTCGGCACCGGTCAGGACGATTGCGGTATCAACCTCCGCTTCCAGCACCAGCCCGCCGATGCTGATCTCCAGCGCGGTGGCGTTGCTGTCATTACCCAGCAGACGGTTAGCCCAGTTGAAGGCTTCACGGTCCAGCGGGCCGCCGGTGGTCAGACCGATACGGTGGTGACCGATACGGCCACCATCCTGAATCAGTGTCAGAATGCCAGGCTGTAGTACTTTGAATCCGCTCACAGTTCGCCTCCCAGTTCCAGGAATTCATCACGGCAGATCGGTTTGAATTTCACCCGATCACCCACTTCAACCGGCATGGTTGGTCGGGCATCCGGGTTGAACATGCGGGTTGGGCACAGGCCAATCAGATTCCAGCCTCCTGGTGATACCGCCGGGTAAACAGCGGTCTGGCGGTCAGCAATGGCCACAGCACCACGGGGGACTTTCTGGCGCGGTGTAGACAGGCGGGGTGCTGCGATACGTGGATCAACTTCGCCCAGATAGGCAAAGCCCGGCGCAAAACCGATGGCGTAAACGCGGTACTCCATGCTGGTGTGGATATTGATAACCTCGTCCACCTCCAGTTCGGCACGTTTGGCCAGGTCTTCCAGGTCCGGGCCAGATTCGGTGCTGTAGTAGGCAGGCAGTTCAACTACCCGGCCTTCAGCTGCGGCAGCACCACCAAGCTCACCCAGTGATTCACGGATCAGACGGCGTACTTCAAAGTGGTCGGTACTGTTCAGATCATAGATCACCAGCAGCGAGGCGTAGGACGGCACCATATCGACCAGTTTGTCTGCCAGTGCGGTTTCCAGCAGGCTGGTAGCCTGTTGCACCTGAGCAGAGGTGGTCGGGCTGGTGGTGCCGTCGCCAAAATAAAGAATCAGTGCGTTTTCGCCTGCAATTTCAACTCTCATGCTGCGCTCTCCGGGTGCAGCATGGCGCGGATCTCCTGGATGGCATTGACGCCTTCCATATTGTCACCGTGGACGCAGAGCGTATCAGCATGCAGGTTCAGAGTATGGCCGCTGATTGAGGTGACTGTACCGTGCTCGGATAGCTGTTTTACCTGTGCAAGCATCTTGTCACGGCTGTGTACCGCACCTTCGCGGGTGCGTGCCAGCAGGCGGCCATCATCGTCATAGCAGCGGTCAGCGAAGGCCTCAAACCACAGATTCAGGCCGTAACCGGCGGCCTCTGCACGGTGTTTTTCAGCGTTGGGCGTGCCCTGCAACATCAACACAATCGGACGGTGATAGCTGGCAACGGCTTCCATAATGGCTGCGCGTACAGCGTCGTCGGCCATCATATCGTTGTACATGGCACCGTGTGGCTTGACGTATTCCAGTGTCAGGCCAAGTGAGGCCGCCATGCCGTCAATGGCGGCGATCTGATACAGCATCATCGCTTTGATTTCGGCGGCGGTGGCTTTCATGGTGCGACGGCCAAAGCCAACCAGGTCCGGGTAGCCAGGGTGCGCGCCTACGGTAACACTGTGTTCTTTGGCCAGTTGCAGCGTTTTTTGTAGTACCAGCGGGTCACCAGCATGGAAGCCACAAGCTATATTGGCCTGATCAATATGCGGCATCACCGCATCGTCCATGCCCATTTTCCAGTTACCGAAGCTTTCGCCCAGATCGCAATTCAGTTTCAGTGTCATGGCAGCTTCCTCCAGTTACAGTACGGCCAGGCGGCTGTTTGGCATATCAGTGACCAACATATGGCCCGGGCTGTGGGTGATGCAGAACTCAGGTTTTGCCTGCTCAATCGCAACCTGAGGAGTAACGCCGCAGGCCCAGAAGACCGGCAGTTCACCTTCTTTGATGGTGACCGCATCACCGAAATCCGGGGTGTTGATGTCGTTGATACCGATCAGAGATGGGTCACCCAGGTGCAGTGGTGCGCCGTGGACGGATGGGAAGCGGGTACAAATTTGCACCGCGCGGATGGCATCAGCCGCTTTCATTGGCCGCATGGAAACAACCGTGGTGCCACTGAAACGACCGGCGCTCTGGCATTCGATATTGGTGCGGTACATCGGTACGTTCACACCTTCAGTGATGTTGCGTACTTCCAGCCCGTCGGCAATCAGCGCTTCTTCAAATGAGAAAGAGCAGCCCAGCACGAACGTCACCAGATCATCACGCCAGAATTCGCGTACATCCGCTATTTCCTGGGTCATTACGCCATTTTCGTAGATGCGGTATTTCGGAATATCGCTGCGGATGTCGACATCTTCCCCCAGCGTTGGCAGCATAAATTCACCCGGATTGGCAGACATGCCAACAATAGGGCATGGTTTTGGGTTCAGCTGACAGAACTGCAGAAATTCATTGGCCCAGTCTTTCGGCATGATCGCCAGGTTACCCTGTACAAACCCCTGACAGAAACCGGAGGTATTGCCAGTGAAATCGCCGTTACGGATCTGGTGACGCAGCTGCTGTGGCGACAGCGCCAGGGTGGCGGATTGCTCCATGAGTTTGCTCCTTTGCTGGGTGCTGGCGGGCGTCGTGTGGGTGCGCCGCGCTCTGCCAATGTGGACGGAATAGATATATCAGACAGTTTCAGGCAGCCTGTGGGTACTGTCCAATGAGAATTCATTGCCAGCCCTGATAAGGGAACTTTATCTGTTGCTGTGCCATTAACAGGCGTATGCTCGTCGCATTAGACTTTTGTCTTGTTCGGGCTTTAAAACAACGACACCGGGATCACTGAACCATGGAACAGCTCCTTCCGCTGGTTGCACAGCTACAGGACAATAAGCCGCTACTGACGCTGGTTGCGTTACTGGGGCTTCTGACACTGCGTTTTATCATTCTGAAGTGGATTCGCCATGACACCGCATTTGTCAGCGATGAGCAACGTAAGTCCATGTTCTACACCAAAAATCTGATGGCGCTGGCAATCTTTTCCACGGTTATTGGTTTGTGGTGGTCTGAAATTCAGCACGCGGCGCTGTCGGTGGCAGCGATTGCCGTGGCGCTGGTGCTGGCTTCCAAAGAACTGATTCTCTGTTTCAGTGGTTCCATTCTGCGCGCCAGTTCACGGGCATTTACAGTCGGTGACTGGATTGAGCTGGACCGCTTTCGCGGTGAGGTACTGGAGGTGAGTATTCTTTCTACCACCATTCAGGAGATTAACCTTTCCCATAACAGTTACGAGTACACTGGCAAGACCATCACCGTGCCGAACAGTACGTTTCTCAGCCATGCGGTGAAAAACCTCAACTTCATGAAGCGTTATGTCTATCACTACTTTGTGATCTCGACACCACCGCTGGTGGACCCTTTTCCGTTTCGCCAGAAGATGCTGGAAAAGCTGGCCGAGTACTGTGCAGACTTCTTTGAAGTGGCGCTGCGCTATAACGCGGTGATTGAACGTCGTGCTGGCGTTGACCTGCCCGGGCCAGAGCCACATCTGCGGGTGTTGACCACCGAACTGGGGGATATTCAGATTGATATTCGTATCTTCTGCCCTACCGAACTGGCGCTGGAAATTGAACAGAAAGTGATGGCGGATTATATGGCGTACTACCATGGCGAGCTGGCGAAGCGGCGGGGGAGGGATACCGGAGATATGGCCGAGACTGTTGCTACATTGCCTGCTGTTGAATAAAAACACCCATACCGGACAGTCCGCTATGGGTGGTGCCCAGAATACTGGAGTTCACTCCGCAAACGGCAGGTTTTCTGCGTATTCAGGGCGCATCTCGAAAGTATTCAGGGTCATGGCAACAAAGGCGTAGTAGCCAAAAATGCCGACCAGTTCCACCATGCCCTGTTCGCCGAAAGCATCGACGCCTGCGGTATAAAGTTCATCGTTTACCCGGCGGTTCTGATACAGACTGACACCGATGTTGTGTATCAGCTGTTGGCGGTGATCGCTGATTTCAGGGGGCTGCTGTGCGTGCAGGGCGTCGATAATAGCGCCGTCCAGGCCAGCCTGACGGGCGATGGGTTCATGGATCATCCATTCTGCCTGGCTGCGCCACCAGGATGCAGTGGTCAGGATCGCCAGTTCAGACTCGACCAGCGATAACTGGGTGTGGTAACGGCAGAACGCGCCCAGTTGCTGAGCCGGGTTGGCCAGGCCGGGGCTGTGAATCCAGGCCAGGAACGGGCCGTCCAGATTGCCGCGTGGGCCTGCCAGAATGTCATCCAGCACGGCACGCTGGTCATCACGCATTTCGTTACGGGGTGGGATGTTCAGTCGGGATTGCATGCTCATCGGGTGTTATTTCTCATCATTCTGAATAAAGGATGTTAGTGGGAGCCGCAGAGGTGGCTTCCACATGAACAGGCGTCAAAGGGTATCAAAGACCTGCTGGCAACTCAGGGTCAGCAGCCGTACCAGTTCGTCGTTCTGTTCGTCGTTCATTATAAAAGGCGGTGCCAGCAGAATGTGATCACCTTCGTAGCCATTGATGGTACCGCCCATCGGGTAACACATCAGGCCATTTTCCAGCGCTTTGGCTTTGATGCGGGCATTGATTTTCAGGGCCGGGTCAAATGGTGTTTTGCTGTTTTTATCCTGCACCAGTTCAAGGCCCTGAAACAGGCCACGACCACGGACATTGCCGACAAATGGGTGGTCGCCAAACTCCGCTTCCAGTGCGGCGCGAAGGCGGTTGCCCTGGTGCTGCACATTGGCCAGCAGATGATCTTGCTCAATACGTTGTTGTACCGCCAGCGCAGCAGCGCAGGCCATAGCGTGGCCGATATAGGTGTGGCCATGCTGGAAGAAGCCGGAACCCTCTTTGATGGCCTGGTAAATTTTATTGCTGACCAGTGTCGCACCGATGGGTTGGTAGCCTGCGCCCAGGCCTTTGGCCACACAGATAATATCGGGTGCTATGCCTTCCTGGTCGGCCACAAACAGGCTGCCAGTGCGACCCATACCGCACATCACTTCATCCAGAATCAGCAAGATGCCATGGCGATCACAGATCTCACGAATGCCTTTGAAATAGCCCTCCACGGCAGGCACAGCACCCATGGTTGCGCCCACAACCGGTTCTGCCATAAATGCCATAACGTTTTGTGGGCCAAGGCGCTCAATTTCTCGTTCCAGCTCTGTCAGCAGGCGCTGACAGTATTGCGTAGTGGTTTCACTGTTTTCTTTGTCACGGTATTCATTGCAGGCGCTGACATGACGGACTTCAACCAGCAGGGGTTCAAATTGCTGACGCCGCCACTGGTTACCACCGGCTGCCAGTGCGCCCAGGGTGTTACCGTGGTAGCTCTGGCGGCGGGCGATAATATGGCGGCGCTGTGGTTGGCCGCGTTCAACAAAATACTGGCGGGCCATTTTCAGTGCCGACTCGGTGGCCTCTGAGCCGCCAGAAACAAAATAGATATGCTCGATACCCTCAGGTGCTCGCGTTGCCAGAAAGCTGGCCAGCTGTTCCATGGGTTCGGTGGTGAAGAAACCGCTATGGGCCCAGGCGAGCTGATCCAGCTGGGCTTTCATCGCTTCAATCACGTTTTCATCGCTATGGCCCAGGCAGGAGACGGCTGCACCACCACAGCCGTCCAGGTAGCGTTTGCCGTTCTTGTCGATCAGATAGATGCCATCGCCTTTAACAGCGGTGGGGTAGTCGGTATGGAGGTTGCGGTGGAATACGTGGCTCATGGTCTGTGTTATCTGTGTTGGATGCAGAGTTTTTTGCATAGGTGCTTTCGTATGGGTGCTTTTGTATGGGGCTTTTTGCATGGGTGGCATATTGCAAATATAATTGCGTAAATGGGTTTTGGCAATATTATTTGCGGCCTTTTGGTGCGTACTCGGGTTTTCCATGTGTCTGCAAATTTTCAGTGCATCTGTTAGCCTTGGTATTCCCATTCGCCTATGTCTGCAAGCGTGGACACCAACCAGTGGAGCTGAAGACGGTTGTGACTGTATTTCCTCACCCCCCTTCTACCTTTGAGCAACTGCAACAATTGTTACTGGACATGGGGCAGGGACGCTCTGATGTGCGTTTAGGCCCTCGTGCTGCTGAGGTGCTGGCGCGGCTGGTGGCGCAGCCAGAACAGGTTGCCGTGGGAAATATCTCTTCGTTGGCTCGAGATACGGGGGTAAATGCGTCAACGTTGACACGGCTGTCAAAAAGCCTGGGCTATGGCGGTTTTAATGAGTTTCAGGCGGTGTTTCGCCAGACTGTTACCGAGGCTGGCGCGGATTATTACAGCCAGCAGGTGAATCGTTTGCTGGGGGAGCCTTGTCAGGAGCTGGAAGGTTTTCAGCGTATTGTGAATGAGTCTATGCAGAATCTTCAGCAGTGTTTGCGTCAGCTTGATGCCGGACAGCTGCATCTGGCTGCGCAATGGCTGGCATATGGGCCGCGGGTAAGGGTATATGCAGAACGTCAGTTTTTCTCTCTGGCGGGTTTCTTACGCTACGGACTGGGCATGATTCGCCCCGGTGTTATGCAGCTGCAGCCAGACCGAGGCCTGGCTGACAACCTGATTGACCTGACAGCAGACGATGTATTACTGGTGGCCAGTTGTATGCCATATACCCGTAAGGTGGTCGAGATTGCTGAGGCGATGAAAGAGCGAGGGGTCCGGGTCATTGCCCTGACCGATTACCCGGCTTCGCCACTGATGGCCTGTGCGGATATAAGCTTTCTGATACCCCATTCCAGTAGTTATATCGTGAATAGCATGGCAGCCCATATTGTATTTGCCGAGGGGCTGGTTAACAGTGTGGCTGGCCTGCTGGGAGATGACGCACGACGCATGCTGCAAGCTAATGAAGCGATGATCCGTCGACTGCAAATTGAGTATTGACGGTGTTTGAGTATTGACTGTGCTTGAACATTGACGGTGTGCATCTGGTTATATGCAGTTACCCCTGGCTTATATTCAGTGCAAACAGCTGTTCCAGCAGCCATTGACCAGCTGGGCCCAGTGCTCTTTTTTCAGTCCAGACAACATCTATACCTTGTAGTGCAGCAACTTGCTGGTAGGCCAGTTCCAGCTTGACCAGGCTACCTCGTTGTAACTGCGTTTCAACCACGGCTTCATGTAGCAGTGACCAGCCCAGCCCGGCGCCGACCAGTTCCGCAACGGCGTGAGGGCTTTCCGCATACCAGACTTTAGGGCTGACAATCTGTTGAATGTAGCTGTCATCTTCCCGGTTCAGGCTGCGGGTGACTAACTGACGATAGCCGCGTAAGTCACTATGATTCACAGGGCCAAGCTGGGCCAGCGGGTGGTCTGCGCTACAGACCGGTATCACCCGTGCGTAGCCGATACCTCGAAATTTAAAGCCTTGCGGGTAATGTTCCTGCTCCATCATCAGGCCTATATCGGCCCGCCCTTGGCGGATCTGTTCGGCAACATCGTTAGGGCCTGGGTCCAGCAGTTCAAACTCAATATAGGGATAACGTTTCTCGAACTCGATCAGTAGTGGCAGTACTGCACTGGTGGAGACGCTTTGCTCAATGGCCATACAGAGTTGTATCTCTGTACCGACGGTCAATGAACTGGCACAGGCGATAAAGTCTTGCTGGCTGTGCAGAACTGCACGGGCAGATTTCAGCAGGGCTTCCCCGTGGGTGGTCAGAACCGGAGTGCGGCGGCTGCGATCAAACAATTCAATACCGCTTTCGATCTCCAGGTTGGCGATGGCATTGCTGATAGCACTTTGTGCTTTACGTAACTTGCGAGCTGCGGCAGAGAAAGACCCTTGTTCTACAGCGGTAACAAAGGCCTCCAGTTGATCAATGGCTGGCATATATCTATCTCAATAAAAGATGCTTTCTATTTTTCATATATTAAATAGATGGATTTTATTTATCTATCTTAAAAATAGATAGATTCTGACTTTTATCTATTCTTTTAAGGGTTAGGATGGCGGCCACTCAACGGAATACACTGCTAAGAGAGTAGAGATGTCAAAAAAGATCAATGTGCGTTCGAAGTGGGATCGGGTGCGTTATGCCATCATCTTTGAAGTATTGCTGATTCTGATGTCTGCGCCTGTCATCGCATATGCACTGGAGCGTGAAACCACGATAGTCGGGGCTTTGACCGTAATTGTTGCGATCAAGGCGCTGGTGATTAACTTCATTTACAACCATTTTTATGATCGTTGGGATGTCAGTCGCGGTCGGGTACCAACGGAACGTTCAAAGCGTGGTCGTATTGCTCATGCTTTGGGCCTGGAGCTGACGCTGACAGCAACCTCTATGCCACTGGTAATGTGGTGGCTGGATGTTGGTTTACTGACTGCATTGGCGATGGACGCTGCACTGATGGGCTTCATTGTTGTGTATGCCTATATATACACCTGGGCCTATGATCGGGTATTTCCAGTGGCGCAGCCAGCGGCTGAAGCAGAAGCGGGTAATTTTGCTACTGCCTGAGCGTATGTGTGCTCTGGCTGAGGATTTGTGAGATTCAGGCTTTATCCTGGGGCCTGGGTCTGTCAGCAACAGGTTTGCAATATCAGCACGCTATGCTGACGTGCTTTACAGGGTTCCTTCTGTTTTCCTTCAATCGGTCAGATGCTGCCCATCGCGAGCGCAAATCTGTTATCTGCCTCCATCATCTGACCGATTTCTTTTTCCCCTCATCGTTATGTTTACAACCATATGGTCTTGTAACAGGGTTGATGCGTCTGTCGTCCGGGTTCTTGCTTTCGTGTCTATCGCGCTATCTTTTGGTCGTTTGCTCAGGCTAGTTTTTTCGGTGAAAGGTGGTCAGTTGGTTTTGATTGTTTTTGTTATTTTTTTATTACTTCATAGCGGCCTTTTTTAGTAGTTTTGAATTTAATTGTCATTCAAAAAATGACTTATTCGTTCTGCTATTGTGGGGTAAAAGCGTGTATGATTCTGTCCCTTACAGGTAGCCGGACGGGCAGCCTGTTTCAGGTTGGCCCGAATGTGGAATGTTTGTTCCGCTCCTGTCAGCAAAGGACTGTCTGACAAAGTGCAGAAGCTGTTGTTGTTTCTCTGCTGTGATTTTCAAGTGCTGTTGCTTTCAAGTGCTGTGATTTGCAGGTCGGGCTGTTGTAAAACACAATGGATTGGAAGAAATGAAATGCAGGAAGCCATTACGCTGGACCTTAACCTGCTGAAGGTTTTTGTGGCGGTGATGCGCAGCCGCAGTGTTGCCCGTGCTGCAGAAACACTGTCTATCAGTTCACCTGCTGTTAGCCAGTCATTGAATAAACTGCGAGACCACTATCAGGACCGATTGTTTGTACGGCAGGGGCGGGAGATGGAGCCGACAGTCTTTGCCACTACGTTGTTCACTGCACTGGAAAGCTCTTTTGTCTGTCTGGAAGAAAATACCCGCAAGGTAGAACGTTTCTTGCCAGAACGTTCAAAGCGGCGCTTTGTTGTCGCTTGTCATCAGGACCTGTGTGCACAACTGGCACCAGAGGTTTATCGTCGTCTGGCGCAGATCAACCCGGATCTTGAAGTCTGCTTTGATTGCCATCATTACGATGATATTGCGCGGGAAAAAGATCTGCGGTTGAACCAGGTTGATCTGATGATCTGTACGGTGCCCGTTGTTGACCGTAACTTTGAAAACCGGATGGTTTTTCAGCAGCCGTTGGTGGTGGCCTATAACCCGAACCACCCTGAAGTACAGGGTGATGTTACTGCTGAGCAGTTTTTTGCTGGCCAGCATATTGTCTGGCGGCCGCAACGTTTTAATATCAGTACATTACCTTCGCTGGCACAGCAGGATATGCCCAAGCGTAATGTGGTGATGTTATCTGAATCAATCTTTAATTCGATGTCGATTGTGGCAGATTCAGAGCTGTTCTGTGTGACAACACTGTCCCATGCAGACCACATGTTGTCGATCAATACCCGCCTGAGATTATCACCGTTACCTGTGCGCTGTGCCCGGATGCAGTTTTATCTGACCTGGTATCAGGGATTGCCGCTGAGCCCTGCCCGTCGCTGGCTGATTGAGTTACTGACCGAAGCCTTTGCCAGCCTGAAGTATCGTCATCCCGATGCCATAGCGCTGGCGCAACGCCTGAGACCGCTGACGCCCTGAATATGAGCGCAGGTTGCCTGGGCATCATCTGAGGCAGCTGTTTGTAAAAAATAGCTGCCTGTAAAAATAGTCGCCTGTAAAAAATAGCGGCCCGTTCGTTTTGCTCTGGTGTTGTCGGTCTCTGGTTCAGCGTGTTTCTGGTGTATGGGGCTGTGGGTTGTCCAGCTGCTGTATAGCAAGACGCGCAGCCGGACTCAGAGCCGTGCCGTCCTCTGCAACATATCTGATAATGCTCTCTTTCATCGCACGTGCCCAGAATTTGCGCAGGTGGCTGGCGGTTGCCGCAGCGGCCTGGGTTGTATCGCCATGAAAGTCATTGTGGGCCGCAATATGGTTGGCCATCTGTATCAGTCGATCAAGTTCGTTGGTAATCATCGGTGTATTCCGTGTGCCTGGTCACTGCGGTTATAGATAATAAATCGGCCGGGGCGGGCGAAGCCGATCAGGTTGAGGTTAGCCTGTGCTGCCAGACGTACGGCCAGTGCAGTAGGTGCCGATACCGCGACCAGTGTGCTGATACCCGCGCTGCAGGCTTTCTGTACCATTTCATAACTGGCACGGCTGGAAATCAGCGCAAAGCCATTGGGCAGGTAGGTGTGTTTGAGAAACAATGTGCCGACCAGCTTATCCAGTGCGTTGTGGCGACCTATATCTTCGCAGGCCAGTTTGATGTCGCCGCTCAGGTTACACCATGCTGCACCATGCAGAGCGCCCGTTTTCTGCTGTAGTGGCTGGTTCCCTAAGAGCTGGCTGATTGCCTGCTCGACAGCTGATGGTTCTGGCAGTGCGGTACCCACCACCGGCGTGAGTGGGCGTATTGCCTGCTGCAATGACTCCGTGCCGCACAGGCCACAACCGGTACGCCCTGCCAGATTGCGGCGGCGTTCGCGCAATTCTGCCATCCGCTGGTTAGCGATTGTCAGCTGTACTTCATAGCCATCCTCGGTGTGGAGAATGTCTGTGTCGTACAGTTCTGACGGGTCGCTGATCAGCCCCTCACTGAGACTGAAGCCCAAGGCAAATGCCTCCAGCTGACAGGGAGTGGCCATCATGACTGCATAGGATATACCGTTATAGACCAATGCTACCGGCTGTTCGTCGGCAACATGATCAAAGGTCAGTTGATGTTCGTTATCCTGCCAGCGTTCGATAGCGACGGTCGCCAGACCGTCTCGCTTCTCGTACGCCTCGCTGAAGGCAGCCGGGTTCATCTCATTCCATCCTCGCGCGCCTGTTTGAGCAGCGCTTTCTGCTGATCGCGGAAGTCGACGAAGTTCTGCTGCCATTGTGATGGCTGCGAAACTTTCTCAACCTGCACCGCGGTAACCTTGTATTCAGGGCAGTTGGTTGCCCAGTCCGAATTATCCGTGGTGACTACATTAGCGCCACTGTGAGGATGATGGAAGGTGGTATATACAACACCGGGCTGCATTCGTTCACTGATTACTGCCCGCATCACCGTATGGCCTACCCGGCTGGAGATGCCCAGCCAGTCGCCATGCTGAATGCCACGGGTTTCTGCATCACTTGGGTGTACCTCCAGTACGTCTTCGTCATGCCATACCTGGTTATCGGTGCGGCGAGTCTGCGCGCCCACGTTGTACTGACTGAGAATACGGCCTGTTGTCAGCAGTAGCGGGAAGCGGCGGCTGGCACGTTCTTCTGTCGCCAGGTAGGGCGTCAGAGCAAATTCGCCCCGGCCAATCGGGAAGTCTTCAGTATGCATGATTGGTGTTCCGTCCGGGAACATCTCGTTACATGGCCACTGAATACTGCCCTGTTGCTCCAGTTTTTCGTAGCTGACACCGGTAAAGGTTGGTGTCAGGCGGGCGATCTCATCCATGATCTCAGATGGATGGTTGTAATTCATCGGGTAGCCCAGTGCATTTGAAAGCATCATGGTGACTTCCCAGTCCTGTTTGCCACCCAGCGGTGCCATCACTTTGCGTACGCGGTTGATACGACGCTCGGCGTTGGTGAAAGTGCCATCTTTCTCCAGGAAAGTAGAGCCTGGCAGCAGTACATGGGCAAACTTGGCCGTTTCGTTCAGGAAAATATCCTGTACCACCAGGCACTCCAGTGAACGCAGCGCTGCTTCGACATGCTGGGTATTCGGGTCTGACTGGGCAATGTCTTCGCCCTGTACATACATGCCCTTGAAGCGCCCGGCAATGGCGGCGTCAAACATGTTTGGAATACGCAGGCCTGGCTCATGGTCCAGTGTTACGCCCCATTCGGCTTCAAAGCGACTACGGGCCTGGTCATCAGAGATGTGCTGGTAGCCTGGCAGATCATGTGGAAAGGAACCCATGTCACAAGAGCCCTGCACATTATTCTGACCTCGCAGCGGGTTTACACCGACGCCATCGCGGCCAATATTGCCTGTAGCCAGTGCCAGGTTGGCGATACCCATTACCATGGTTGAGCCCTGGCTGTGTTCGGTAACGCCCAGGCCATAATAGATAGCGCCGTTATGTTCACCTGCATACATGCGGGCGGCACGGCGGATATCTTCCGCTGCAACTCCGGTGACTTGGCTCATTTTCTCCGGTGAGTTCTCTTCACCGCGAATAAATTCACGCCAGGTGGCATAGCTGCTGTCGTTACAGCGCTCAGCAATGAAGGCCTGATCTTCCAGCCCTTCAGTGATAACGGTATGCGCCATGGCGTTGATCAGGGCGACGTTGGTACCCGGCCGTAGTGGCAGATGAATTGCCTCGCTCAGGTGTGGTGTTTTCAGCAGATCAATCTGACGCGGGTCTGCCACAATCAGTTTGGCGCCCTGACGCAGACGTTTACGCAGCAGTGAGCCAAATACCGGGTGGGCATCGGTCGGGTTGGCACCCACCACCATGATGACATCGGATTGCAGTACTGACTCGAAGGTCTGCGTACCGGCGGATTCGCCCAGTGTCACTTTCAGACCATAACCGGTCGGGCTATGGCAGACACGGGCACAGGTATCGGTGTTGTTGTTACCAAAACCGGCACGGATAAGCTTCTGTACCAGGTAGGTTTCTTCGTTGGTACAGCGAGAGGAGGTGATACCGCCGACGCTCTCTCGGCCGTATTTTTCCTGTACACCTTTGAGGCGCTCAGCAGCAAAGGTGATTGCTTCCTCCCAGCTGACGATGCGCCATGGCTGGTCGATGCTCTCGCGAATTTTTGGCTCGGTGATACGGTCCTTGTGGGTGGCATAACCAAAGGCAAAGCGGCCTTTGACACAGGAGTGGCCCATATTGGCTTCGCCGCCTTTGTACGGCACCATGCGGATCACCTGATCACCCTTCATTTCTGCTTTGAAAGCGCAGCCTACACCACAGTAGGCGCAGGTGGTGACCACGCTGTGTTCTGGCTGGCCCTGGTCGATGACGTTTTTCTCAATCAGGGTCGAGGTTGGACAGGCCTGTACGCAGGCGCCACAGGATACACAATCGGAATCGAGGAAGTCTTCGTTCTGGCCTGCGGCGATACGGGAGTCAAAACCACGGCCATCGACGGTCAGTGCAAAGGTGCCCTGAACCTCTTCACAGGCACGTACACAGCGATTACAGACAATGCACTTGCTCGGGTCATAAGTGAAATAGGGGTTTGACTCGTCTTTGCAGGCGTCCAGATGATTGTTGCCATCAAAGCCGTAGCGCACTTCACGCAGGCCCACGGCACCGGCCATGTCCTGCAACTCACAGTCGCCGTTGGATGGACAGGTCAGGCAGTCCAGCGGGTGGTCGGAGATGTACAACTCCATGATATTGCGGCGCAGTTTGGCGACCTTGTCGGTCTGAGTGCTGACCTGCATACCGCTTTCAACTGGTGTGGTACAGGAGGCCGGATAGCCGCGACGGCCTTCGATTTCCACGGCGCAGAGGCGGCAGGAGCCGAAGCTTTCCAGGTTGTCGCTGGCGCAGAGCTTCGGAATATTGATGTCGGCCAGAGCCGCTGCACGCATCACGGATGTACCTTCCGGGACAGTGATGTTGACACCATCAATTTCCAGTGTGACCAGGTTTTCTGACAGGCTTGGTGGTGTGCCGTAGTCTTTGTTCGGGTCCAGGGCTTTGGGGTTAAAGATCTCGATCATGCGGTTTTCTCCCCGGCGTTGGCCTGACGTGCTGAGAAGTCCTCAGGGAAGTGTTTAACGGCACTCTGAACCGGGAACGGAGTCATGCCGCCCATGGCGCAAAGGGAGCCGTAGATCATGGTGTCGCAGAGATCATCCAGCAGTGCCAGGTTGGCTTCGCGCTGTGTTGGAGACTGGTCGTTTGCGCGAATATTGTCGATGACTTCGACGCCGCGTGTGGAGCCGATACGGCATGGCGTACATTTACCGCAGGATTCAGCGACGCAGAACTCCATGGAAAAGCGTGCCTGTTCGCTCATATCTACAGTATCGTCGAAAACGACTACACCACCGTGGCCCAGTACCGCACCGATGGCAGAAAAGGCTTCATAGTCCAGAGGCGTATCCCACTGTGTTTCCGGCAGGTAGGCCCCCAGCGGGCCGCCTACCTGAATAGCACGCATTGGGCGGCCACTGGCACTGCCCAGGCCATATTCTTCAATTAATTCACGCAAGGTAGGGCCAAAGGCCAGCTCGACCATACCGCCGCGTTCGATATTGCCTGCCAGCTGGAACGGCAGGGTGCCACGGGAGCGCCCCATACCATAATCTGCATAGGCTTGGCCGCCGTTAGCCAGAATGAATGGCACGGCAGCCAGTGATAGCACGTTATTGACGATAGTTGGCTGACCGAACAGGCCTTCAATGGCGGGTAATGGTGGTTTGGCGCGTACCAGACCGCGTTTACCTTCCAGGCTGTTCAGTAATGATGTCTCTTCACCACAGATATAAGCGGCGGCACCCAGACGTACTTCCAGCTGGAAGTTACGACCGCTGCCCTGGATATTCTCACCCAGCCAGTTGGCTGCGGTAGCGTTGGCAATCGCTTCATCCAGAATCTGGTGCGCCAGTGGGTATTCTTCACGCAGATAGATGTAGCCCTGATCAGCACCCACCGCCAGACCAGCGATGATCATGCCTTCGATCAGCATCAGCGGGTCGGCTTCCATCACTAGACGGTCAGCGAAGGTTCCTGAGTCACCCTCATCGGCGTTGCAGACGATATATTTTTGCTGCGGTGGGCAATCCAGTACGGTCTGCCATTTGATGCCGGTCGGGAAGGCTGCACCGCCACGGCCACGCAGGCCGGAGGTTTTTACCTCGTCTACGATCATCTGCGGTGTCATTTTCAGCGCGTTTGACAGACCGTCGAAACCACCATGGGCACGATAGTCATCTACGTCCGTGGCTTCAATAACACCGGCGCGGGCAAAGGTCAGACGCTGCTGGTTTTTCAGGTACGGGATTTCGGTGACTTCACCGTGGGCCAGTTTGTGGACATCGTTACCTGTCAGCATACCGGCATCCAGCAGGGCGGGAATGTCGGCTGGGCTGACCGGGCCATAAGCGGCGCGGCCGGTAGAGGTTTCCACTTCGAGCAGTGGCTCCAGCCAACTCATACCACGGGAGCCGTTGCGTACGATCTCGATAGCCAGATCGCGGCTGGCCGCTTCCTGTTGCAGACGCGCCAGTACCTGTTCGCCACCCAGCGCACTGGTGGTGGTATCGCGTGGGATAAAGACTTTTACCGGGTTCTGACGGTCTACCGGGTTCTGACGGGTATTCATTACTTCACCTCCAATGGCTGGTGGGTCAGTTCATCAACCAGCGCATCAAAGCGTTCGCTGTCTATACGGCCCAGTACCTGATCGTCCACACGGATATTCGGCCCGCAGGCACAGTTTCCCAGGCAGTACACCGGTTCCAGGGTGATTTCGCGGTCCGCCGTGGTGCCGTGGTAGTCCACGTTCAGGCTTTCTTTGATATGGGCTTCCAGCGCTCGGCTACCACGGGCCTGACAGGCTTCAGCGCGGCAGATCTGCACTACATGACTGCCCGGTGGCGTCATGCGGAAATGATGATAAAAGGTGATAACACCATGAACTTCTGCACGGGTTTGTTGCAGTGCACTGGCGATCATCGGGACGGATTCGGGCGGAATATAGCCCAGGGCATTCTGGATACCATGCAGAATAGGAAGCAGGGCACCGGGCTTTGTGGCCAGCGATTCAATAATCTGCTGTACCAGCGCGGCATCCCATGTCTGGGTTGCTGTCATCAGGCTCACCTGTTCGAAACGATCAGTGGATGCTCATCCAGTGATGTCTGTTACATCATACTGCTGAGCGATCTCGTTAGTTATTTGGCCTGGCAATCGCGTTAATATGAAGTGAATTTCATATATGCGGTTACTTTTAGACCTATATACGGTGAAAATTAGCATTACCACCAGATTCAGGAAATATGAAAACTTATGCATATTAAGAAAGTGCAGATTGCGCCTGCCTGGACCTTCCGTGATGAACAGGGGCGACAGCTTGAGCCTCAGTTGTTTGCTATTCTGGGCGGTGTGCATGACAGCGGTAAGTTAACGCAAGCCGCTGAACAGGCTGGTATTTCCTATCGTCATGCCTGGAACTTGCTGAATAAATGGGCTGCGTTTTTCGGTGCACCGCTGGTGGAGCTGCAAAAAGGCAGAGGGGCTTCTTTGACCCGGTTGGGGGAAAAACTGCTTTGGGCTGAGCAGCGTATTGCCGCGCGTTTGACGCCGCAACTGGACAATCTGGCGTCGGAATTGAACATGGAGATTCAGCGTACTCTGGAGGGGATTAAACCTGTGCTGAGGCTGCATGCCAGCCATGGTTACGCAGTGGCTGAGCTGGCCAGACACGCTGCCGACTATCAGCTGGATCTGCAATATATGAGTGCAGAGGAGGCGCTGGCTTCATTCAGCAGGGGGCAGTGTGATGTGGCGGGGTTCCACCTGCCAGTAACATATCTGAGTCAGGCATTGTATGAGCGTTATCTGGGGTATCTGAAACCACGGGCCCACCGTCTGATCCAGTTTATCACTCGTCAGCAGGGGTTGATGGTGAAAGCGGATAACCCGCTGGCCATTCATCGGCTCGATGATCTTTGCCGTCCTGAAGTGCGTTTTATTAATCGGGAACAGAATGCTGGAACCCGGGCATTACTGGACGAGATGCTCAGGCGTTTCAGGCTCGAGCCAAAGCACATCTGCGGATATATCACGGAGGAGTATACCCACTCTGCTGTAGCCGCGCATATTGCTGCGGGCATGGCTGATGCCGGGTTTGGTGTGAAGCAGGCGGCTGTACAGTTTGGGTTGGGTTTCATACCACTTGAACAGGAGCAATACTGGCTGGTTTGTCGTGCTGATAGTGTTGATCAGGCTGCAATGTCGTGTTTTATCCAGCAGCTTTACAGCCAGGGATTTCAGCAGGCAGTCGAGCAGCTAGCTGGATACTGCGCAGATAACTGCGGCAATTTTGTTGACCTGGGGAAGGTTTTTGATCGTTAAATCAGTATGATAGCGATAGCCAGGTTATACACTGGTGGTAGTAAAGATTGGTAGTAGTAAAGACTGGTAGTAGTAAAGCAGGCATGGGGCTGGTTTTAGCCAGCTTGTGTAATCGCAGCTGGAGTGACCATGGCTGCCGGGCTGGTGTGCAGTTGCTGGACTGGTAACAGATGGCAGTCTGAGAGTAGCAACGGATAGGGTACTGATAGCTGAGCGGGTCATGGTAGCTGTATTAGTTGTAATGGATAAATGAACGGTAATAGCTAGAATTGGTTGTCATAATCAGGTCAACGTTAATTACCCGATTAATTCCAGTACCTGATGCAACGTTAGTACTGGATAAGCTGTAACCACTTCCAGCAGGGCTGAACAGGAAGGGCATGTGAAAGTCGTAACATTCACTCTGATATTAAGTCTGGCTGGGCTGACAGGTTGTGGAGAAGCGGAAACACCGCCGCCAGCATCTGCATCAGGCCAGCAGTTGTTTGATCATCACTGTGCCGGTTGCCATCGGCCGCAGGGCACCGGAAATTTCCTGAAAGGGATTCCTGCAAATGCGCTAACGGATATGGATGTTGACGATATTGTCAGCCTGATCCGTAACGGTGATGTTTCCAAACCCAAGATGCCAGCTTTCCCTGAGCTAAGTCGTTATCAGGCTGAGCGGATCGTGCTGCATATGTGGCAGCTGCGGAAAGAATTAATAGAACGCTACAATCAGCAGTAGATGCGACAGCAATTGATTGCTTGATGACAAAAGTCTGATAAATACATGGCAACAGATAAACGAAAGGCCCGATCATTGATCGGGCCTTGGTGTATATAGTCTGTGCTATCTCGCTGATTAGTAACGGAAGCGGTTAAGCTTGCTTTCCAGTTGTTTGATCAGGTCAAACAGTCGCCCACTTTGTTGATTAACATCGCTGGCACCTTCAGAAAGCTGGCTTGCGGTGTCATTGATGGTAACGACACTGCGAGATATATCTTCTGATACAGAGCTCTGCTCTTCGGCTGCCGTGGCTATCTGGCTGGTCATGTCGTTGATCTGCCCGATGGCTGCAACGACGGCATCAAGCTGACTGGCAGCATTTTCTGCCCTTTCGATACAGGTGGTGGTGTAACTCTGGCCATTGACCATTGCCTTCTGTGCTTCCAGCGAGCGGCTCTGTAGTCGTTCGATCAGTGCCTGTATTTCGGTGGTTGAGTTCTGTGTCTGGGATGCCAGATTGCGAACCTCGTCGGCTACCACTGAGAAGCCTCGGCCCTGCTCGCCAGCACGGGCAGCTTCAATGGCAGCGTTCAGTGCTAGCAGGTTAGTTTGCTCAGAAATCCCGCTGATAACCTCGACAATTTTACCGATGTTTTCACTGTCTTCAGCCAGATTGTTCATGATTGTGCCAGCCTGTTCCATTTCAGTGGCAAGTTCACGAATGGCGTCAACGGAGTGATAAACGTTGTCAGAGCCCTGTTCAACAGCTGAACGCGCACCGCTGGCAGCATTCGCAGTATCAGCGGCACTTTGGGCAACCTGAGTGGCAGACGCCGACATCTCATTGATCGCTGTGGCAACCAGTTCGATCTCTTGTCGCTGACGTTGTACGCGCTGATTGGTCTGTTCGGAAATCTCGGCTGTCCGGTTAGCTGTGGTTTCTACATTACCCATTTCCGACGCAATGTCTTTAACGATTTCGTGGGTTTTGCCAATGAAGGCATTAACGCCATTGGCCAGATCACCTACCTCATCACGACGTTGCAGGTCCAGTCGCCGGGTCAGATCGCCATCGGCGGAAGCGAGATCATGCACTCTGCCTGCTGTCTGGGCAATCGGGTTTGCAATGCTGCGTGCCATCCAGCCCAGTACGATAACCCCCAGAACCGCAATAATTGCACCAATCAGCGTCTGGCGTACCAGACCTGCGCTGAAGCTTTCGGTTAATACCTGCTCTGTCTGTACAACTCCGGCCAGTACGACTGATTTCGGGATCTCTACCACAACCCCCCAGCTCTCATTGATACCAGGTAAGCGGATAGCAGCAAGGCTGATGTAGCGATCATCCATATTGCTGATTGTGTCCTGGCCATTGCGAAGATCGTTACGGAACAGTGAAAGCTCAGCATCTGGCAGAGGCTTACCAATCAGGCCTGGGTTGGCTGAATGGCCCGCTACCAGCCCCTGGTTACTCAGTACAATGACGGTGCCCTGGCCGTTATACAGGCTACGAGCACTGTCTTCAGCGATTCTCTGAATATAAGCCAGTTCTATATCGGCACCACTCATACCGTAGTATGTACCACCGGCCATCAGTGGCATGGTGATTGATGCGCCAATGATGGTTTTCCCCTGAGCTTCCCAGCTGTAGGGTTCAGTTAAACAAACTCTGTGTTCTTTTTGGGGGCATGTGTACCAGTAATTACTACTGCTATCGTTTGCTACGCCACCGTCAGATAAAAACGCCAGGTTAAGAGGGCGCAATGCAAGGCTGGAGCCTGAGCGTGACCAGTAAGGCGCAAACCAGCCATTTTCAAATGAATGGGTACCATTAGTTTTGAATTGTGCGTCAAGGCCGTCAACAGAGTTATTTTCCCAGACGACATATGTACCAACAATACTGGTATTTCGTTCAAGCAAGCCATGCAGCAGGCTGGTGATTCGTTCGCGATTCAGTGAGGCCTGATCGGCCGTTGAAATATACGTTTCCATTGTTTTTCGGATGCCCAGTGAGACCTGAAGTGGCTCAATCATCCGGTTGGATATACGCGAAGCTTCCAGTTGAGCGATTGCCTGTAGTTCTGACTCGGCTTTCTGGCTTAGTTGTTCGGTCGTCAGTCCGGTTACCCGAGCACGGGTATCCTGTCCTGACAGTGTGGCATAGATCAATGTAGCAGCCAGCGCTGCCAGAAGGCAGAGCGCAGAAACTGCCGCGATCTTGTTACGAATGCTTGTCAGCATATATAAATCCCTTTCTTGCAGGTGTCAGCGGGTAGCTGGTAGAGGTTGTTATTATTTTATGTTTGATTACGCCATTGCCCGGCTACTGTAAGTGGTAATCGGGACATTGTCGTTACAATCTATAGCGACCAGGTGTTTTAGTCCTGAAATACTAAATTAGCAATTAGTGGAAAACTGGTTGGTAATTCGTGGATATTACGCTCAAATTTTCAAGCCAGATAGTGGCGATGTAGCCCGTGCGACAGGTAGACGTTTTACCTTCAGCCCTTGACAGGTGGGCGATACAGACAGGTGGTGTGATCAGATGATTAAGATCTGATTAATGTTTTTGTGCATAAATCAGGAACTCCCGATTGCCGTCACCACCTTTAATAGAACTTTCAAAATAGTTCAGTACCTGAAAGCCCTGCCGTTGATAACAGTCCCGCATCCATTGTTCTACCTGAGGGTAAAGGCTGCTATCGCGCACGATGCCACCACGGCCTATCCCTGCTTTACCGACTTCAAATTGTGGTTTGACCAGGCATAATGCCCAGCCGCCTGGACGGATAAGAGGGGCCATTGCGGGCACAATTCTGGTTTGTGAAATGAAAGACACATCCATGACAGCCAGATCAAATCCTTGGTGATCTGTAGTGTGCGTACGCAGCTCCTCTGCCGGCAGGTTTCGACCATTCACCCCTTCATAGTAGACCACGCGAGGGTCATTGCGGAGTCGGTCTATCAGTTGATCATGACCAACTTCAATCCCGACAACCCTGGCTGCACCAGCCTGTAAAAGGCAATCGGTAAAGCCGCCGGTAGATTGGCCGATGTCGAGAGCTGTCATGCCGTTGACATCAAGTTCGCAGTGTTCCAATCCACCGAGTAGTTTCAGTGCGCCACGGGAGGCAAAACGATCCATCTCATCGGGTTGAACCTGCAACTGACTGTCAGTTTCCAGCTTCAGGCCTGGTTTGCTGGTTGTGAGCCATTGGCCGTTATGAAAATACTGTACTCGACCGCCTTTTATCAGGCGTTGGGCATGGGTGCGAGACTGCACAAGGTCATGTTCGACCAGCAGTATATCCAAGCGTTGCATATACGATAAATCCAGCTTGTAGGGTGGTCTTTCAGCCTGTCCGCCAGGCGAGGGGGGTTGGTATCGGTAACACTCCGAATCGTGCGGATTATAGATCAGCCGGTGCTGATTGAACCAGCTTCTCTTGGTAAGTAAGTTGAAAGAATGTGAGGTAAGTAGAAAAAGCCGCTCACGACAGAGCGGCTGTAAAAAAAACACCGCGTTTCTGGGAATCTGCCGTCGAGGTATGGCATAGCGCGTTGTCAGACGTAGAGTAGATGCCCTGTCTGAAATTGAGCTGAAAAAAAGCCCCGCAAAAGCGGGGCGGGTGACTGCATTAATTAAAAGCAGATCTTATTTGTTTTCGCTAGCTGCTGAATCGTCACCACCTGCATGACGGGCGAAGTATTCGCGGGTCAGGCTGAAGACAACCGGGCTCAGCACCGCAATTGCAATCAGGTTAGGCAGTGCCATCATGGCGTTCAGGGTATCTGCTACCAACCATACGAAGTCCAGGCTCAGGGTTGCACCAACAGGTACAGCCAGGATCCACAGCACACGGTATGGTTTGATTGCTTTGATACCGAACAGGAATTCAACACAGCGTTCGCCGTAGAAAGACCAGCCGATGATGGTAGTGAAGGCGAAGATAGCCAGCGAGATAGCTACCAGGTAGTTACCCAGGCCTGGCAGGGCATCTGCGAATGCAGCAGATGTCAGTGCAGCACCGGACTCACCAGATGTCCAGACGCCGGAGGTGATGATTACCAGACCGGTGATAGTACATACGATGATAGTGTCCAGGAATGTGCCCAGCATAGCGATCAGGCCCTGACGAACTGGATCTTTGGTCTGCGCAGCCGCGTGAGCGATTGGTGCAGAACCCAGACCTGCTTCGTTAGAGAATACGCCACGTGCAACACCAAAGCGGATTGCTGCCCATACAGCGGCACCAGCAAAGCCACCTTCAGCGGCATGGCCGGTGAATGCGCTTTCGATGATCAGGCTGAATGCAGGGCCAATCTGGTCAGCGTTAACCGCCAGAACAGTCAAGCCTGCCAGGATGTAGGCAACGGCCATCAGAGGTACCAGAGCACCGGCAACAGAACCGATACGTTTGATACCACCAATTAGTACTGCACCAACCAGTACCATCGCCACAACACCTGTAACGTAAGGTTCTACGTCAAAGTTTTTGTGAATGACATCTGCGATAGAGTTGGACTGTACAGTGTTACCGATACCGAAACCGGCGATTGCACCAAAAATGGCAAATGCCGTGCCCAGCCAGGCCCAGCTTTTACCCATACCGTTCTTGATATAGTACATCGGGCCACCTACGTGGTTGCCTTCTTCATCAACTTCACGGTATTTAACGGCCAGAACGGCCTCTGAGTATTTGGTTGCCATGCCGACCAGTGCTGTCAGCCACATCCAGAACAGTGCGCCCGGGCCACCCAGGAAGACGGCCGTTGCGACACCGGCAATGTTACCGGTACCTACTGTTGCGGACATTGCTGTCATAAGCGCCTGGTACGGCGGAATCTCACCCTCATTCTCTTCACCTTCTTTTGCCTTGGTGCCTTTGAAGAGCAGGCTGAAGCCGGTGCCGAGTTTGAGAATCGGCATAAGTTTCAGGCCCAGGCTCATGAAGAAGCCTACGCCCAGAATCAGGATGAGCATCGGCGCACCCCAGACTATGCCGTTTATAGTACCAATAAAGGAACTGATGGATTCCATGAAGGATACCTCCCCTTGTTATTTTTATATGCGCCCCAGCCCCCGGAGGGTGGGCCGGGATGGGTTCGAAACGAAGGTTACGAAAGTTTCCTCGCAATCAATAAGTTTCGTATAGTGAACAATATCCTTTATCAGGATACTTTTGGATTGGATTTTTCAATCGACTTTTGTATATACCTCTTGTATTCGCTATCAGGAACAAAAGAGCCTCCTGTTGTCCAGATCAGGTGTGTGGCATGGGGCAGCTTTGTAACCAGTTGATGTGTTTCAAGAAACTGACGTCCAACAGTTGTATTGAGCATGCCCGGGCCACTACAGCCGATGGCTGCGGAAGGTTCTACCTGAATATTTTCCTTTTCGTGCAGTGCGGCCAGGTGGCCATAGAGGCGATCATCCGTTTCGGTATAAACGCCAGCCAGTTGATCTCGGACAGCATCGCATACCCATTGCGCTGCAGTGCCGACAGCGAGCCCGTCAGCATCGGTATCTATGTGCAGGCCAGCGTTGTAAACAGGTACAGGTGGGCTTCCCGCTTTGCCTGCCATGCCCAGCAACATGCAGGGGGCTTGAACGGGTTCAGCAAAAAAGCAGTGTACAGCGTTACCAAACAGTGCTTTCAGGCCAAACGTGATGCCGCCTGGGGCACCGCCGACGCCAGCAGGCAGATAAACAAACAGTGGGTGATCGTTATCGACACGAATTCCTGCATTATCCAGTTGCTGCTGTAGACGTAGTGCGGCCACGGCGTATCCCATAAACAGGCGAGGAGAGTTTTCATCATCTACAAAGTAGCTGAATGGATCTGTTTCTGCCTGGGTGCGTCCGGCGGCGACTGCAGCGCCGTAGTCGGCGTTGTGCTCAATCACTGTAACGCCGCGTTTACGCAGGCGTGCCTTTTTCCACGCTTTTGCATCTACTGACATATGTACCGTTGCCCGAAAGCCAAGTGCTGCACCGATAATGCCGATGCTCAGGCCCAGATTGCCGGTACTGCCGACTGCAATCTCATAGCGGTTAAATAATTGCTGTGCTGGTGATTCAAGCAGTTTGCTGTAGTCGTCATCAATGCTGGAAAGGATATTGTTTTCCAGCGCTAGCTGTTCTGCAAAACACAGCACCTCATGAATGCCGCCACGTGCTTTGATAGAGCCCGCCACGGGCAGAGCGTGGTCTGCTTTGATAAATGTGTGCCCACCCAGTGGATTGATGGTGCTGGCTAATGACCTGACAGGTAGTAGTTGTGATTCTATGATGCCTTTACTTTCGTTCAGCTCGGGAAACAGTGTGGCAAGTAGTGGGGCAAAACGCTGTAGCCGCGCTTCGGCAATATGAATTTCCTGAACATCTGGTTTTTCAGGGGAAGCCTCCGGGCAGCCCAGTTCCGGGTTAAGCCATAGTTGTGGCGTGCTGTTGCGCAGTGCGTTGATCTGTATTGCAGACAGTGATTCTGGAAGTCTGTTGCTCATATTCAAACCCAGGTTGTTTGTCTTATTGGTGGCTGTGTCAGCGTTGCTAATTACAGGTGCTGATGTTTTCAGGCTGTGAGGCCTGGTTCTGGTTGTTACTGGTTGTTACTGGTATTGCTACCAGTTTTGCGCTGTGATCAGAATGCGCGGCAAGCCCCGTACTTCTAGTGCGGGGAACGATAGCGCGGGAGGCGTTAGCCTCCCTTAGTGTGGACGGGTCTGTTGCTCTATGTACTGTCGTATCACCGAGATAGGTGCACCGCCAACACTACCTGCGTAGTAGCTGGGACTCCATAAAGCGTTTTTCATATACGCGGGTTTTATCAGTTCAGGGTGGAGTTGTTTCAGCTTCCTGCTTGAAACCCCCTTTAAACTGTTCACCAGCTTTGAAACGGAAGTCTTTGGCGGGAAGTTCACTAGCAGGTGTACGTGGTCCGTCTTACCGTTGAACTCCACCAGTTCCGTTTCAAAGTCGCCACACACGCTGCGAAAGATGCTTTCCAGCGAACTAAGGTGCTCGACGGTAAAAACGCTGCCACGGTACTTCGTAATAAAGACCAAATGAGCATGAAGCTCGAAAACACAGTGTCTACCTGTTCTGTAAGGGTTTTTTTCTTTCATAGACCAATTGTAGTTGAAAACATGAAGCACACTAGGACTTTGAAAGTTCGAGTACGTGATAAACACCGAAACCTGCTGAATAGCATGGCGCGGAGTGTTAATTTCGTCTGGAACTACATCAATGAACTGAGTCACCGCTCGGTCAAAGAGCGCGGTGTGTTTCTGTCTGCCTATGATATTCAAAAATACACACAAGGCGCTCAAAAGGAACTGGGGCTTCACAGCCACACTGTGCAGTGCATCGGTAAAGAGTACGCCACTCGCCGCAAGCAGTTTAAGAAATCCCGACTGAACTGGCGCAAGTCAGGTGGCGTTCGCCGTTCACTGGGCTGGGTGCCGATCAACACCGGCATGGCGAAGTGGAAAAACGGGCAGGTGTACCACAACGGTCACTCTTTCAAGGTCTGGGACAGTTACGACCTGTCGCTGTACAGGTTCA
>JAOXSF010000094.1 GCA_025800125.1 Marinobacterium sp.
CCCGGCTACTACTACTGGTTTGCTGTGGGTGAAAGCCAGCCGCCGGGGTATTCTGCCCCCATACAGCTTACGGCAGAACTGTTCCATTACGCAGGCCAGCCGCGTTACCGCTCACAAGGCGCAACACTTGAACTGACCAAGGGTATCAAGCAGACCGATGATCCGGGTTATCTGGAGTTCATCCTGGTGAGTTCGCCCAGCCCACTGCCTGCGTTTGACAACCTGATAAACGCACTTTCAAGCCAGAGCTTCACCCGGGATGATCGCATACACCCCTACCTGAACCAGTTGTTGGCTGATATTGACCCGGTACAGATACAACGGACCCGCTTTATCTTTTGAATTATCAAGGAGAAAATTTGCCATGGAACGCTATAGCCGCCCCCCGCTCACTCTGTTGCTTGCCGGGCTATGCAGTCTGTTTTCAGCCCATAGTCTGGCCCAGGCGCCGGTTCAATTTAAGGGCCCCAGCCATTTCTGTAACAACAGAGCCCACTGTGCCGACAGTTGGCAGCTATCCGTTAACCCATGGGGCCAGCTCAATCCAGATTCAGCACCCGCTGAACTCGCCTCTATTCCCCCGTCTGACACCATGGCGCTGCTGCCGTCTGGCCTGGTAGCGACGAAATCCGTTGAGGTGAACTACCGCTGGAGCCCACCAAACGAAAATGGCCGCCGTTATCTGCTGGATAATGGTGAACGGCTTTACAGTGGTGACGAATTCACCATTGATCTGAAAACAACCCGGCCAGGTTACCTTTACCTACTGCTGACCGATAGCGCAGGTAAAGTTTTCGAGCTGGTTCGTGCATCGGGCTACCAGGATAACTACTTTACTGCGGGCGAGAAGCGTTCACTGCCAGCCCAGCGGGCGGATGGTAAAAGCCGCCATTTCACCCTTGACGCGCAGCCAGGCACCGAACACTTTCAGTTACTGGTATCAGACACGCCGCTAACAACACTGGTACAGCAAGCCACCTCAGGAAGGCTGGCACTGGCCAGCCACCAGCCTGCAACCAAAGGGATACAGATAGCGGTAGACCGCCAGTCCAGGCCGGTAAACCGGGGTAAACGAACGCTGATCTGCGATGCAGGCCAGCCTTATTGCAGCCAGTCATTCACTATTCACCATCTGGCCGGGAGACGCCCCTGACGTCAGGGCGTGCCAACTTATCTGACAGGGAGAGACACAGGTGTTCAGGCTCTTTTCTAATACAACACTTCCCACTGCCCTCTGCTTGGGTGTGACTCTGGCATTAACCGGTGTATCGCTCAGCGCCAGTGCGGCACCGGCGCGCAAAGCGCTGATCATTGCGAATGCCCGTTACCCAGAGGTGTCAAAGGACAATATGTTTGACAGCCTTGCTGCACCTGAATATGACGCAGCACTGATGCGCGACACCCTGCGTGGCCAAGGCTTTCAGGTGCCTGGAAGCCAGGTATTACTGAATAAAAACCGGCGAACGATAAAAGACGCAGTAAAGCGCTTTGTTCGCAACCTGAACCCCGATGATATCGCGATGATCTACTTCAGCGGCCATGGCACGGCGCTGGAAACCGAAGGCGGTGTTCACAACTATCTGCTGCCCAGCGGCCAGGGGTTTGCCTCCAGGGCGGATGTTATCCATGAAGCAATCAACGCCAAATGGCTGCTGGACAGCATGGGCGATAAGCTGACGGAGGGCATCGCTATATTGGTGCTGGATGCCTGTCGTAACAGCCCGGCCCCCTTAAAAGGGATGGGGGCGCAACCGCTAACAAGCATGGAGAAAGAGAATGCGCTGGTGGTGTATGGCACCCGCCAGGGCTGGGCAGCGATCGATAACCGTGAAGGCGGCCCTTCCATCTTTACTGAGCACTTTGCCAAAAATCTGACAAAGTTTGCCCACCAGCCAATCAGCACAACACTCAATGTTACCCGTGGCGATGTCATTGACGACAGCCAGAAGCGCTATGGCAAGGACAATAAACAGGTGCCCTGGGAAGACAATGGCCTGCGTGGCGATACCCCCTTCTGTATATCATCTAATGGCTGCCAACATTCAAACCCGGCAGATAAGCAAGCGCTGGCCGCTAAAGATGAAGCACTCGCAGCTAAAGACGAAGCAATTAACGCGCAACAGGCAGAGATTGAAGCCCTGAAGCAACAACTGGCACAACAGCAAGCAAACCCTGCCTTCCGTCCCTCCACCTCGCATCAACCACTGGCACTGTTTCAGGACAGGCTGGCAAGCGGCGGAAAAGGCCCGGTAATGGTGTCCATTCCCACCGGTGAATTTCGTATGGGGGATATACAGGGCAAAGGCCACTCAGATGAAAAGCCGGTGCATAAGGTGAAGGTGCCCGCCTTTGCCATGGGCCAGTTTGAGGTCACCAATGCGCAGTATGTCACCTTTCTTAATGCCGCAGGCAAGCGCGGCCCTAGCGGACAGCCCTGGTTTGAAACCCAAAAAGAGGATTCACGCAGTAAGATTATTGGCCAGCCCGGTAGTTTTTCGGTGGAAAGCGGTTATGCGCAGCACCCGGCCATCAATATCAGCTGGTATGGGGCCCAGGCCTATGTCGCCTGGTTAAGCCAGCAGACCGGCCAGACTTACCGCCTGCCCACTGAAAGTGAATGGGAGTACGCCGCACGGGCTGGCACAGAAACGGCATACTGGTGGGGCAATCAAGCGCCCGTATGTGACGCAAATGCCCGCAATGGTGCAGTTTTTTACAAATGTAAAGGCAACACTCGCCCTGTTGATAGCTTCCAGGCCAACCCCTTTAAGCTGCACCATATCCTTGGCAATGCCTGGGAGTGGGTGGAAGACTGTTACCGTAAAAACTATAACCGGCATACGGAAAGTGCCAAAGCAGCCCGTTGTGAAGCGGGCTCAAGCTATCGTGTGTTGCGCGGCGGGGGCTGGAACGTCGATCCTGAGGACCTGCGTGCGGCATTCCGCAACGGGAATCAACCAGGGAGCCGAGGCAGCAGCGTTGGTTTTCGTGTTGTTCGTTCCGCCCCATAGGTGGTCACTGGCCTCTGTGGGGGTGCAGGGGGCTTGCCCCCTGCCTTCCGGATTTTTTTGCGGCCCCCTGCGGCCAGATAAACTCACGTAGCAACGCCTCCCGCAAAGCCCAGGTATCCCCCTGGCCCGCATGGTTCAACCAACCCTGAATAGAGGCGTCAAACCGTGCAAAACTGATCTCTCCGGCCAGCAGCTGTTGATAGCGTTTCCTCAATGTACGTTTTGCGTACAGCTGCTGCCCTCTTATTCAATACACACTTACTCAACCGAATGTACCAGGCGGAAACCCGCACCCAGGGTCGCCTGGGTTTCGGGTAGCAGCCAGTAGCGGCCCGTAACAGCCTGTGTTGATAACCAGCCCCCTCCAAGTAATGCCCGCTTTCCCCCCTCACTCGCCACGCACTGTGGCGTGCCATTCTGCGGGCCTGGCTGGTAACCACTGCATGTCCATTCCCAAAGGCCACCCCGGGTGCCTTTCAGGCCAAAATCGTTCGCCGGATGGCGGTTTACCGGTATGGTTGCCTGGGCATCATCACAAACCGTACCTGTGGCCATGTTCTTGCCGTTATTTGCGGTTATCGCCTGGCGACAGGCTTGCTGCTCGTGCGGCCCACCCCAGATATCCGGCAGGGAGGTAGCACCCTGTGCTGCGTAGGTAAGCTCTGTTTCTGTTGGCAGGCGATAAGATCTGCCAGTGTGCTGGTTTAACCAGCGGATATAGGCCTGGGCGTCGTTAAAACTGATACAGGAGACAGGGTGTTGCGGCTGGGCGTATTGTGGCGGCGCGGGCTGTTGCCAGTTAATGGTTTTGTCCTGTGTCCAGCGTTGCGCGGTTAAAACGTGGCAGCCGCCAGTTTCTGCCTGTTCGGCATCGGTACGGTAGCCTGTCTGTTGTACAAAGCGGCTGAACGCCTGCACCGTTACTTCTGTCGCGGCCATCTGGAAGCTTTTGATACAGGGTGGTTCAATCCACTGGTTGTCATCTGTAGTCGGGGCCTGCTGCTGGGCGTCGCACTGGCCATTGACATAGATCATTACCGGCGCTTCAGGGGCGCGCTGGTGCTGCTGTGTTGACTGCGGTGGTTGTGCGGCTACAACGGTGGCCAAGCTGATAGCGGCAACGGCCAGGGAGGGTTGTGCAAGCAGAGTGGGTATAACAACAGGTTTCATCGCGGCATCCTTCCGGTGGCTAAAGTTGATAGCTGCCATTGTCAGAAAAAACTGCACCGCGAAGGGGGAAAAATCACGGGTATGCCAGGTAAAGTTGGTATTACGTGGCAAACGAAAAGAAAGCGCCGTTGTAAGCCCGCGCTATCGCTGCTGTGAAAGGCGCGGCCAACCGGGGGTTGCCCCCAGGGGTTGGCCGCTGTTCTGTATTTGCCCGCACTGTCAGTCAGCCTGGGCAGGACGCGTACTCGCCATTTTTTCCGCTGACCTCACGAAGCAAACCGTAATCGGCTCCGCTGAGTTACTCAGCATAGAAAATATGTGGCGGAACGAACAACACGAAAACCAACGTTGTTGTTTCGGTTCTCTGGTTGATTCCTGTTGCGGTTAGCCGCACGCAGGTTCTCTGGATTGTTGTTCCAGCCCCCGCCGCGCAACACACGAGGGTGTTTCAGTACGGCCCTGTAGCAAGCATAGTCAGTTGCCGGGCAAAATGAATTTTTAAATTTTCAGCAGGGG
>JAOXSF010000110.1 GCA_025800125.1 Marinobacterium sp.
TTCCGATCTCAATGGCAGAGGTGGTGTTGGACTTCTTCGACCGTCTGAAGTCGGTCAGCCGTGGTTTTGCCTCGCTGGAATACAACTTTGACCGCTTTGAGCCTGCCCAGCTGGTACGTATGGATATTCTGATCAACGGCGACAAGGTTGATGCGTTGGCGGTGATTCTGCACCGTGATAACGCCCAGTACCGTGGTCGTCAGTTATGTGAAAAGATGAAAGAGCTGATTCCACGTCAGATGTTTGATGTTGCAATTCAGGCGGCGCTGGGCGGTAAAATTATCGCTCGCACCACTGTGAAGGCACTGCGTAAAAACGTAACTGCCAAGTGTTATGGTGGTGATGTCAGTCGTAAGAAGAAATTGCTGCAAAAGCAGAAAGAAGGTAAGAAGCGTATGAAGCAGGTAGGTAGTGTGGAAATTCCGCAGGATGCCTTCCTGGCAGTGCTCAAGGTGGATGGCTGATCTTCATGAATTTTGATTTTGCACTGATTCTTGTGCTGGCGACCGCAGTGACAGGGGTTATCTGGGCGCTGGATCGCTATAAGTTGGCTCCGGCCCGAATGTTACAGCTGGAATCAGCGCGTAGTCAGGCGGGTGGTGAATTGCCACCGAGTGTGGAAAGCAACCTGATTCAGGGGCCCGGTTGGGTTGATACCGGACGCTCTATGTTTCCAGTGCTGGCACTGGTGCTGGTTGTGCGCTCTTTCCTGGTAGAGCCGTTTCAGATTCCATCAGGCTCCATGCTGCCAACCCTGAATATTGGCGACTTTATCCTGGTAAATAAGTACGAATATGGTTTGCGTTTACCGGTAGCCAATACCAGAATTTTGCCAGTCAGTGACCCTGAACGAGGCGATGTAGTTGTCTTTCGCTATCCGAAAGACCCGTCAATTAACTACATTAAAAGAGTCGTTGGTGTGCCGGGTGATAAGGTTCGTTACATCAATAAGACGTTGTATATCAATGGCGAAAAACAGGATCTGACCTTATTGGCACAATTGCCACCAAGTCGCCCGATGCGCTACTTGCAACAGGAGCAGCTGGGTGAGGTCAGCCATGAAATTTACCAGGACTTGCAGCGTCCTGACCTGAATATTGAAGCAACAGTACCGCAAGGGCATTACTTTGTTATGGGAGATAACCGCGATAACAGTAATGACAGTCGGGTCTGGGGGTTTGTACCCGATGAGTTGCTGGTGGGCCGGGCATTTGCGGTCTGGGTTTACTGGCCAGAACGCTTCAGCATTCCTGACTTTACCGAGGCGCGCTTTATCAGGTAGCCGTTTCGCAATCATGAAGGAACTTTACTGTGAATGCCGTGGCGTTATGCGCCACGGCATTTTGAGTTTTTAACGTATCAGAATGAAGTCTGTCACGCACAGTGCTTTGGCTGGTCGGAGTGTTCTGCAAAGCAGGTTTATAGTTTTGCCGGATGCGAAGTATGCAGAGTGCTGTGGTGGCAGGCCGATATCGAGGCTCCCTTGATAAAACCAATTTCCGAACTGGCCCGTAAACTGGGCTACGACTTTAAAGATCTGTCCCTCTGTGAGTTGGCGCTGACGCATCGCAGCTGTGGCAAAAAAAATAACGAGCGGCTGGAGTTTCTGGGAGACTCCATTCTCAACTTCATTATTGCTGAAGCGCTGTATGCACGTTTCCCGCAGGCTCGTGAAGGGCAGATGAGTCGCTTGCGCGCTTTGCTGGTAAAAGGTGAAACGTTGGCTGAAATTGCCCGTGAGCTGGGGTTGGGGGATTACCTGCGGCTGGGTTCTGGTGAGCTGAAGAGTGGTGGCTATCGCCGTGATTCCATCCTCGCCGATGCGGTTGAGGCAGTGATTGGTGCAATCTATACCGACAGTGATCTGGAGACAGTGCGCCCCTTCGTACTGCGCTGGTATCAGGAGCGACTGGAAAAGCTTGATCTTAATGAGACGATCAAGGACTCAAAAACCCGTTTGCAGGAGTTTTTGCAGTCTCGTCGGCTGGCGTTACCTGACTATGAGCTATTGAAAGTTGAGGGTGAGGCTCACGATCAGACGTTTTACATCCGTTGTCATGTCGAGACCATGGCTCAGACAACAGATGGTACTGGCAGTAGTCGTCGCCAGGCTGAGCAGGAAGCAGCGCGTCTTGCGCTGGAGCTGTTACAGGTGAAAAAGTGAGAGGTGGTAGGCATGGCTAAGGATCTTTCTCATTTGCTCAGTGAGCTGAACAGTGCTGATGCTGAGGGTCAGCGTTGCGGTTTTGTGGCGATTGTTGGTCGACCTAATGTGGGTAAATCGACCCTGATGAACCGCATTCTTGGGCAAAAGTTAAGCATTACATCGCGTAAGCCGCAGACGACTCGTCATCAGATTGTTGGTATTCATACTGAAGATGGTCTTCAGGTGATCTATGTAGATACGCCAGGGCTGCATAAAAACCAGGAAAAGGCACTTAACCGCTATATGAATAAGGCGGCCACTGAAGCGCTGCGCGGTGTTGATGTGGTGGTGTTTATTGTTGACCGTACCGCCTGGACAGAAGAAGATCAGTTGGTGCTGGAAAAGCTCCAGCATGCTGACTGCCCCGTGATTCTGGCGGTAAACAAGGTTGACCAGCTGGAAGATAAAAACAGTCTGTTACCACAGCTGCAAGCTTTGTCAGACAAAATGACGTTTGCCACCATCGTGCCGATTTCCGCTAAGCAGGGCAGCAATGTCGAGCAATTGCAGGCTGAGGTTGAAAAGCATATCCCGGACGGTATGCATATGTACGACGAAGACCAGTTAACTGACCGTAGCTCTCGCTTTGTCTGTTCCGAGATTGTGCGTGAAAAATTGATGCGTAATCTGGGTGATGAAGTGCCGTACGGTACTACCGTTGAAATCGAAGAGTTTTACTACGATGAAGATGGCCTGCTGGTAATCAGCGCGTTAGTGCTGGTCGAGCGCGAAGGTCAGAAGCGTATTGTAATTGGCCCGAAAGGTGGGCGTATGAAGACCATTGGCCGCGATGCCCGCAAAGATATGGAAGAGCTATTTGATACCCAGGTGTTGTTGAATTTGTGGGTTAAAGTTCGCCGTGGCTGGGCTGATGATGAGCGCGCGCTGCGTAGCCTGGGTTACGACGATCTGGATTAAGTTGGTCATAAGTGCGCAAAGTGATATATGCAGCAATTGGCATATGCAAAGGTCTGTCTGTACAGGGCTGAGTGATTGAAAAGCCGGGTTGAAGATCAGGCAGCCTATGTGCTGCACACACGCCCCTACCGTGACACCAGTTTGCTGGTGGAGTTTTTCACCTTGCAGTCCGGGCGCTGTAGTGCTGTTGCGCGAGGAGCGCGCAAGCCGGGGGCGCGTTTGCGTGCTACTTTGCAGCCGTTTGTGCCATTACAGATTGGCTGGCGCGGCAGGCAGGAGCTGAAAACACTGGCTGTAGCAGAAAATGCTGGTGCAATGCGTTTTCTGGCAGGTAGCGCGCTGATCTGTGGTCTTTATGTGAATGAGTTGCTTGAGCGAACGCTGATAGCGGGTGAATCCCAGCCGAAGCTGTTCGTTTACTACCAGTACGTGCTGGATGCGCTGGTAAAGGCAGAAGATATTGAGGGAGCGTTGCGAGCCTTTGAGTATCAGTTGCTGGAAACCATGGGGTATGGGCTGGATTTGTCTGCAGTGTGTAAGGGTGGGCATTATCGTTATCAGCCCGGACAAGGTGTTGTTCCGTTGGGACGTGCGCCGCAAAAACCGGACTCATGCTATTTCAGTGCAAACCAGTTGTTGGCGATTGCCGAAGAGAACTATGCGTGCGACGATACGCGACGCGCTGCCAAACGTCTGATGCGTATGGCGCTGGAACCGCTGCTGGGGGACAGGCCCTTGCGCAGTCGGGATCTGTTCAGAAAGCTCAAGGAGTAACCCGTGATTGAACCGAGTCGCCTGTTGTTAGGTGTAAATATTGACCATGTTGCTACCCTGCGTCAGGCCCGTGGTACCCGTTATCCGGACCCGGTCCATGCTGCTGCGTTGGTGGAAGAAGCTGGCGCTGATGGTATTACCATCCATTTGCGTGAAGATCGCCGCCATATAGTTGACCGTGATGTATTTATGCTTAAAGAAACGCTGCAAACGCGTATGAACCTTGAGATGGCTGTCACCGAAGAAATGCTGTCGATTGCTGAAAAGGTGAAACCTGAGCATGTTTGTCTGGTACCAGAGAAACGCGAAGAATTGACCACTGAAGGTGGGCTGGATGTAGTGGGCCAGGAAGAAAAAATTCGCCAGGCCTGTCAGCGCCTTGCTGCGGCAGGGGTTGAAGTATCTTTGTTTATTGATGCAGACCCGGCTCAGATTGACGCCACAATCCGCTGTGGTGCACCGGTAATTGAGCTGCATACAGGTGCCTATGCTGATGCTGAAAATGCAGAAGAGCAGGCAGCAGAGCTGGAACGTATCCGTGATGCAGCAAAGTACGCCTATGAGCGTGATCTGATTGTGAATGCTGGTCATGGTCTGCACTATCATAATGTTGAGCAGATTGCAGAAATTCCTCACCTGAATGAGCTGAATATTGGTCATGGTCTGATCGCACACGCGCTGTTTGTGGGCTTGAAGCAAGCTGTGGTTGAGATGAAGCAGCTGATGCTGGATGCTCAGGCGCGAGCTGAGCAAGCTCGTCTTCGTCAAGGGTAGCCTGGTTTTTCTGTCTTTATTCTGTTGTTATCCGTAGCAGTGCAGGCTTGCCTTGAGTTTGCGCTGTTTGATTCTGCGCTAATATAGAGGCTTGTGCCGTGATTGCTGGTATTGGTACGGATATTCTGCAGATCTCCCGTATAACGTCTGCACTGGCGCGTACACCCAGGCTGGCGGAGCGTGTGTTGACGCCGCCGGAGTTGGAGCGTTTTGAGCGATCAAAAGACAAGCCTCGCTTTCTGGCTAAACGCTTTGCGGCTAAAGAAGCGGCAGCCAAGGCGTTGGGTACGGGTATTGGTCGTGGCGTCAGCTGGCAGCATATGGAAGTGCGGGCTAATCAGGAAGGGCGGCCCTTGCTGCATTTTTGCGAAGGTGCCCTGTTGCGTGCTCAGGCACTTGGTGCTCAGGCTGCACATATCTCCTACAGTGATGAACGGGAGTATGTTGTAGCCTTTGTGATTCTCGACACGGATTGTCCTACCTGAATCTGTTACGCTTCGCCACCATTCGTTCATGATTCATTAGGTGCATCTGTTTCTATCAGATAATAGCGTATATCCAGTAACAGCTTTTATCGAATTGCTGCTGTTATCAGGTGCGGTTTTTTATCGAACAACAGATAGCACAGGCTTCACAGGGTGACAAAAATGATGTTCAGAAATCCGGTTGCAATTAACAGTGAGGAACACAGCCGTTTGCGCTTTACACCGGCCAGTAGTCTCGGTTTTGCTGCGGAGGTCGGCCATATCCCTGTGATGGCATTTGAGCTGGAGGCGCTGGCGGTTGAATTTCCAATCGTTTATGAGCTGCAAAGTGGGCAGCCTGTTGCGCTGTTGGGAGTTCGTCCGGGGCATAATGCGTATCTTGGTAAAGAGCAGCGCTGGCGTGCGTCTGCTATCCCGTCAGCTCTGAGTTGTTATCCGTTTGGCCTTTACTCTGAGGTAGAAGGACAGCATGTGATGATCATGGATGAGAGTGCTTCGACTCTTCAGAGCAACAGGGGCAAGTTACTGTACAACAAGCAGGGAAATGGTTTCCGCCCATCTCCATTACTGAAAGAATTGCAAGCTCGTTTGACTGCGCTGGAGGAACAGCGTTTGAAGACAGCATTAGCATTCTCTGAACTACGTCGTCACGGTGTGCTGGTAGAGCAGGAGGCTGCGTTTCGCTTGCAGGATGGTGAGCATCGTGTGCGTGGCTTTGCTGTGCTGGATTGGGAGCGTGTTGCGCAACTTGATGAGTCTGTGCGTCAGCGTTGGGATCAAGTGGGGTTAATGGGCTTGCTGCGAGCGCAGACAGAGTCATTGAAGAACCTGAGAACTCTGCACCGTAATGCCTTGCAGGCATAACCCCTGCTCCCCTGTTATATCAGCCTGTTCTGTATTTTGTGGAGCAGGCTGTTGTTATTTGCAGTGGCTACTGAAAGCTGTAGTTCAGGCGTATTGAAGCTGTTTTGCTGTCAGTAGTAAACAGGTCGATAGTAGAGCGGTTACGATTGGCTGCGGCGCTTATCGTAACGGATAGCTTCGGAGTAAAGTAATAGCTATATCCTATCTTCAAGCCGTACTTGTTTGTCTCTCGTATCTCGTTACCAAAAAAGCTGTCGTTATAGGGCGCATTATCTTTGTCGCTGGCGATAAAGCCATCAAGGCGCAATAAGTGACGTGCAGCGGGCTGGTTAATCCAGCTTGCAGCTAGCCGCAATCTTTTTTCATCTCCGCCAGCCCTGTTGTTTGTTGCCTCACCCTTGTTTGCTGTCATATGTAGTTGCAGTAAGTTGCTGCTGTTATGGAGGGTAAAGGGGTAGCTGGCAAACAGGCTTAGTTCTGCCTGATTCGTATTGTTGGTTGGTGTTTGCAGGTAGCGTGTCTGGTGTAACCGTAACTGGCTGCCGAGCCGTAAGCCGGAGCGTGACAGGTGGCTATACTGGAGGCTGCCTGTGCTGGCCGACTGGTAGTCGGCACCATCCAGCCAGACAAACGAATAAAATATACCGCCTTCAAACTGGTGGCGGCCAAAATCTGCGCGCGTGCTGCCCCCAAGCAGTATATTGGTTGTATCCAGTTCCCTCAGCTCATCGTAATTACGTAGCTGTAAAGCCGAGATTAGCTGGTTGTACCAGCGGCCCAGGCTCAGGCTGTAGTTCAATGTGCCGCCACTGTCCAGATAGCTATCCGGGCTTGACTTACTACTGTCTCCAACAGGTAGAACGATTGGGCCGTCACCGAGGTCCAGTTCTATCAGGCTTCTGTCGGTGCCATTGTTGGCATTGCTGGAGTATCCGCGGGTAGTGAACAGATTGCCACTAACCTGACTGCGTGGCTGCAATGCCTGGCGGATACGGTTTCGATAAAGTCGGATGACCTGGCGGATGCCCTCAGGTGGTGCAAATTTCTGTTCAATCTGAGTCAGCAATATATCGGCTTGTCGAAAATTTTTCAGCTCTATTTCGGTGATAGCCAGGTCAAGATGAGCGCCTGCATTATCAGGTTCCAGCAGGATTGTGCGTTCAAAGGCGCTACGGGCCTGTGAAAAGTGTTCGCTTTGCAGTGATGCAACGCCCAGCAGATAATTATATTCCGCGCTCAGGCCGTGTGATTTTTCCAGTGTCAGCAACAGGTTATAGGCGGCATCGGATCGTTCCTGTCTGAGCAGTACGCGGGCCTGGTCCAGCCGGGTATCAACCATGCCTGCCAGTGCAAGTTCACTGAAAATCATGAGAAGCCCAAGGCTTGCCCATTGCATGACCTTGTTCAATTGGTACCGTTTCTATTCATTCCCTGCAGGGGGGAATTCTGTTGAAGCGGTTCTATGCCGCTGCGTTCAGAGGGGAGGGTGATCCGGTTTGCTGGCTGATTTTGCATCTGTCGTATTCTGGTAGCTGGTCGGGGCGTAGATATGGATTGTTTTTTTGCGTCCCTTTATTGTCGCAGGCCCCAGATATCTGCAAGGGGTGCGTCGGTTCAGCGCCTCTGCAGTGCTGCTACCAATCAGAATATCGCTTTGATATTCCTTGGTCAGGCTCTCCAGTCGGGCAGCTATATTAACAGCATCCCCGATAACCGTATAGGATACCCTGAAATCAGACCCCATATTGCCAACGGTCATATTGCCGGTGTTGATGCCAATGCCTACCCGGATGGGCGGGAACCCCTGGTGGTGCAGGCTCTGATTCAGTTCGGTCAGTATGTCCAGTATCTCCAGCGCAGTATCAACGGCGCGCTGGGCGTGATCCGGTTGTTGTAATGGTGCTCCCCAGAAAGCCATGACAGCATCTCCCATATATTTGTCGATGGTTCCACCTTGCTCGTGAATGATGCGCGTAACGGGAGAAAGAACCTTGTTCATCAGATTGGCCAGCTGACCGGGTGACAGGCGTTCTGCAATTGAGGTAAAGCCGCGAATGTCCATGAACAGTACGGTCATATCACGCCGCTCGGGTTGTATTCCCTGGTGACTGGTATCTTTGATGAGCTGCTCGACAACGGCGCGTGGTACGTAATCCTGGAAGTGTCGGTATAGCAGTTGACGTTGTCGGGTTGCTTGCAGTGCCAGTGCCGGGCTGTTTATCAGTACCAGGGCCAGAATGAGTAGTAGTGGGGGGGTCAGAGGCAGAGCCAGCTGGTGGTATTGCCAGTTGTAGATATTCAGGATGATCCAGCAACAGGCGAGTAATGCTGGAATCAATGTCGACAGAGTGATGTTCAGTTGTGTGTAACTGAACATAATCAGGCTGAACAGCAACAGGCATAAGCTGCCTGTTAGCAGGCTGCTATTGGCGGGTTGATGGAAGAGGTGGTTATCCAGCAGCGCGCTTAGTATGTTGGCATGTACTTCAACGCCCGGGTAATGCTTACTCCAGGGGGTTGATATGAGGTCGTACAGGCCGGTTGCAGAGGAGCCCACCAGTATGATCCTGTCCTGGAGTAATGCAGGTTCAACCTGGCGTTTCAGTACGTCAATAGCGGGTATATAAAGGTAGTGGCCTGCCCTGCCTTGAAATGGAATCAGTAAGCGACCCTGATCGTTCAGCGGCAGTTTGAAGGGAGGGCTCTGTAGCTCAAGGTTTGGGGCCAGCCAGGAGTCTGGAGAGTGAAGCGTTGGTGGTGGCAGGTGAAACAGCTGCTGGAGTATGGCGAGTGGCAAACTGAGATACTGTTGGTTGTTCCAGCTTAATACAGGAGGCATTCGGCGCACTTTGCCGTCCTCGTCAACATCGATTGATATATGACCTGCCTGTGCGCTTGTACTAAGCAATGTATTATTGCCGATGTACCCGCGGGCATGAGGAATACGCTGGGGCGAGGGTATGCTCAGGCCGTTTGTCAGTTTTGCGGCTTGTAGCGAGCGCGTACCTGTTTCCAGCTGAAATAGCTCTGCTAGTAGTGTCTGGTTGCGCTCCAGGGCTTGTTTCAGTGCCTGGTCCTGATGTGGCTGGCGAGCGGGTTCTGGGAACAGAATATCCAGGCCGATAATGCTTGTCTGGTAGTGCTGTCCCAGTGTATTCAGCAGTTCGGCCAATCGAGTGCGTGGCCAGGGCCATTGCCCCTCTTGCTCCAGACTGCGCTCATCAATATCGACAATTACAATGCGGGTATCGATCTCTTGAGGTGGGCTGAATAGTGTCATGCGCCAGTCATAGGCGAGTAGTTCAAGCTGGGTCAGGGGGCGTGGTAGCCCATCTTCAAGCAGAAGGGTAAAGCTGAGTAGCAGGGCAGAAACAGAAAGGCCCAGACGAAGGCTGGTAATGCTATGCAGCTGCATCGGGTATGTTGTATATCAGGGGTGTATAGAGGGGCTCAGTGAGCCCACTCTACAGCGCCGCTGACAGTGCCCTGTTCCATATGGCGCTCGAAGATCATGGCAGCTGCGTCGGCGTTATTGGTGAGTACACCTGTTACCTGACTGTTTGAGCCGGGGCGAGTACTGGCAAAGACACCATCTTTATCCAGTTCGCCCTGGGCGATGATGTTAACGCCATTGCCTAGTGACGGTGCCTGTACTGTCAGATGGGTATCAAACGTACGTTGATTGAAATCGACAGTTAGCGATGGATTATTAATGGTTGCAGTCTCCAGGTGGTCGCCGCGTCGATAGACTGCCTCGCCGTCACTCATGGTAAAGCTGTATACCCCTTCAGTTGGCAGAATAACGTCATTGTCTTTGCGCATCAGAGCAAATGTCTGGTTACGGGCAATCAGTCTATCTGTTGGCAGGGCGTTCTGAACTTCATAATCACTGCGGATTTCGCGGAAATTGCTCCAGCGGCCCCATTTTACAGGAGCATTTTCGTCGGTCTGGTAGCCCTGGAAGTGGACATCAGCCTCGGCCTGTACTGGTTGTCTGGTGCTGTTGGTGATCAATGTGCCACTATAGGTCTGGCCGTTTTGCTCGGTTTCAAATAGTAATGCAATCTGGTTCATCTCATTTACGAAGAAGCCTTTCAGATAGGCTTCTTCGTTGCCACCGAATACCATACCGCTTTCGTTAACAGTGCCATTAAAAGTGACCTGTATATCGTGTTGTCCTTCGCTACGTAGCGTCATACTGGCGGTAAATGTGCTATCAGCATAGTGCATAGTCAGCTTGAAATCTGCCACTTCCGGGGTCAGGTCGCCCGCACTTTGTATCTGGGCGGCAGACAGATTGTACAGGATGCCCAGTGCAGGGTTGGTCAGGTTGGCTTCCGGGGTTCGTGCTGACTCGAGCCCGTTAACGTTATTCAGATACAGGGTGTTGTTGCTGACCAGTGGCGCAAAATTATCACGCTTGTAATAGGCATCCCAGCGGTTGTTTTGCTGCTGGAGTGCCTTGTCACTGACACCGTCTTGCTTCAATTGCGAGCTCTGATCAGAGTTCTCGTGCCACTGTTGGTAGTTTTGCTGTTCCAGTTGTGTCTGTATCTTTTCATCAAATGCGCGCGCACTGCCCTGAGTCCCCCAGAAGACGCGGCCGTCTGAGCTGAGGTTGCGCTTCAGAACCAGGCCTGGTGCACTCTTGGGAGCATCATTCAGCTGCATGTTCTGTGTGTACACGGTGCCGCTGGTGCCTGAGGCGGTGCTTGCCCGTGCCAGGGTGACTGTCTCTATTTGCAGAGCTTTGAAGGTATCTGTGCTAACGGCTTTAATTTTGCCATTCTGTTCCAGAATCAGGCGGTCTGCACGGGCAGGTTGTCTATCTTTGCTGTCTGCAATGCCGTCATTATCACTATCAATGCGCAGTGGGTTGCTGCCCAGTTGCCGTTCTTTGTCGTCGCTCAGGCCATCATTATCATCATCGTCATCGCTATTGTTACCGATGCCGTCGTTATCGGTGTCCAGATGCTCGTCTGGATCTTCCGGGAACGCATCCAGCAGGTCTGCCACTCCATCGCCGTCGCGGTCAGCGCGTTGAGTGATTTCCTCGTTGGAGGCTGTTGTCTTTTTGCTGGGCTGCTGGCTGCTTTCAGATGTTGCTGATGATTCAGTATCGGTTTGTGTGCGCTTGAGGCTGCTGTCATCTTCCGGGCGTGACAGGTTATTCAGACGCCCCTCCATCAGATTCGGGCTTTCATCTCCAGAGCGCAGGCGCAGGTAGTGCTGTTTCATATTGGCATAAAGATCAACCACTGAGGCGCCGCTGCACGGCCCAAGACTGGCTGCCGTACAGGTGTTGGTGAAGGGAGACATTGCGATACCACCGCGTAGTACATCCACTTCAGATTGTGAGGCGGTTGTTATTACCGTGTAATCAGTACCGCGCACACCGATTGCAGCCACAGGCGTATTCAAGCGATAGCGGTCTTTGCTACGTTGCGCCAGTTTGCCGGATACGGTGCGTACACTGCCATTTTTCAGTAGCAGCCGAGCGCGATCATTTTCAGGGCTTGCTGGCTGGAAGTCGTACTCTTCCAGTTTTAACTGGCTATCGGGCCGCAGGGCGATAAACGCTCGGTCAGCCATGCGAAGATGGATATGACCGTCAGGTCCGGTGATCAGTGTGTCATTGTCTGAAATTTGCTCACCGTGCTTGATCAGGCGTTTTTGAGGGGCTTCATCTGTCAGAATCCAGGCGTCGCCTACAGCAAAGATCACGGTGCCAGCGTTCTCGCCAGCAAAGGCTGGGAGTCCGTTCAGCGTTGTGCACAATGCGGTTGCCAGAATAGTGTTTCTGGCAGAAAACATGCTGGTTTTCATGGCTTGGTCCTTTATCCGGTGTGGCTGTGGCCGTATGGCACCTGCCGGATATTCTGTTCTGTTTTCCCGTGCTCTGCTGCCTGGTAACCAATGCGCAGCCCGTGCATGTTGGGAGCTTACGCAGGCTGTTGTGTCTGCGAACCTGATTTTACCAGAGAGCATGGTTGCGGATCTGGCTCTGTATTGTTACGGATCTGGCGGCTTAACTGCACAATGCCGTCTGTGCTGGCTATGGGCTGGGTTTTGCCTATTGTATTTCCGATTACCTGTTATTTTTGAATGAAACGCCTGGTTATGCAGTGACCAGGCTCACACAGTGAGGTTGCAGTGCACAACTGTTACAGAGTGGCAGTATCTTCAGGTTTGAAAAGGCGTTATTATGCGGCGCAATCAAAGTCCTGGTCTGGTTGTTATCGCTGTCTGTATACGGCTTGTCAGTACACGCTTATCTCATATGTATCTGTCTAGAATTCACCGCTAGTCAATACGTTTTAGTTGCTGGCTTGAATATGGTTGTGATGATTGCTGGTCTTGAGGCCGTCTTGCATACCTCCCTTTAATGGAAATGATCAGTCATATGGCTACAAAAACTGCTCTTGTTACCGGCATCCTGGGTCAGGATGGTGCCTATCTCGCCCAATTACTGCTCGATAGAGGCTACAAAGTATATGGCCTGAGTCCACGTCGTAGTAATGCAGAAGCCAGTCTGGCCCGGCTGGAGTGGTTGGGTATCAGTGATCAGGTTGAATTGCTGGATGGTGATCTGACGGATCTTTCCAGCCTGGTGCGTCATATCACCAGAATTCAACCCGATGAAGTGTACAATCTCGGTGCACAGTCTTTTGTTCAGACCTCCTGGGAGCAGCCGCTTCTGACTGGGCAGGTTACAGGTATCGGTGCTGCGAATGTACTGGAAGCAGTGCGCCTGGTTGCGCCGCATGCACGTTACTATCAGGCTTCAACGTCTGAAATGTATGGCCTGATTCAGGAACCAATGCAGAGCGAAACAACACCATTCTACCCACGTTCCCCTTACGCAGCGGCTAAGCTGTATGCGCACTGGATGACGGTAAACTACCGTGAAAGCTTTGGAATGTATGCTTGCAGCGGCATTTTGTTTAACCATGAATCCCCTCTGCGTGGACTGGAGTTCGTTACTCGCAAAGTCACTGATGCGGTTGCCCGTATAAAACTGGGCCAGCAGTCCGAATTACGGCTTGGTAATATTGATGCCAAGCGCGACTGGGGGCATGCCCGTGATTATGTCAAAGCAATGTGGTTGATGCTGCAGCAGGATCAGCCAGACGATTTTGTTATTGCAACAGGCCGTACTACGACGGTTCGTGATATGTGTCGTATCGCTTTTGAGCATGTTGGTCTGGACATGGACGATTATGTTGTGATCGACCCGGAATTCTTCCGTCCAGCAGAAGTTGATGTGTTGCTGGGTAACCCGGCTAAAGCGCAGGAAAAACTCGGCTGGACGCCAGAAACCACACTTGAAGAGATGATCTGCGAAATGGTAGATGCAGATATTGCCCGTCTGTTAGCTTTGCAGGTTCAGGCAGATTAATTCGGTGCGTATTCTGGTAACAGGGGCAACCGGCTTTGTCGGTTGTCACCTGATGTCTGCCCTGAGTCAGCGCTTGCCACATGCGCAGTTGTATGGTTATGGTCGAGCATTGTTGCTGAATGACCCGAAACACTGTGTTGAGGTCGTGCAACATTGCAAGCCTACGCATGTGGTACACCTTGCTGGTCAAGCCAGTGTGCCACAAAGCTTTGCTCAGCCGCTGGAAACTTATCAGCTCAATGTGCAGGGAACTGCCAATTTGTTGGAAGCCGTGTACCGCTATAGCCCCTGTGCACTGGTGCTGGTTGTTGGATCAGCAGACCCTTACGGTGCCAGCTTCAGGGCTGGGCAGGCGGTTACCGAAGAGACTCCTTTTGCACCACTTAACCCCTATGCTGGCTCCAAGGCTGCTGCCGAGATGGTTGCAATGGATTATGCGCAGCGCGGGTTGAATTTGTTGCGTTTACGGCCATTTAACCATACCGGGCCTGGTCAAAGTGACAGCTATGTTGTCTCTACTTTTGCTCGTCAAATCGCGGAAATTCAACTAGGTATACGCCCGGCACAGGTGGAAACCGGCAATCTGGACGCTGAACGCGATTTCAGTGATGTACGTGATATTGTTGCTGGCTACTTGCACCTGTTAGTACAGGGTGAGCAGCTGATAACTGCTGGAATACTGGATAGTGGGACTGCGTTAAATCTTGGTTCAGGTGTGCCACGGACAATTGCCAGTGTGCTTAAGCAGCTGATTGGCCTGTCCGGGCTTGAGATCAGTCATCGGTTTGATTCTGCCCGGATGCGACCCTCCGATATTCCCTGTGTACAGGCTGATGTCAGCCGCATGAATCAGTTGGGTTGGCAATGCCAGATTGACTGGCAGCTAACACTGAATGATTTGCTATGTGATTGGCGGCAGCGCTTACAGTCTGGTTAAGCACGGCATAAGTGCGCCGTAAGCGCTTTCGGTCCTGCATAAACCTTTCGGTCTTGCATAAACCTTGATGGTCTTAAATAGCAGGGTCGTCAGGCTTGACTTCAATAATGAATCTATAGAAAAGAGTTCATGAAACTGATAGTGAATACGGCGGCATTGACGCCACCTCTGACCGGTATCGGTCACTACACGGCAAATCTGCTGTCCTGTCTGCTGGAAGATGGTTGTATTGAAGATGTTCGAGGGTTGTCAGGTTCTGCTACTCACTGGCTTGACCGGCCGGCAATAGAGCGCTTGCTGGCAGGCCAGTCTGCACAGGAGCCCGAGGTCGTCGCTGAAGTGCCACCTGCACCGCCCTCACTGGCTTTGCGTATCCGTCATGCGCTCTGGCGCCGCTTTGTTGCAGTCGCAAAGCATGTGCCTGGTGCCCGCCGTGCGCGCACTTTGCTGTTTCGTGCTACTGCCAGTAAAACCGCACAGAACTGGGATGATTATCTCTACTGGGAGCCCAATTATATCGCATTACCGCTGAACAATCGGTCAGTAGTAACGGTTTATGATCTGTCGCATATGGCGCATCCTGAGTTTCATCCGGCCGAGAGGGTTGAGGCGATGAATCAGGCTTTGCCAGATAGTATTCGTAATGCGCGTCGTATTATCACCATCTCCGAATATACAAGACAGGAGATTATGCGTGAGTTTGAGGTGCCAGAAGCGCAGATTGATATTGTGCCGCCAGCGGTGAGTGATGAATTTCGTCAGCCTGCTGTTGCCACGCAGGTTGCAGCTGTACGTGAAAAGCATAATCTGCCAGAGCATTATCTGCTGTCTGTGGGGACACTGGAGCCGCGTAAAAATGTGGTCGGGCTGTTACGTTGTTATCTGCAATTGCCACAGGCATTGCGGCAGCGGTATCCGCTGGTGCTGGTGGGCGTGAAAGGCTGGTTAACCGGTGAGCTTGAGCAAAAGCTTGCACCGTTGGTAGCATCTGGCGAAGTACGGCAGTTGGGCTATGTTGATCAGGCAGACCTGCCCGTGTTGTATCAACAGGCAAGCGCGCTTGCCTATATTTCATTTTTTGAGGGCTATGGCATGCCCGTTGCCGAGGCGATGGCGGCTGGAACTGCGGTGCTGACATCAGACCGGACATCAATGCCTGAAGTGGCGCAAGGTGCAGCTTTGCTGACGGACCCGGGTAATGATGAGCAGATTGTCGAGCAACTGCATCGCTTGCTGTCTGACGATGAGCTACGCAGGCAGCTGGCTGCTGAAGGGCAGCGTATTGCCGCTGATTACTGCTGGCAGCGTTCGGCACAATTGCTGAAAGAGGCATTGGCCCGTGTCTGATCTGCGAAGCATTTTCTTATGAGTCTTCCTGCTTCCCGGCGGCGAGGTATCCATCTGTCGCTGCTGCTGCATTTTACCCGCCAATCCCTGGTTGATCGTTATGCTGGTAGCGTACTGGGGGCGCTGTGGGCATTCATCATGCCATTGGTGATGATCCTGATCTTTGTTTTTGTGTTTTCTAAGATCATGGGTGGGCGGCTGGGTGAAGTCAGTCCAGCGCTGGGTGAATATGGTTACAGCATCTATCTTGTGTCCGGAATTCTGGGCTGGAATGCTTTTTCCAATACGGTTACCCGTATGTCGTCGGTTTATCTGGAGCGGGCAGCGGTCATTGCAAGGGTTGATCTGCCGTTGGTGCAGTTGCCGCTGTTTATACCATTGACCGAAGTGCTGATATTTGCGGTATCTTTCAGCTTTTTTATTGGTTTTTTATTGTTGCTGGGTCATGGGCCCGGGCCTGAATATATCTGGTTACCGCTGATTCTCGCTGTGCAGATGCTGCTGGCTTGGTCGCTGGGCTTTATCTGCGCGGTCTTGAGTGTGCTGTTGCGTGATGTGCGAGAACTGGTGGCTGTTGCCATGCAGTTATGGTTCTGGCTAACGCCGCTGGTATATGTGATGGGTATTCTGCCGCAGTGGCTGCAGTCATTGATGTTGCTTAACCCGATGGTACCGATTGTAAACAGCTGGCGCGATGTCGTGCTGTATCAGCAGGCGCCTTCGCTGGTCGGGCTGGGGGCAGTGGCTTTGTTGGCAATGTTGTTGCTGGGGCTGGGCTTGCTACTGTTTCGACGCGTTGAGGCTGAATTGCGAGATCTGCTCTGAATGGCTATGCAGAATATGAAACATTCCGCGACGGATGAAGAGCATCCGGTACTCGATGTGGTTGGATTAACAAAGTCGTTCCGTATCTATGACCGGCCTGTTGATCGTCTTAAAGCGCTGTTGACCGGGCGTTGTTATCATCGCGAATATCGTGCCCTGGATGATGTCAGTTTTACCTTGCAACCGGGAGAAACGCTTGGGGTGTTGGGGCGCAACGGTGCTGGTAAATCAACATTGCTGAAAATGTTAAATCGGGTAACGCTACCTGATCAGGGACGTATTCATTGTGATGGGCGTATTACCGCCCTGCTTGAGCTGGGTACTGGCTTTGATCCCGCGCTGAGCGGGCGTCAGAACATTGTTAATAATGGTCTGATGATCGGTATGAGCAAAATGGAAATTGTTGCAGTACAGGCGCAGATCATTGAATTCTGTGAGCTGGGGGAGCATCTGGACCAGCCCTTGCGGGGTTATTCTTCAGGGATGGTTGTACGCTTGGCGTTTGCCATCGCGATTCACTCAGGAGCGCACTGTTTTCTCATTGATGAAGCACTTTCGGTGGGGGACGGGCATTTTCAGCAAAAATGTATAGCAAAAATCCGCGAGTTTCAGGCAGCGGGTGGGGCAATTGTTTTTGTTTCCCATGATCTGAATGCGGTGAAAATGATCTGTGATCGAGTGCTGGTTTTGCATGATGGCAGGGTTATACACAACGGTGCCCCGGATGATGGTGTGAATCTCTATAACCAGTTGATGGCAGCTCAGGCCTGTGAACTGCCAGCCTCCAGCCATAACCAGAAGGGGTTTGGTAGCGGTGAGGCGCGTATTCTTTCTGCCCAGGTTACTGATACCCATCAGCCGCGCCAACAGTTCAGCGCAGGTGAGGTCGCCTGTTTTAGGTTTCAGTTGCAAGCTGAGCAGGTATTGGAAGATTTGACACTGGGTATCATGATTCGGGATCGTTTTGGTCAGGATATTTTTGGTACTAACAGCTGTCTTTTGGGCTATCCTCTTGCGTTGCGAGCGGTGCAGCCATTGCAGGTAGAGATGACTTTGCCGCTGGAGCTTGCGCCGGGTAAATATACCCTGACCGCAGCGCTCCATGCTGGAGATAACCATGCAGATCAGTGTTATCACTGGTGTGATAATTTGCTGCAATTTGAAGTGGCGGGTATTCATGGGCCTGTATTTGCGGGTGTCTGTCGATTACCAGTGGAGTTATCTGTTCACAATACTGAGCCGCTGCATAATGCCAGGTTGCCTGAAGGCTGATTTTGATCAGTCTTCCTCGGGTTTAAATGACAGAGTGTTCAGTGCCCTGTGTCGTGAATCCTTCTGTGTACCTGCGTTTCTCTTATTCTGATTCAGAAAATGGACATCCATGACAATTGCCCTGACAACCGAACATTATCAGTCACTGATCAAGCAACGTGAGCACTGGCAGGCGGTTGATCTGCTTCGCTGTGATATGGATAGCTTTCTCTCCTTAGCCTATCTGTTGATGCTGGGTCGGCCTGTTGACGGGCCGGGGTACAGTCGCGGTACTGAATTTCTGTTGTCAGGTGGGGGGCGTTTCTGTTTTTTACAGGAGTTGCAGAACAGCCCGGAGGGTGGGGCTCGTCAGGGGCGGCTTAAGGTTACGAAGCATCCAGGAATTATCTGCCGCTTGCTGGAGAAAGTGCAGCTACTGCGTGGCTATAGTATTGGACAACGCTGGCTGGATGAAGCACTGGGTCAGTTACGGTTGCAGGCTGCTGTATCAGATGCGCGCTTGCAGAGTCAGCGGGTTGAGCAGGAGTTACTGTGCCAGCTTGCGCAGGTTCGACAACAGTATCGAGTGCTGTATCAGATGTTGCAGCAGTCGGAGGTTGATGAACTGTATCCAGCACTTGCAGCGGTAAAATCTGATGCTATTCCGTCCTATGAGCAGAGCCGTTTTGATGCGTTCTATATGGCGTTTGAGGATCGTTTTCGAGGGGCTCGGCAGCAGATTGAAGCCAGTCAGAGGATTTATATTGATTATATTTCCCGGCTGACAGAATTGGGCCCGGTTTCGGTGCTGGACATCGGTTGCGGGCGAGGTGAGTGGCTAACGTTGTTGGCAGCTCAGGGCTGGCAGGCATGTGGTGTTGATATGAATCGCGTCATGGTGGAAAGCTGTCAGGCGCAGGGGCTTGATGTGACCGAGGCTGATGTAATCCACTATCTGCAGACGCAACCGGATAATAGCCTGAGCGCGGTGACAGGCTTTCACATTATTGAGCATCTGCCGTTTGAAGTGCTGTTTACCCTGTGTGAGGAGGTGCTTCGGGTATTGAAACCCGGCGGAATGGTGGTTTTCGAAACACCAAACCCGGAGAATATTCTGGTGGGTAGCCATTACTTCTATCAGGACGTTACGCATCAAAATCCGTTGCCACCACTGATGATTGAATTTCTGGCGCAGTATATTGGGTATTCTGATACCGAGCTTTTGCGTCTGCATGAGCCGGATGAGTCGCATCACTTCGCGCCAGATAATGATATGGCCGTCGCGTTGAATCACCATTTCAATTGTGGTCAGGATTATGCCCTGATTGCCCGCAAGGCGTTTAATACACAGGCGTTTAATGCAGAGGAGTTGAATGCAGAGGCGTCAAGCTCGGAGGTGCATAACAGATGACCGTGGTGGCCGGGCCGCACCGTTTTGCCCATATTGACGCGATGCGGGGGCTGGCAGCCATGCTGGTGGTGTGGCTGCATGTAGGTGATCACATGGTGCGCTGGTGGCCACAGGCATTTGAGAGTACACGCTTTATCTATGAAGCAACGGCCCTGGTTGAGTTTGGTCGTCTTGGTGTGTTGCTGTTTTTTGCAATCAGCGGTTTTATTATTCCTCAAAGCCTGAATGGCGAGCCAGCAGCGGGGTTGAAGCATTTCGCTATTCGGCGTTTTTTTCGCCTTTTCCCACTGTACTGGTTGTCAATTATTCCCGGCTATCTGTTGCTGAGGTTGTATGATATGCAAATGTCTACAGCCGATATAGCGCTGAATTTTACCATGCTACCGCGCCTGCTGGATTATCCGATGGTGCTCGGTTTGTACTGGACGCTGGAAGTTGAACTGCTTTTCTATCTATTGGTAGCGGTACTGTTTGCGTTACGACTGCATCGGTCATTATGGTTGATGCTGTTGCTCTCATTGCTGCTGACGTTGCCACGCGCCCGGCTGGATGAGCCAACCCTCGCTGCCTGGTTTGAGTGCTCAATCCCTCAGGCAGCACTGCTGCTGGATTACAGCTTTTATCTATCTGTTATGTTCTGGGGCAATTGTGCGCGTCTGTTATATGACCATACAGGCATTTGGCGGCAGGCAGAGCAGCGATTCTGGGTCGCGCTGTTTATCGGTCTGACGTTGTTTATTGTTTACCGGCCAATCCGATTGCTGGAGATGGGGTGGCAAGCCTCTGACCATGCTTTGCTCAGTTACGCCCTGCCAGTGCTGCTGAGTATGGGGTTGTTTTTGCTGTGGAGTTTTTATGGGCGATGGGCACCATCTGTGCTGGTCTGGCTGGGGGCGATCAGTTATTCACTCTATCTGTTGCATCCACTGGTGCTATATGGTGTGGAGCGTCTGCTGGCGTTGTGGCTGACGCTTGATGGCAGGTTGGGCGTGTATCAGCTGACGCTGGTGGAGCTTTACCTTATCAATACTCTGTTGACGGTTGCGCTGTCTGCGCTGACATGGCGCTTAATTGAACGTCCCGCCATTGCCATGGGACAGAGGCTCAGTCGCTCGAGCTGAATGTGAGCCCTGACGCTGTAGCTGAGTGTGATGCAACTGAGGGCTATGCCATGAAAGACAAATATATCAATCTGTTTACTGACTTTGGCTTTAAAAAGGCGTTTGGTGAAGAGGCCAGCAAAGAGCATCTGATCAGTTTTTTAAATACGTTGCTGCCTGAGCGGCACCAGATACAAGGGCTGCAATTCAGTCAGAATGAACATCAGGGCGCTACATCACTGGATCGCAAAGCTATTTTTGACCTGAATTGCGTCAGCTCAACGGGTGAGTTTTTTATTGTTGAGCTACAGAAAGCGAAACAGAACTTTTTCAAAGATCGCAGTGTCTTTTATGCTACGTTCCCGATTCAACAGCAGGCTCAGCGTGGCGAGTGGGATTTTCGCCTGTCTGCTGTGTATACCATTGGCATTCTGGACTTTGTTTTTGGTGATGAAGAA
>JAOXSF010000122.1 GCA_025800125.1 Marinobacterium sp.
TCCGGCACCAGACAGGCCATCCAGGGGGCGACCGCCATATCAGCCTCTACCGTGGCCTGAATCGCTTCCAGGTTACCGCCATTACAGACCAGCTGCCAGTCCAGCTGTGCCCGGTTCAGCGCCTGCAGGCAGTCACGGCGAAAGGCACAGGCTTCAGAGCCCAGTGAAACGGGTAACGGTGTTTTGCGGCTGGCATCGCCCTCCTGCGCGCCAACCCAGATCAGCGGTGCACTCAGCAGCGCCTCACCACCTTTACCGGACTGGTCTTCAGTGGTCAGCGTCAGATCAATCTCGCCGTTACGCAGCGACTGTAATAACCGCACTGTCATATCGCTGACCAGAGTCAGCTGAATCTGTGGGTATTCACGGCTGAAACGCTTCATCACTGCCGGCATCAGCGGCCGGACAATATCCATCGGCACGCCCAGTCTGACCTCACCGGCAAAGGCAGGGCGGGTCATCAGCTGCCAGGTTTCATCGTTCAGCGCCACCATACGGCTGGCACGGGACAGCAGTTGCTCACCTTCCGGGGTCAGATGCAGTTTGCGGTTACGCCGCTCAAACAGGCTGACCTCAAACAGACTTTCCAGCCGCTGAATCTTCTGGCTGACCGCGCCCTGAGTCAGGTTCAGGGTATGAGCAGCCGCAGTCATACCGCCTGACTCAACCACCGTCAGAAAAGCCCGGATCAGGCTGATATCAATATCACGCACCATAGCAGATCCATTAGCAATCGTAATAGACAGGATAAATATACATAGTTTTTATAATGAATACTGACAGGGTATAACAGCGGCAGTCAAACCGGATAATGAGACATACCATGTTTACCCATACCGCCAGCCTGTATCTGTCCACCGTGCTGATCTGGGGCTCCACCTTTTTTGCCATCCGCTTCCAGCTGGGTGAAGTAGCAACCGAAGTGTCTGTTGCATATCGCTTTGCGCTAGCGGCTGCCATTCTGATGATCTGGTGCGGGTGGAAACAGCTGCCAATGCGTTTCAGTCTGCAACAGCACCTGTGGATGATGGCCCAGGGGCTGGCGCTGTTCGGCTTCAATTATATGGTGGTGTACCAGGCCACAGCCCTGCTGACCAGCGGCCTGATTGCGGTAATTTTCTCCACCATCGTACTGATGAACATCGTCAACAGTGCGCTGTTTTTCCGCACCCGACCAACCACCTCCGTGGTAGCTGGCGCCTTACTGGGGCTGGTCGGTATCGGACTGGTATTTCTGCCCGAGCTGCGCCAACTGGATATGAGCGGCAGCACCGCCCGGGGCATTATGCTCAGTCTGCTGGCAACGGCGATCGCATCACTGGGTAATATGGTCGCCACCCGCAACCAGCAGGCAGCACTGCCGGTGGTGCAGACCAACGCCTTTGGTATGGCCTATGGGGCATTAACGCTGGTCATCGTGGCGCTGGTGCAGGGCAAAACCTTCAGCTATGACAGCGCACCGGGTTACAGCCTGTCGCTGCTCTATCTGGCACTGTTTGGCTCGGTACTGGCTTTTGGCAGCTTCCTTACCCTGCTGGGACGGATTGGTGCCGAACGAGCCGCCTATTCCATGGTGCTGTTCCCGATTGTGGCACTGGGTATCTCCACCCTGTTTGAAGGCTATCAGTGGTCACCGGAGGCAATACTGGGTGTAGCACTGGTACTGATGGGTAATGTGCTGATTATCAGCTCCCGTCAGCAGTTGCGGCGGCTGATGAACACCTGCCGCCGTTTCTTGCGCAACGGCAGCTATAACAGCAGCCAGCCAGAGCAACAAAAACCATAACCCGGCCAGAGATATCGATCAGCAGATAGATGGTTAGAGACAGAAAAGCCGTTTTCAGATACCGCTTTTCAGCTGCCTCTTTCCACACCTTCGGCCATAAACCCGTAAACGGGTTGTGGCAGGCCCGACCGTGACAAACCAGGCTTTGACGGGCAATAAAAAACCTCGCAATGCGAGGTTTTTATATGAGTTACGGCTTCAGCAACACTTACACATCCAGGTTCGCCACCCGCAGTGCATTGCTTTCGATAAAGGCACGGCGTGGTTCAACTTCATCACCCATCAGGGTGGTGAACAACTGATCAGCAGCGATAGCGTCATCGATTGTAACCTGCAACATGCGACGGCTGCCCGGTTCCATGGTGGTTTCAGCCAGCTGGTCGTAGTTCATCTCACCCAGTCCTTTATAGCGCTGGATAGCATGGCCACGACGGGACAGGTCGAGCAGCCAGTTCAGGCCGGTCTCGAAATCTTTCAGCGGGTGACGGCGTTCACCACGGGCCAGGTAAGCACCTTCGCCCATCAGATCTTGCAGCACAGCGCCCATTTCAACAAAAGCAGCATACTCTTTGGAGCGGAAGTAGTCCGCTTCCAGCCGGTACAGCTGCTCAACACCGTGATGCACGTAATGAATCTGCGGAATAGCACGGCCACGCTCATCGCTGCTCAGGCTACAGCTGAATTTCTCAGCACTGGTTTCCTGCTCGACCAGACGATCTTCCAGCTGGTCCAACCATTCAGAAACCACTGCTTCATCGCTGAGCTGTGCTTCATTCAGCGCAGGCAGCTCCAGCATCAGACGCAGCGCCTGGCGTGGGTAGAGGCGGCTCAGGCGCTCAATGGTGTTCTGGACATGACGGAACTGGTATACCACCTGTTCCAGCGCTTCACCCTTGATCGCCGGAGAATGCTCATCAGGGTGCAGACTGGAACCATCCAGTGCGCCCTGTAGCAGGTAGGCCTGCAGCGCGTCTTCGTCCTTCAGGTACTGTTCCTGCTTGCCCTTCTTGATCTTGTACAGCGGCGGCTGGGCGATGTAGACATGGCCACGTTCGATCAGCTCTGGCATCTGACGGAAGAAGAAGGTCAACAGCAGGGTACGGATATGGGAGCCGTCCACATCGGCATCGGTCATGATGATGATGGAGTGGTAACGCAGCTTGTCCGGGTTGTACTCGTCGCGGCCGATACCACAGCCCAGCGCGGTAATCAGCGTGCCCACTTCCGCGGAGCTGAGCATCTTGTCGAAGCGCGCTTTCTCGACGTTAAGAATCTTACCCTTGAGTGGCAGAATCGCCTGGGTGCGACGGTCACGGCCCTGTTTGGCAGAACCACCCGCAGAATCACCCTCCACCAGGAAGATTTCAGACAGGGCCGGGTCTTTTTCCTGACAGTCTGCCAGTTTGCCTGGCAGGCCAGCAATATCGAGTGCGCCTTTACGGCGGGTCATCTCACGGGCTTTACGGGCCGCTTCACGGGCACGGGCGGCATCTATCATCTTGTTGACCACCGACTTGGCATCGCCCGGATTCTCCTGCAGGAATTCGATCAGGCGCTCACCCATTGCCTGTTCAACGGCGGTTTTCACCTCGGAGGAGACCAGTTTGTCTTTGGTCTGGGAGGAGAATTTCGGATCAGGTACTTTAACCGAGATAATCGCCGTCAGACCTTCACGGCAGTCATCACCGGTGGTAGCGGTTTTACCGCCCTTGTTCATCCCTTCAGATTCGATGTAGTTGTTCAGGCCACGGGTCAGCGCGGTACGGAACCCGGACAGGTGGGTGCCACCATCGCGCTGTGGAATGTTGTTGGTAAAGGTGTGGATACTTTCCTGGAAGCTGTCATTCCACTGCATCGCCACTTCAACACCGACGCCATTCTCGTGCATGGTAGAGAAATGGAACATTTTATTGATCGGGTTCTTGTTGGTGTTGAGGAAGTCCACAAAGGCACTGAGGCCACCTTCGTAGCTGAACAGCTCCTCACGGCCTGTACGCTCATCTTTGAGCAGAATGCGCACGCCGGAGTTGAGGAAAGACAGCTCACGCAGACGCTTGGCCAGAATGTCGTACTGGAACTCGGTCTTGTTGTGGAAGGTTTCCAGCGACGGGTAGAAACGTACCGATGTACCGCTGGATTCGGTTTTACCAACAACACTCAGCGGCGCATCGGGCACACCGTGTTTGTAGGTCTGTTCGTGGACTTCGCCGTTACGGCGGATGGTCAGGGTCAACTCGGTGGACAGGGCGTTTACTACCGATACACCTACACCGTGCAGACCGCCGGATACCTTGTAGGAGTTATCATCAAACTTACCGCCTGCGTGCAGTACGGTCATGATCACCTCGGCAGCGGACACGCCCTCTTCCGGGTGAATCTCGGTCGGGATACCACGGCCGTTATCGGCTACGCTGACGCTATTGTCCTGGTGGATAACTACGTCGATCTGGGAACAGTGCCCAGCCAGTGCCTCATCAATGGAGTTATCCACAATTTCGAACACCATATGGTGAAGGCCAGTGCCATCGTCCGTATCACCAATGTACATGCCAGGACGCTTGCGGACCGCATCCAGGCCTTTCAGCACCTTGATGCTGGAGGAGTCATAGTTCTGGTTCTCTTCACCGCTCATGCAGTCGGTCTCCTGGTTGTATCTCGTTATTTCACCTTACTCCACCGTGCCGTTATCCACGGTGAAAAAGCTGATTTCGGTATCCGGTTGCCACTGGCCTGTCAGCGCTTCGCGGTCAACACAAGTAATAAAACACTGATTATTCGATGCCGCCAGAAAGTCACAGAAAGTCTGACAGTGGTGGCTGTCCAGCTCTGAGGGCAGATCATCAATCAGATAGATGCAGGCACGCTGGCTAAGGCGATGAAAGAGGCTGCCCTGAGCCAGTTTGAGCGCACTGACCACCAGCTTTTTCTGGCCACGGGACAGACGCTCAGCGGCGTTGTGACCATCAGCTTTGACTTTCAGGTCGGCCCGCTGCGGGCCGTAACCGGTAAAGCCCTGACGCAAGTCACGCTCGAAGCTCTCTGCAAGCACTGCATCCAGTGATTTTTTCTGATCCCAACCAGGACGGAAGCCAATTTCGACTCGTACACCCTCCAGCAGAGAGGCCAGAATGGTTTCAAATTCCGGCTTCAGAAGCTCGATATAGTGGGCCCGCTGGTTGGTCAGCTGCTCGGCATGGCGGATAAATTCTCGATCCCACACCTCACGCATACGAGGGTCGATTTTACCACATTTCAGCAGGCTATTTCGCTGCTTCAACGCCCGTTTGAAACCGCGCCAGAGCTGAATGAAACTGCTCTCGGCGTGAAATACACCCCAGTCGATGTACTGCCGTCGTGGCTGCGGACTGCCTTCAAGCAGGTCAAAGGTATCAGCATTGATCACCTGCAGCGGTAACAGCTCGGCCAGGGTTGACAGGTCGATATTATTCCCGGCGTAGCGCATCAGGCTGTCACCGCCCAGTGCTTTCTGAATCCCCAGCCGCTGGTGGTTACCGCTGCTCAGCGTATCGATATCTGCTGCCACCATGCAGTGGCCAGTCTGGTGCTCAATCAAATGGCGAATATTGCGGGTACGAAAGGAGCGCCCTAGCCCCAGCAGATGCAGGGCTTCCAGCACACTGGTTTTACCGCTGCCATTGGCACCGTGCAAGATATTGATATGGGGAGAGGGGGTCAGCGAAACAGCATGCAGATTACGGATATGCTGAATATCAAGACGGGCAATGGACATGCAGTACAGCCTGAAGCAGGGCAGCTGACAATGCCAGCCACCCGAACGGAATTACATACGCATCGGCATAACAACGTACAGACAGTCAGCTTCATTCATACCTTCCAGCAATACACTGCTGTTGGAATCAGAAAGAGTCAGGCGCACCTGTTCCGAATCCAGAATAGACAGTACATCGAGCAGGTAGTTGACGTTGAAACCAATCTCCAGTGGATCACCTTCGTAATCTACCGCTACAGTTTCTTCCGCTTCTTCCTGCTCCGGGTTATTAGCCATTACCTGCAGGAAACCGGTGCTCAGGGACATGCGCACACCACGGTATTTCTCGTTGGAGAGAATGGCGATACGGCTGAATACCTGACGCAGCTCCTGGCGGTCACCCAATACCAGTTTGTCACCGTTTTTCGGGATCACACGCTGATAATCAGGGAATTTGCCATCCACCAGCTTGGAGGTGAAGATGAAATCACCGACATGAGCACGGATATGACTGGTACCAATCACCAGCCGTACCGGTTGCTCACCGTTCTGCAGCAGACGAGCAAGCTCCAGAATACCTTTGCGCGGTACGATGATCTGGTTCAGCTCAACCTCAGCCCCTTCAACATTGGCACAGCAGGTAGCCAAGCGGTGGCCGTCGGTAGCAACAGAACGCAACGAGCCTTCGGCGATTTCCAGCAACATACCGTTGAGGTAGTAGCGTACATCCTGCTGGGCCATGGAGAAGCCAGCCTTGTCAATCAGCCGACGCAGCTCAGCCTGGGACAGGGTAAGTTCCATATCCCGCGGGCCATCGTCAATATTCGGAAACTCTGCTGCCGACAGGGTAGACAGTGTAAAGCGGCTACGGCCGGCCTTGATCACCATTTTCTGACCGGAAAGCGCCAATTCAATACGTGCATCGTCCGGCAGGGACTTGCAGATATCCATCAGTTTGCGCGCCGGTACGGTAATGGAGCCCGCTTCTGCTGGCTCATCCAGGGTCACCCGGCCCACCAGCTCAACTTCAAGATCCGTACCTGTCATTGACAGCTGATCACCTTCCACCACCAGCAAAATGTTGGACAGCACGGGCAGCGTCTGACGACGCTCAACCACCCCGGCCACCAGCTGCAGCGGTTTGATCAAGGCTTCTCTGGAAATGACAAATTTCATCGGTTATTTACCTTGCACCTTTCTTCCGGTCGATCTGTTAAGCTGTGAGGTGTCTTAACAGATTCTGATAGTCTTCTCTGATATCCGTATCACTCTCACGCAGCTCCTTTATCTTTCGACAGGCGTGGAGCACAGTGGTGTGGTCACGACCACCAAACGCATCACCTATTTCAGGCAGGCTGTGATTGGTCAGCTCTTTAGCCAGACTCATAGCTACCTGACGGGGGCGCGCCACCGAACGGCTACGCCGTTTAGAAAGCAGATCGGACACCTTGATTTTAAAGTAATCAGCGACTACACGCTGAATGTTATCAATACTAACCTGTTTGTCCTGCAAAGCCAGCAGGTCTTTCAGAGATTCTTTAATAAACGGTGTGGTAATCGCATTACCCGTAAAGTGTGCATTGGCAATCACCCGTTTCAGTGCACCTTCAAGTTCTCGAACATTGGAGCGAATCTTTTGTGCCAGGAAGAACGCAGCATCGTCCGGCAGCTGAATTTTCGCCTCGGTGGCCTTTTTCATCAAGATCGCCACCCGGGTTTCGAGTTCGGGCGGCTCGATAGCCACCGTCAAACCCCAGCCAAAACGTGACTTGAGTCTCTCTTCCACACCACTGATCTCTTTCGGGTAACGGTCAGAGGTGAGGATCATCTGCTGACCACTCTCCAGCAGGGCATTAAAGGTATGGAAAAACTCCTCCTGGGAGCGCTCCTTACCGGCAAAGAACTGAATATCGTCGATCAACAGGGCATCGACAGAGCGGTAATAACGCTTGAAGTCGTTGATGGCGTTCAGTTGCAGGCCTTTCACCATATCAGCGACAAAGCGTTCAGAATGCAGGTAGACGATGCGCGCATTGGGGTTACGTTTGCGCATTTCGATACCGACCGCCTGCATCAAGTGGGTTTTACCCAGACCAACACCACCATAAATAAATAGCGGGTTATAGGCACTACCCGGGTTGTCAGCAACCTGCTGTGCAGCCGCCAGCGCAAGCTGGTTAGATTTACCCTGAACAAATGACTCAAAGGTAAAAGCTGCATTCAGATTGGACTGATGTTTGATACCACCCTCAACGTCTACCTGACGTTCCGGGCGCTCCGGCATCAGCGGTTGCTGATAGGGAACAGATTGTGCGACGGGCTCGCTGGCGGGCACCGCTGCCGGAGTAACAGCCACACTGGTGGCAGGAGAAGAGGCAGGAGAAGAGGCAGGAGAAACAGGCGCTGAATGTGCAACCATGGTTACCGGTGCTGGCGAAGGCGCAGGTGAAACGATTGTCGCCGCAGGCGCAATAGCCGCAGCTATGGAAGATGCTGCAGCCGTCATAGCGGGGTCGACAGCAGCCACCATTGAAGGCGGCGCAACCTGGGCCGCTGGACGTGGACGGATGGGGGTAACCGCCACACGACGCTGCACCACTGGTACACTACGCTGGGCAACATCAAGATGTACATCTGCACTGATATCACCACTGATATCAGCTACTACCTGGCGTATACGGGCCAGATACTTGTCGTTTACCCAGTCACGTACAAACCTGTTAGGGGCCATCAGTACCAGCTGGGCACCACTGGCCTGCGTCACCCTCAGCGGGCGAATCCAGGTATTGTATTGCTGGGGCGGAAATTCTTCCTGCAGATTCAGCAGGCAGCGTTCCCACAGTTCAGCTGACATCGGCACTTACCATCCTGTCCGGAAAACAGTTGTGTCCGGAAAACAATTCAACGACTCAACTCATCAACAGCGGGGCTGGAGGTATCTCGCTGTTCATCCTGTTGCTGTTACATACCTGTCAGTGCAGGGTTATTCAGCAACTTATACAGTCGAACATGACCGTATCCCCGGTATTCTAGCCTGCTGAAAAATTTTTATCCACACTTGCACACAAGAAATTCATAGATTGCCCCCGTTGTTATACACAATACGTATATCTATCTGTATAAGTCACTGTTAAAACTAACAGGTCACAATCTTATCCTTTGGTTATACCCATAAGACCTTATTCTATATTTTGAGTATTACTCCAGATAAATCAGTAAGTTCAGGACATTTTGTAAAATCCCTGCACAGGTTTAATCACAGAAAGTTCAAGCCATTACAATAACTTCCTGAAACAGTGGGATGTCAGCCTGTTCACAACTTTTAGCTGCAATCTGTCGATTTTTTACTTGAATCTATATGCGTAATTCCCTAGAATGCCGCGTCTGATTTTTGACACGTGGAAAATCAGCACGTTAATTCTTTTTCCTAACAGCTAGCGTTAACAGGACTGCAGGCAATGAAAAGAACTTTCCAACCCAGCGTACTGAAGCGCAAACGTACTCACGGTTTCCGTGCCCGTATGGCCACTAAAAACGGTCGTCTGGTCATCAACCGTCGTCGCGCTAAAGGCCGTAAGCGTCTCAGCGCTTAAGACCGGCCGTACTGGTCTGGTTACCTGACATGGCTGATATCAAACACTCTTGCCTCAAATACCCAAGAGAGTTACGTCTTCTTACAGGCGCAGATTTTCAGCAGGTCTTTGACAACGTTTCGTTGAAGGTACCAGACCGGCACATTCTTATTCTGGCCCGCCCCAACGGCCTGACACATCCCCGGCTGGGGTTTGTGATCTCCAAAAAAAATGTTCGCCATGCCGTGAAACGTAACCGCGTTCGCCGTATCATGCGCGAGTCATTCCGTCTGAATCAGCATAAGCTTCCGTCTGTCGATATTCTGGTGATGGCCCGTAAGGGTATTGATGAGCTGGATAATGATGAACTGCATCGTCTGGCGAAGAAGTGCTGGTCTCGATTGAGAAAAAAAGCAAAATAAGCCTCAACCTAACGAACCGGTTATCACACGATGGATTTTCAGCGAGTATTACTGGTGGCCGCTCTGGCAGTCATCTCTTACATGCTGGTACTGCAGTGGAACCAGGATTACGGTCAGGCGCCTGTGCAGGCTCAGCCCGTTGAATCCACTTCTGCCTATTCTACCAGCACCGCCACAGTTTCTGATCTCCCCGCAGCCAGCACTGGCTCAGCCAGCAGTGATGTGCCGGGTAGCCAGGTTGTCCAGCCTGACGCCGCACAACTGATCCGGGTAGAAACAGACGTACTGAATCTGATCATCGACCGCAAAGGCGGCGATATCATTCAGGTCGCACTGCCAGAACATAAAGCACAGCAAGGCAGCGAGCTGCCATTCGTACTGTTGGAACAGACTCAGAATCGTACCTACATTGCCCAGAGCGGCCTGGTAGGCCCGAACGGCCCGGATGCCAGCAAAGATGGCCGTCCACTGTACAGTGTTTCCGGTGACGAGTTCCGGCTGGACGGTGACTCTCTGTCCGTTGATCTGACCCTGAACAAAGACGGTGTTCAGATCACCAAGCGTTACACCTTCAGCAAAGGCTCTTACCTGGTCGATGTCGAGTTCATTATCGATAACCAGAGTCAGCAGAACTGGCAGGCCAACCTGTTCGGCCAGATCAAGCGTGATCGCAGTGCAGACCCAACCACCAGCACCGATATGGGCATGCAGTCCTACCTGGGTGCTGTGTTCTCTACCGTTGAAAACAACTACCAGAAAGTTGACTTCGACGACATGGACGAAGCCAACTTCAAGGCCAAAACCCAGGATGGCTGGGTAGCGATGGTGCAGCATTACTTCATCAGCGCGTGGATTCCGGAACAAGGTGCTGAATACACCTACCAGAGTCGTACCAGCAACGGTAACTACATCATGGGCTTTATCAGCCCGTCACTGACCGTTGCCGCAGGCGAGAGCAAAACCGTTTCTGCTGATTTCTATGCAGGCCCTAAAGATCAGCCACAGATGGAAGCTGCCGCAGAAAATCTGCAACTGACCGTTGATTACGGCTGGTTGTGGTGGGTTGCCAGCCCACTGCACACGCTGCTGACCTGGATCCACAACCTGGTGGGTAACTGGGGTGTGGCGATCATTATCATCACCATCATTGTGAAAGCAGCACTGTTCCAGGTGAACGCCAAAGCCTTCAAGTCGATGGCCAAGATGCGCAAATTCGGCCCTGAGATGCAGCGCCTGAAAGAGCTGCACGGCGATGACCGTCAGAAGATGTCCCAGGCGATGATGCAGCTGTACCAGAAAGAGCAGATCAACCCACTGGGCGGCTGTCTGCCAATTCTGGCGCAGATGCCTATCTTTATTGCACTTTACTGGGTACTGATGGAGTCCGTTGAACTGCGTCATGCATCATTCATGTACCTTGATGATCTGTCCGCTATGGATCCATATTTCATCCTGCCTATCATTATGGGTGCCAGCATGTTTATTCAGCAGATGCTGAACCCGACTCCGCCGGATCCGATGCAGGCTAAAGTAATGAAGATGCTACCGATCCTGTTCACCTTCTTCTTCCTGTGGTTCCCGGCGGGTCTGACCCTGTACTGGGTGGTGAACAACGTACTGTCTATCGCTCAGCAGTATCTGATCAACAAGCAGATCGAGAACGAAGACAGCACCAGCTGATCCTTCGCTCTGATAGAATACAGGGGCTCCTTCGGGGGCCCTTTTTTATAAGGGCCTTTATTTAACAGCACAGCCCCCTTCATCCCCTTTCAGTAACCTGGACTTCTCCATGCAGCAGATCAGTCAGGACACCATTGCCGCTCAAGCCACGCCTCCCGGTCGGGGTGGTGTCGGTATCATCCGTATCTCTGGCCCCCAGAGCAGCGCTATTGCCGCAGCTGTACTGGGCCTGATACCACAGCCACGCCATGCCCACTATGGCCCTTTTCTGAACGGCCAGCACGAAGAGATTGATCAGGGCATAGCGCTCTGGTTTCCAGGCCCCAATTCCTTTACCGGTGAAGATGTACTGGAGTTACAAGGGCATGGTGGCCCCATGGTGGTTGACTTCATCCTTGATCGCGTTATCGAGCTGGGTGCCCGCCCAGCCAGACCTGGTGAATTCTCTGAACGCGCCTTCCTTAACGATAAACTGGACCTGACTCAGGCCGAGGCGATTGCAGACCTGATCGACGCTTCCTCAGCACAGGCAGCACGCTGCGCACTGCGTTCCCTGCAGGGCGCATTTTCCAGCCGTATCCACGAACTGGTTGAAGCACTTATTCAGCTGCGCATCTATGTGGAAGCCGCAATTGATTTCCCGGAAGAGGAGATCGACTTCCTCGCCGACGGCAAAGTACAGGGCGACCTGGAGTCTATCCTGCAGCGAGTGAGCGCCGTACAGGCCGAAGCCCATCAAGGTACGCTGATGCGTGAAGGGATGAATGTAGTCATTGCGGGTCGTCCCAATGCCGGTAAATCCAGTCTGCTCAACGCGCTGGCAGGACGGGAAACAGCCATCGTTACCGACATTGCTGGTACCACCCGCGATGTACTGCGTGAGCACATTCATATTGACGGTATGCCACTGCATATTATCGACACAGCCGGTCTGCGTGATGCACCGGATACCGTAGAACAGATCGGTATAGAACGCGCCTGGGCAGAGATTGAAAAGGCTGACCGGGTGTTACTGATGGTGGACTCAACCAGCACTGATGCCCGCGATCCGGAGCAGATATGGCCTGATTTTATCCACAGGCTACCAGAACCAGACAAGGTGACAGTTATCCGTAATAAAGCAGACCTCAGTGGCGATAGCATCGGTTTTGAACAACATGACCACTACAGCCTGATCAGCCTTAGTGCGAAGGCCGGTGAAGGTGTGGAATTGCTGCGTGAGCATCTGAAAACCTGTATGGGCTATGCCAGTACCACTGAAGGCGGCTTTATGGCACGCCGGCGCCATCTGGAAGCACTGGAGCGTGCCCATGAGCTGCTACAGACCGGCCACCAGCAACTGCTATACAATGGCGCAGGTGAACTGCTGGCTGAAGATCTGCGTCAGGCCCAGCAGGTTCTGAGCGAGATCACCGGAGAATTTACCAGTGATGATCTGCTGGGCCGAATATTCAGTTCATTCTGTATTGGCAAATAACGAGGCTCATATGAATATCAACCTGAGTTGTCCACATTGCGCTGTTACCAACCGGGTGCCGGAAGAACGTCTGGGTGATGACCCCGTATGCGGCCGCTGTAAAAACGCCCTGTTTATCGGAAAACCTCAGCCAGTTACAGCAGCCAACCTGAACGGCCTGCTAAACAGCAATGATATTCCTGTGCTGGTGGACTGCTGGGCCAGCTGGTGTGGCCCTTGCCAACAATTTGCCCCGATCTTTAATATGGCCGCAACACAGTTCGAACCGAAGTTACGCCTGGCCAAGCTGGACACGGAAGCAGAACAGGGTATCGCCACTCAATGGCAGATCCGCTCAATTCCGACACTGATTCTGTTCCGCAACGGCCGCGAAATCGACCGCCTTAGTGGTGCTGTGCCACTACCTCAGCTGAAGCAGTGGTTACAACAGCAGGGCATCACTCTCTGACAAACGTATACTCAGAGTCATAGCTTTACCCACAGGGTAACTGGTTTACAGAATCCTATAAAAAGAGGGCCTGCAGATAACTTCAGGCCCTCTTTTCATATCTTGTTCAGTTTTTTCCACAGTTCGATCCAGCGCTTATCCAGGCAAAGCATCAACTGCGGCAATGGAAACGATCATTTTTCAATTGTGGCCAGACAGCCAGCCAGTCACCCACCTGTTTCACTGAACTGGCAATACGCAGACGGACACAGGTACTCTGCTTCAATGTGTCCTTATATTCCTGTGCCAGTGCTTCCTGAGCTTCGCCACTTGCCGCTGAAATCCAGTGAGTCTGCGGTTGTTCACGTAGCTGACGGTAATAGATTAATGGATCAGAGGTTACAGGCGCAGCCTGTCCCTGCTGACGTGCCTGAATTGCAGGAGACAGAATACCATCGACAGTATGCAAATGATCTACATCTCCGCCCAGCGCAGCAGCTTTCAGCATCAGGGGGGCCGCTCCACCAATAGCAACGATCTCCAGCGTCGTCGCATGGCGCTGGCGTTTCAGCTGATCCAGCATCTGCGCAACCGCTTCAGCCTGTTCAGTCGCATAGCGCTGGCGTCCCCTGTAACGTTGATCACAAACCCCACTCTGAAAATTGCGAACACAGGGAAAGTGAGCATAAAAGCTGCCATTATCCTGCCGGAACAGCCGCCAAGCCAAGCCCTGACGCCGTGGATCAGCACTGATATCAGGACGCATATCCATATAGATACGTAGCAGCGCGCGCTGACCAGGCCCGGGAGTTTTCAAGTCCATTTCAAACGGCCCCGCAGTCAGTATCTGCCTGTACGGGTCCATGGCGGCTGCCTGTTTCGGGCTAAGCGGTTTCTTTTTCGGTTGTGGTTGTAATGACTGGCATCCCACCAGCAGGACTGCAGCCACCACAATCGTGATACAGGCTCTCACCGGGTATTCTCCTTCTGCTTGCTAGGTTGTTCTGCTGCTACCGGCGGCACAACGCCAGCGCACTCAGCGCATCATACCAGGATTCATATCACACGGGATGCGGTTTATAGAGTTTTACCCCGGATTCCCAGATATTCGGCTGATCATCATACAGCGCTGATCAACCTGAACAGAGCAATGATATTTTACCCACATCAGCCTGTGTTACAGCTGTGTATCTGGGACGTATAACAGTGTGGTTTTTCCGTTACCTATTACAGCTGTGCATAACATGCCACTTTATACACAACCAGTCAGGGGGGTTGTGAGCAACTTCAGAACAGCCCACAGACAACCTTTTCTCAATCATAAATATATGAAAAATATAAATTTTTTATAGTTAATAACAGAATAGAGGAGACTTAAATATAATCATCAAAATAAAAGTCTTTTTATATATCTATACTGTTTTTCTAGTTATGTCCCGGAAAAAGAAGTTCACAATTGTCAGATCAATAGCTGCCCCCTCTTCATTAACATGGGAATTCAGACCTCCAGGGAATTCACAAAGCAGGTATACTGTCGTGCTTCATCTCTTTTGCCAGGCATCCTCAATAAACAGTTCTGCCTGGCAGATACATCTATCTGTAATGAGGTACAACAGACGTGGATTACCCGACCCGCTTTGATGTCATCGTGATTGGTGGTGGTCATGCCGGTACTGAAGCGGCACTGGCAGCTGCACGACGTGGTACTCAGACATTGCTACTGACTCACAACATCGAAACGCTGGGACAGATGTCCTGTAATCCGGCCATCGGCGGTATTGGCAAAAGCCACCTGGTCAAGGAGATTGATGCACTGGATGGTGCTATGGCCAGGGCAACAGACCGTGGTGGAATTCAGTTCCGTACTCTGAATTCCCGTAAAGGTCCGGCGGTACGTGCGACCCGTGCTCAGGCAGATCGGGTGCTCTACAAAGCTGCTATCCGTGAAATACTGGAGAACCAGCCCAACCTGATGATCTTCCAGCAGTCAGCAGATGATCTGATTGTCGAAGGTGATACAGTCCAGGGCGTTATTACACAGACGGGTATCCGTTTCCATGCCCCTTCAGTGGTACTGACCGTGGGAACTTTCCTGGGCGGACGTATTCATATCGGGCTGGAGAATCATGCCGGTGGTCGTGCTGGTGATCCGCCCTCTATCGCTCTGGCAGACCGTCTGCGTGAACTGCCACTACGGGTTGACCGGCTGAAGACCGGTACGCCACCACGCATTGATGCCCGTAGTGTTGATTTCTCGCTGATGCAGGAACAACCGGGAGATCTGCCAACACCACGGATGTCGTTTATGGGAACCGCTGCTGAACAACCACGTCAGATCAGCTGCTATATCACTCATACTAATGAGCACACCCACGAAATTTTGCGTAGTGGTCTGGATCGCTCGCCCATGTATACGGGTGTTATCGACGGGGTTGGCCCCCGTTACTGCCCATCGGTGGAAGACAAAATCATGCGCTTTGCCGACAAAACAAGCCACCAGGTCTTTGTCGAACCGGAAGGACTGACGACCCATGAACTCTATCCCAACGGTATCTCTACCAGCTTGCCGTTTGATATCCAGCTGGCTGCTGTGCGCTCCATCAGGGGGTTCGAAAATGCACATATCACCCGGCCTGGTTATGCCATTGAGTATGATTATTTCAACCCCCAGGATCTGAAGCGCACACTGGAAACAAAAGTTATCAACGGTCTCTACTTTGCCGGTCAGATCAATGGCACTACCGGTTATGAAGAAGCAGGTGCTCAGGGTTTGCTGGCTGGTCTTAATGCTGCCTTGCGGGCACAGGACCAAGAGCAGTGGTATCCACGCCGTGATGAAGCCTATATCGGGGTGCTAGTGGATGATCTGATCACCCTGGGTACCTCAGAACCTTACCGTATGTTCACCAGCCGGGCCGAATATCGTCTGATTCTGCGAGAAGACAATGCTGATCTGCGCCTGACTGAAAAGGGGCGGGAGCTGGGACTGGTGGATGATGAGCGCTGGCAGGCGTTCTGTGAAAAACGCGAAGCGATCGAGCAGGAACAGCAGCGCCTGAAAGGGACCTGGATACAGGCTGGTTCTGATCAGGCGGCACAGCTGGCGCCAAAACTGAGCAGCCCGCTCAGCCGTGAGTACAGTCTGGCAGATCTGATCCGCCGGCCAGAGTTGACATATGCGGACGTGGCTGGCCTCAAGGATGAGGCTGTGGATAACCTTCAGGTGGCTGAGCAGGTGGAAATTCAGCTCAAGTATGCCGGTTATATCGACCGCCAGAAAGATGAGATTGCCCAGATGCGCCGCCAGGAAAATACGCTCCTGCCAGACGATTTCGACTATGAGCAGGTCGGTGGCCTGTCCAATGAGCTGAAAGCCAAACTGCTGGAAGTGCGTCCAGTTACTATCGCTCAGGCGTCCCGTATCCAGGGGATGACACCGGCAGCAATCTCGCTGTTGCTGGTGTACATCAAAAAACGCCAGCTAGCAGAAAAATCAGGTAAGAATGTTTCATCCGGGCACCATTCCGCACCGGACAAACTGGATAGTAAGTTGACTTCAGGAGGCCGTAACTGATGGAAGTGCAGTATCGTGATCGTCTACTCAGTGGTATTGATGCCATGGCGTTGAACCTGACTGATCAGATGGTTGAGCAGTTGCTGGCCTATCTGGCAATGCTGATTAAATGGAACAGGGCTTACAATCTGACCGCCGTGCGTGATCCGCTGGAGATGATAGATCGTCATCTGCTTGATAGCCTGAGTATCCTGCCCTATATCCGTGATGAGCGATTGATTGATGTTGGCAGCGGGCCAGGCTTGCCCGGTATACCAGTGGCCATCTGCAAGCCGGCAATTGATGTAATCACAATGGATAGTAACGGCAAGAAGACCCGCTTTCAGTTGCAGGTTAAGGCTCAACTGAAGCTGGAGAATCTCAGTGTTGAGCATGGTCGAGTTGAAACGTCTGTGGTAGCGCCTGCAGGTCAGGTGATTTCCCGTGCTTTTGCCTCACTGGAGGATATGATTACCTGGTGCGCAGCACTGTGTCGTGATGATGGTATTTTTCTTGCCATGAAAGGACTGTATCCTGAGGCCGAACTGGCTGTTCTGCCGGCTGGTTATGAACTCAGAGAATGCTATCGTCTGCAGGTGCCGGGAACCGAAGGAGAGCGCCACCTGCTGATGCTGGGGAGAAGCTGAACGTGACGCGGATTCTGACCATTACCAATCAGAAAGGCGGGGTGGGCAAAACTACCACCTGTGTTAACCTCGCGGCGTCGCTGGCAGCGACAAAGAAACGGGTGCTGATGGTTGATCTGGATCCGCAGGGAAATGCCACCATGGGCTGTGGTGTGGATAAGCATACACTGGAGTATTCCGTGTATGAACTGTTGACAGGAGCAGCTTCAATTCATGAAGCAATGATTCGCAACCTCCCTGTCGGCTTTGATCTGCTGGCAGCCAATGGGGATCTGACCGCGGCAGAGGTGGAGTTATTGCAGCTGCCCCGACGAGAATTTCGTCTGAAAATGGCACTGGCCGAGATCACTGATCAGTATGATTACATCCTGATTGATAACCCGCCTTCACTCAGTCTGTTGACAGTCAATGCACTATCTGCGTCCAGTGGTGTCATTATTCCGATGCAATGCGAGTATTACGCACTGGAAGGTATTTCTGCGTTGATGGGAACCATTGAACGAATTCGCCAGCGCCTTAACCCGCAATTGCAGATCGAAGGTATTCTTCGCACCATGTTTGACCCACGTATGAGTCTGACCCGGGATGTATCTTCCCACCTGACGGAGTACTTTGGTGATCGAGTCTATCGCACGGTCATTCCTCGCAATGTCAGGCTTGCTGAAGCGCCCAGTCATGGTTTGCCAGCACTGTTTTATGATCGAAAATCCCGGGGGGCTATGGCTTATCTCTCTCTTGCAGGTGAACTGATTCGACGCACTGCAAAGACTGGTCAGCTACAACCTGAGGGGGTTGATACATGTCAGTAGAGGAAAAAATGGAAAAAAATGCACCTGTCAGATCCGCTGGCGTAAAAAAGCGAGGACTGGGTAAAGGGCTGGATGCGTTGTTAGCCGGCGGTGCTGTGTCTGTAGCGGCAGAGGCTGGCAATCGTGATTACAGCCAATTCCAGCAACTTCATGCACAGCTGCTGATACCCGGTCCGTGGCAGCCTCGACGGGTGATGGATACAGATACGCTGGCAGAGCTGGCAGATTCAATCCGACAACAGGGATTGATGCAGCCGGTTGTAGTACGTCCAGCTGAGGCTGGCCAATATCAGATTATTGCAGGAGAACGACGCTGGCGCGCCTGTCAGCAGGCTGGTTTGGAGCTGATCCCTGTTGTAATTCGGGATGTGTCCGATGCGGACGCCACGATTATGGCACTGATCGAAAATATCCAGCGCGAAAACCTGAACCCGATTGAAGAAGCGCAGGCGCTGGGGCGTTTACAGCGTGATGGTGGGTTAACTCAGCTGCAGGTTGCCGAAGCGGTGGGTAAATCACGTTCTGCGGTTGCTAACCTGCTGCGTCTGTTGAAACTGACCCCTGAGGTACAGGTGCTATTGGAGGAAGGGGTACTTGAAATGGGGCATGCACGTACTCTGCTACCGCTTGGTACCTTGCAGCAGGCTCGCTTGGCAGAAGAAGCCATACAGCAGAAGATGACGGTACGTGAGCTTGAACACCGGGTCCGTCAGATACTGTTATCAGATTCCCCTGAAAGTACAGATGTCTCTGCGATGACACACCGCACCGCAGCTGATAGTGCAGTCCTGAAAAAGCATGCCAGTCTATTGTCGGAAAAATATAAAACTCGGGTCAGTATAAAAACTGGTGCCAAGGGGCAGGGGCACATTGTTTTGGCGTATGATTCACCAGCTGCACTGGAAAAGCTGCTGCAGCAGCTGAACTGACAGATACATGAACACCTGTGTGAACTCGTTGATTTATCAGGAGTATTGTCATCTGACTGTCGCTCATACAGAACAAACTGTTGAAAATACTGTACGACGTTAGTGCAAACGATAATATCTCTGGTTGATGCGGTGCAATGAACTCCATATAATCTGCACGCTGACAAAAACGCAGGTCGACTTATGTCAGGCAGCAGGGGTTTGGGGTAAGAAGAGTATGAGCCAAAAAAAAATGCAGGGGGCTCATAGTCGTCGAGTAAAAGCGCGGGTTTACCGGGTCTATATGATTCAGGCCGGTTTGACTGTGCTTGTTAGTACACTATGCTGGTTGATTGCTGGTCAGCAGGCAGGGGTGTCCGCTCTGGCGGCAGGTTTTATCTATCTTGTTCCAAACGTCTATTTTGCCGGTCGTGCGTTACAGCACCGTCGGGGCGATACGGCTCGCCGAGTTCTGGCGCAGATGTATGTAAGTGAAATATGGAAAATGGGAATGACGGCGTTGCTGTTTGCAGCTGTTTTTATGCTGGTGCGTCCGCTTAGCCCATTTTCCCTATTTGGCACTTATATTCTGTTGCATCTCACAGGTTGGGTTGCACAGATAGCGCTGAATAACCGGTTCCAGAAACTTTGAACGAGAGAAACTGAGAATGGCTAGCGGAACTGTCACATCCTCAGAATACATATCCCACCACCTTACCAATCTGACGTTTGGTAACCACCCGGAAAATGGCTGGGGCTTTGCGCATGGTGCGCAGGAAGCAGCTGAAATGGGGTTCTGGGCTATCAATGTGGACACTATGGTGTTCTCTGTTGGCCTGGGTCTGTTTTTCCTGTGGTTATTCAACAAGGTTGCCAAGACTGCAACGTCCGGGGTTCCGGGCAACACACAGAACTTCATCGAAACCATCGTCGATTTCGTCGATGAGAACGTGAAGAGTGTTTTCCACTACAAGAACGCGCTGGTGGCTCCACTGGCACTGACTATTTTTGTGTGGATTTTCCTGATGAACCTGATGGACCTGATCCCGGTTGACTGGCTGCCGTTCATTGCAGCCGAAATGGGCGTTTCCTACCTGAAAGTGGTTCCTACCACTGACGTTAATGCAACGGCAGGTATGGCGCTGGCCGTATTTGGTCTGATCATCTACTACAGCATTCAGCAGAAAGGCGTTAAGGGTTTCTTGGCCGAACTGTCTCTGCAGCCTCTGGGCAAATGGTTGCTGCCGTTTAATCTGTTCCTTGAAGTCGTAGGCCTGCTGGCCAAGCCAATTTCTCTGGCTCTGCGACTGTTCGGTAACATGTATGCGGGTGAGATGATTTTCATCCTGATTGCGCTGCTGCCATTCTGGGCACAGTGGGTACTGTCTGTACCTTGGGCAATCTTCCATATTCTGGTTATCACGCTGCAGGCGTTCATCTTCATGGTTCTGACAATCGTCTACCTGGCCATGGCACATGACAGCCACTAAACGCGCGTATAACTGAATTTAGCTTTGATTTAACTTTAAATTTAACCATTGAAAATTTTGCGGAGATAATCTGATGGAAATGGCATTGCTGTACATCGCTGGTGCGCTGATGATGGGTCTGGGTGCGGTAGGTGCTGCCGTAGGTATCGGTATCCTGGGTGGTAAGTTCCTGGAAGGTGCTGCGCGCCAGCCTGAACTGATCCCTCTGCTGCGTACTCAGTTCTTCATCGTAATGGGTCTGGTTGACGCGGTTCCAATGATCGGCGTAGGTCTGGGTCTGTACGTACTGTTCGCTGTTGCCGGCTAATAAGTAGACCTGTTTTCAACCCATTAATGGGTAACTACTTTTTAGGACAACCGCGAGAGGTAATGGCGTGAATATCAATCTCACCATCTTTGGTCAGGCCATCGCATTCGCTATTTTTGTTCACTTCTGCATGAAGTATGTGTGGCCACCGATTACGGCTGCACTGGCAGAGCGCAAGAAGAAGATTGCGGAAGGTCTGGACGCTGCTGAACGTGCTGCACGTGACCTGGAGCTGGCAAAAGAGAAAGCCGCTTCCAACATGCGTGAAAGCAAGGAGCAGGCGGCCGCCATCATTGAACAGGCCAATAAGCGGGCTAACCAGATCATCGATGAAGCAAAAGAGCAGGCGACGGAAGAAGCCAACCGCGTAAAAGCGGCAGCTCAGGCTGAAATCGAACAGGAAGCGAACCGTGCTAAGGAAGCGCTGCGTGCACAAGTTGCTGCGCTGGCTGTAGCAGGTGCTGAAAAGATCCTGGAAGCCTCTATTGACGAGAAAGCCCACGCACAGCTGGTTGATAAGCTGGCTGCTGAGCTTTAAGCGAGGTTTACGATGGCTGAACTTAATACAGTCGCACGGCCTTATACCAAAGCTGCTTTCGAGTACGCGCTGGATAAGGGCAACCTCGATCAGTGGTCTTCCATGTTGTCCGTTGCCGCGCAAGCGGCACAGGACAGCGAGATGACTCTTGTGCTGGGTAACCCTGCTCTGACTAGCGAGCAGAAAGCTGAACTGGTTATTGCTGTTGCTGAACAGCATCTGGACGATGCAGGTAAGAACTTTGTTTCCCTGCTGGCAGAAAATAACCGTCTGGCTCTGCTCCCGGAAATCTTTGCGCAGTTCGAAGCGTTGAAAGCCAATCAGAATCAGTCTGTTGAACTGAATGTGACCACCGCTTTCGACCTGACTGAACAGCAGCAACAGAAACTGACTCAGGCGCTCGGCAAAAAGCTGGGTCGTGAGGTAAACCTGACTGCCGAAACGGATGCAAGCATCCTCGGTGGTGTGGTGATCCGCACTGAAGACCTGGTAATCGATGGCTCTGTTCGCGCGCGTATCGCGAAACTGGCCGAAGCGATGAATTCCTGAGTGTGAGGAATAAACATGCAGCAACTGAATCCATCTGAGATCAGCGAGATTCTCAAGAAGCGCATCGAAAAACTGGATGTGTCTTCTGAAGCCCGTAATGAGGGCACTATCGTCAGCGTATCCGATGGTATCATCCTGATCCACGGCCTGGCTGACGCAATGTACGGGGAAATGATCGAATTCCCTGGCGGCGTTTACGGTATGGCACTGAACCTGGAGCGTGACTCCGTAGGTGCTGTGGTACTGGGTGACTACCAGGATCTGGTAGAAGGTATGACCGCCAAATGTACCGGTCGTATCCTGGAAGTACCTGTTGGCCCTGAACTGCTGGGCCGCGTAGTAGACGGTCTGGGTAACGCAATCGATGGCAAAGGCCCGATTGAAACCCAGCTGACCGACGCTGTTGAAAAGGTTGCACCTGGTGTAATCGAACGTCAGTCCGTAGACCAGCCAGTACAGACTGGTCTGAAATCTATCGACGCAATGGTACCAATCGGCCGTGGCCAGCGTGAGCTGATCATCGGTGACCGTCAGACTGGTAAGTCTGCGATCGCGATTGACGCTATCATCAACCAGAAAGGTACTGGCGTTAAATGTATCTACGTGGCGATTGGACAGAAACAGTCCACTATCTCCAACGTAGTACGTAAGCTGGAAGAGCACGGCGCGATGGATCACACCATCGTTGTTGCTGCGGGTGCCGCAGATCCTGCAGCGATGCAGTTCCTGGCGCCATACGCTGGTTGTGCAATGGGTGAATACTTCCGTGACCGAGGCGAAGACGCTCTGATCGTATTCGATGACCTGACCAAACAGGCATGGGCTTACCGTCAGATCTCCCTGCTGCTGCGCCGCCCACCGGGCCGTGAAGCATACCCGGGTGACGTATTCTACCTGCACTCCCGCCTGCTGGAACGTGCATCCCGCGTAAACGCTGACTACGTTGAGAAGTTCACTAACGGTGAAGTTAAGGGCAAAACTGGTTCCCTGACTGCACTGCCTGTGATCGAGACTCAGGGTGGTGACGTATCCGCGTTCGTACCAACCAACGTAATCTCCATCACCGATGGTCAGATCTTCCTGGAAACGGATCTGTTTAACGCCGGTATCCGTCCAGCGATCAACGCCGGTCTGTCTGTATCCCGTGTAGGTGGTGCAGCCCAGACCAAGATCATCAAGAAACTGGGTGGTGGTGTTCGTCTGGCTCTGGCTCAGTACCGTGAACTGGCTGCGTTCGCGCAGTTCGCATCCGACCTGGATGACGCTACACGTGCTCAGCTGGAACATGGTCAGCGCGTAACCGAACTGATGAAGCAGAAACAGTACTCTCCAATGTCCGTAGCTGACATGGGTCTGAGCCTGTACGCTGCCAACGAAGGTTACCTGAACGACGTAGATCTGAACAAGATCCTGGACTTTGAAGCGGCCCTGATCGCGTACTTCAACAGCGAACACGCTGCTCTGATGGCGAAGATCAACGAGTCTGGCACCTACGGTGACGACATCGCTGCAGAATTCAAAGCCGGCATCGAAAAGTTCAAGTCTACTCAAACCTGGTAACAGCGCTCGTTGAGTGCCCGGCCTGTGCTGACGTAGTCGCACAGGCCTGATACTGAGTTAAGGTTAAATAGGCGGAACTATGGCAGTCGGAAAAGAGATTAAAACGCAGATTGCGAGTATCGGTAGTACGCGTAAGATTACCAGCGCCATGGAAATGGTTGCTGCATCTAAAATGCGCCGTGCCCAGGATCGCATGCAGTCGTCTCGCCCGTACGCCCGGAGTATCCGTGGCGTAATTCAGCACCTGGCCAAGTCCAATCCTGAATATAAGCATCTGTACTTGCAGGAGCGCGATGTCAAGCGCGTTGGCTTCGTCGTTGTATCTTCTGACCGTGGCCTGTGTGGCGGTCTGAACATCAACGTATTCAAAGCTGCGCTGACAAGCATGCAGGAGTACCAGAGCAAGAACGTTGAAGTTGACGTTTGTGCACTGGGTTCCAAGGCAGTCAGCTTCTTCAAGAACTTTGGCGGCAACGTGGTGGCAGCAAAAACTCAGCTGGGCGATGCCCCTGAAGTTGCTGACCTGATCGGTGCCGTAAAAGTGATGCTGGACGCCTACGACGAAGGCAAACTGGATCGTATCTACGTTGTTTCCAACGAATTTGTAAATACGATGACCCAGAAGCCAAGCGTTGAGCAGGTCCTGCCGCTGAAGGCAGAAGACGATGATGAACGTCTTAACCACCACTGGGACTACATCTACGAGCCAGATGCCAAAGAGCTGTTGAACGGCTTGCTGGTACGTTACGTAGAGTCTCTGGTTTACCAGGCTGTGGTTGAGAACAATGCCTGTGAACAGGCAGCACGAATGCTGGCGATGAAGAACGCAACAGACAACGCTGGCAACCTGATTGATGAGCTGCAGATGGTTTACAACAAAGCTCGTCAGGCCGCGATTACTCAGGAAATTTCCGAGATCGTGAGCGGTGCTGCTGCTGTTTAAGACAGTTTTTTCAGGCTAAAAAGTTATAGAGGATCCGAACATGAGTAGCGGACGTATTGTTCAGATTATCGGCGCGGTAGTCGACGTGGAATTCCCACGTGACACTGTACCGAAGGTTTACGACGCACTGACGGTTGGCAAAACCGGTCTGACACTCGAAGTTCAGCAGCAGCTGGGTGACGGTGTTGTACGTGCAATCGCGATGGGTCAGACCGAAGGTGTGAGCCGTGGTCTGGACGTTGAAAATACTGGCGCTCCGGTATCCGTACCTGTAGGTACTGCTACCCTGGGCCGTATCATGGACGTGCTGGGTAACCCGATCGATGAGTGTGGTGATATCGGTGAAGAAGAGCGTATGCCGATTCACCGTAAAGCACCTTCCTACGCAGAGCAGTCAGCTTCTAACGAGCTGCTGGAAACAGGTATCAAGGTAATCGACCTGGTATGCCCGTTTGCGAAAGGTGGTAAGGTTGGTCTGTTCGGTGGTGCCGGTGTAGGTAAAACCGTTAACATGATGGAGCTGATCCGTAACATCGCGATCGAGCACTCCGGCTTCTCCGTATTCGCTGGCGTAGGTGAGCGTACACGTGAAGGTAACGACTTCTACTACGAGATGAAAGAGTCCAACGTACTGGACAAAGTATCTCTGGTATACGGTCAGATGAACGAACCACCAGGTAACCGTCTGCGTGTAGCGCTGACCGGCCTGACTATGGCAGAGAAGTTCCGTGACGAAGGTCGTGACGTACTGCTGTTCGTAGATAACATCTACCGTTACACCCTGGCGGGTACGGAAGTATCTGCACTGCTGGGTCGTATGCCATCTGCAGTAGGTTACCAGCCAACACTGGCGGAAGAGATGGGCGTTCTGCAGGAGCGTATCACCTCTACCAAGACTGGTTCCATCACGTCCATCCAGGCGGTATACGTACCGGCGGATGACCTGACTGACCCGTCTCCAGCGACTACCTTCTCCCACCTTGATGCGACAGTGGTACTGTCCCGTCAGATTGCGGAACTGGGTATCTACCCTGCGATCGACCCACTGGATTCCAGCTCCCGTCAGCTGGACCCACTGGTAATCGGTCAGGAACATTACGACATCGCGCGTAACGTTCAGGGTGTACTGCAGCGCTACAAAGAGCTGAAAGACATCATCGCCATCCTGGGTATGGACGAGCTGTCTGAAGAAGATAAGCAGGTTGTAGGCCGCGCACGTAAGATCCAGCGCTTCCTGTCCCAGCCATTCTTCGTAGCAGAAGTATTCACTGGTTCCCCGGGTAAATACGTATCTCTGAAAGACACCATCCGTGGCTTCAAAGGTATCCTGGACGGTGAATACGACGAACTGCCAGAGCAGGCGTTCTACATGGTTGGCGGTATCGAAGAAGCGGTAGAGAAAGCACAGAACATGTAATTGTTCTTTGCGGACTCACACCTTTAAGAGGTAATTGACATGGCTATGACTGTTCATTGCGACATCGTGAGCGCTGAAGAAGAGATCTTCTCCGGCCTGATCGAGTTCGTATCGGTAACAGGTAGCCTGGGTGACCTGGGTATCTACCCGGGTCACGCTCCGCTTCTGACGGAACTGAAACCAGGCCCTGTCGAACTGCGTAAGCAGGGCGGCGAGCAGGATATTTTCTACGTATCCGGCGGCTTCTTTGAGGTTCAGGCCCACAAGATTTCGATCTTGGCCGACACTGCACTGCGTGCAACGGACCTCAATGAAGCATCAGCTCAGGAAGCGCAGAAACACGCTGAGCAGGCGATGGCTGATCAGAGCAGCGAAATGGATTACTCCCGTGCCGCCGCTCAGTTAGCTGAAGCAACTGCTCAACTGCGTACCCTGCAGCAGATTCGTAGCAAACTGGGTCGTTAATAGCGATTCTGTTTGGTACCTGAAAAGGCAGCCAACGGCTGCCTTAATGAGATGGTTCTCCTCCCACCGAGGCCTAAGTTTTGGTGTGGAACACAGAAGAGGATCATCTCATGTCTACTATCAAAATCCTTGGTATCGATTCAGGCAAGTCATCCTTTCACGTTGTAGGTCGTGATGACAGCGATGCCAATACCTTGCGTAAGCATTTCACCCGCCGCAAACTACTCGAATACTTTGCTCAGCTGCCTGCTTGTACTGTCGCCTTTGAATCCTGTGGTGGTGCACATTGGTTTGCGCGCAAGTGCCAGCAATCAGGACATCAGGCTCGATTGATCTCTCCGCAATATGTCAGGCCCTATGTGCAGGGCAACAAGAATGATTTTATTGATGCAGCGGCCACTGTTGAAGCGAGCACGCGCCCTGATATGCGTTTTGTGCCGGTGAAGTCGATGTCCAGTCAGGTCATGGCGGTCTGTCAGCGTTTACGCGTAGCCGAGCGTACTGCATGTATGTGTCGTATCTGCGCTTTTCTGCTGGAGTTTGGTCTGCCACTGCCCAAAGGGTGTTCGACCATGAAGCAGCTGTTCTCCTGACTTGGAGCTCAGAAAGGTGTTGAGCTGCCGAGCGGCCTTCTGCAGGGGCTGCATGAAGCCTGTGAGCACTACCTTTATATCAATGACCAGCGATTCAGGATCGCAAGATTCAGCAGCAGATGGAACCGGATGGGCCTTGCTGTCTGCTGAAAACCATGCCGGGCATTGGCGATATGATCGCTAGTCAGACCGTCATGGAAGTTGGTAATGCAGAGGCTTTCAGTAGTGGGCGCGACATGGCGGCCTGGCTCGGATTGGTATCCCGGCAGCATAGTACGGGTGGTAAGCTAGGACTACTGGACACCAGCAAGCGTGGTAACAAGCACCTGTGAACGCTCTGTTGTCGTGGTTCCTTTGGCCAACAAACTGGCGTGTATTGCTTGGGCAGTGCTCCAGACGATGACGCCATTTGATGCACACAAGGTTTAGCCGGGTTTGCAGGTGATGTTTTTGATGTTGAAAGCGGGTCAACCGCCCGGATAGAAAACCTGTCACAAAAAACAGCTGTCAAAGGTTATAAGCTTTTTGAGGACTATCTGGCGCGGATATTCATCGTGGAGCGGCAGGCTAGTCTGCTATCGAAACTCTGAATACATTAGCGTAGGCCACCCTCAGCATCGCACATATTGCTTGCAACACTGAGGGGAACCATACATTTTTGTATCTGAAATTTTGCATAATTATTTTGAATGATCTTGGGGTTATATATGTTTTTTTATTGTGTCGGCTGGTTCTGTTTAATTGGTGCCTGTTGATCAGCGTAGTTATCTAAAAGAAATTTAGATAGAACTATAACTTTCTTATAAAAGCATGTTGACGCCCGCGATCAGATGCGTAGAATACGCCTCCGTTCTCAGGGGCAACGCCGGAAACGACGCTGCAAC